>JBCCYI010000014.1:0-32745 GCA_039189975.1 Pseudomonadota bacterium
ACGATGATCGACGCGATCGAGACCGTCCGTCGCGCTGTGGCGCGGGCCCGGCCGCGCACTGGTCGCGTACGGCTGCTGGCGCTGGCTGCGGCGATCGTGGGCTCGGTTGCGCTGACAACGTGGTGGCTGCCGGAGGCACTTGTGTCCCACGCGGTCGCTGTCCTGCCGGAGCCGACGCGGGCGGAGATCGGGGGAGAGGTGGTCGAGGCATTGGCGCGGGTCTCGGCCGCGCCCTGCCGAGCGCCGCAGGCTGACCGCGCGCTGGCGGACCTTGCCGCCATGCTGACCCCGCAGAGCCGTTTCGCAAAGATCCGAGCAACCCGTTCGGACGTGGCAGCGCGCGCCGAGCCCGCCCTGTGGGCACGAGGTGGCGCGTGGCCTGGCATCGTCGTTCTGCCCGACGGGGTCGAGGGGGCGCGATTCCTGCCGGGGGGGATCGTTCTGGTTGGCCGATCTTTGGTCGAGGATTTCGAGACGCCGGAGGTTCTGGCCGGACATCTGTTGGAAGCCGACCTGCGGGCGGACGTATCGCCGCCCTTGGGGGCGGTGTTGCGCGCGGCGGGCCCCTTCGCCACGGCGCAGGTGCTGACGACTGGTCATTTGCCCGGGGGCGCGCTGGACCGCTATGCCGAGGCGCTGATGACGGGCGAGGAGAGCCCGGTCGACGAAGCCGCGCTCCTGGCCCGGTTCGCCGAGGCGCGGCTGTCAACGGCACCTTTCGCCTACGCGCGCGATGTCACCGGAGAGACGGTGCTGTCGCTGATCGAAGCAGATCCCATGCGGGGCAAAGAGGCTCGCCCGCTGATGCGCCCTGCCGATTGGGCGGCGCTCCAGGAGATCTGTGCGGCGCGCGACTGATCGGTGCGAGCCGGGCGTGGCCCGCGGCGGCGCTGTCGGCCTCAGTCGGCCCCGCCCGCCATTGGCAGCACGGTGCCTGCGGGGAGCGGGATCGCCCGGCGCGGCACCGTGTCCGTCCAGAGCTGAGAGGATTGCGCGTCGCCCCGTGCGGTTCGTTGGCCGCGCTGCGGGTTAAGTCGCCCGTCGTCGAAGGCGAATTCCCAGCCCTCGGGGGGCCCAAAGCGCAAAAGCGGCGCGGGTGCGCTAAACCCCTGCGCCGTGGCGCCCGACCCCGAAGATTGCGCGACCGCCGCCGGAGCGGCCAGAAGCACGGCGAGCGTGATAGCGCCAGCCGGGAAGAGGCGTGATGAAAGGTGGGCCATGTGTATCCCCTTGGTTTGAGACAGCATCGTCGACGATGGCCGATTCGAGAAGGGGGCGCGTGTGCGAGAGGTCCGGTCGCAGCGAGGCGACCCGCGCGGGCTCACTTCGTGCCGAACATCCGGTCGCCCGCGTCGCCCAGACCGGGGACGATGTAACCATGGTCGTTGAGCCGCTCGTCGAGCGCCGCCGTTACGATCGGCACATCGGGATGCGCCTCCTTCATGCGGGCCACGCCCTCGGGGGCCGCCAGAAGACAGAGGAAGCGGATGTCAGTCGCGCCCGCTTCCTTGAGCAGGTCGATGGCGGCGGCGGAGGAATTGCCGGTGGCGAGCATCGGGTCGAGAGAGATCACGAGCCGCCCCTCCAGATCGTCGGGCACCTTGAAATAGTACTGCACCGGCTGGAGCGTTTCGGGGTCGCGGTAGAGCCCGACGAAGCCGACGCGCGCCGCGGGGATCAGCTCCAGCACGCCGTCGAGCAGACCGTTGCCCGCGCGCAGGATCGAGATCAGCGCCATCTTCTTGCCCGCAAGCGTGGGGGCCTCCATCTCGCAGAGCGGCGTGTCGATCACCTTGGTGGTCATCGGCATCTCGCGCGTCACCTCATAGGCCAGAAGCTGGCTGATCTCGCGCAGGAGCTGACGGAACGACTTCGTCGACGTGTCGCGCTCGCGCATGATCGTCAGCTTGTGCTGGATGAGCGGGTGATCGACGATTGTCAGGTGGTCTTGGCCAATGGTCATGGGGCAGCGTCCAGTGTCTTGAGCAGGGTCGTTTTGGTGGTCTCGTCGCAGAAGGCGGCGCGGGCGGCGGCGACATTGAGCGCCTTGGCATCCGCCTCCTCCCAGCCGAAGGCCGCGGCCAGCGCGTCGTATTCGGCGGTGAGCGTGGTGTGGAAAAAGGGCGGATCGTCTGTCGAAACGGTGACGAGTACGCCCGCCTCCCGCAGCTTGGCGATCGGGTGCGCGGTGACGGAGGGGTAGAGCCCGAGGGCCACGTTGGAGCCCGGGCAGACCTCGAGCACGACGCCCTCATCGGCGAGGCGTTGCACCAGCGCGGGGTCCTCGATGGCGCGCACCCCGTGGCCGATGCGGGCCACGCGCAGGTCGTCGAGCGCGTCGCGGACGCTCTCCGGCCCGCCCCATTCGCCCGCGTGGGTGGTCAGGTGCAGCCCGGCCTCGCGCGCGCAGTCAAAGGCCCAGGCGTAGTCGCCCTGACGGCCCATGCCCTCGTCTCCGCCCATGCCGAAGCCGACGATCATCTCGCCCCGCGTTTCCGCCGCGCAGAGGGCCGGGGCCTTGGCGGCGTCGGGGCCGAAGTGGCGGATGCAGGTCACGATGCCCTTAAGGATCGGGCCACCCGCAGCCTGGGCCGCGTGGGCCGCGTCCTCGATGGCGGCGAGGTAGTCGCGCCACGCGGCCACGTCGCCGCCGCCGCAAAAGTCCGGCGAGATGAAGGTTTCGGCGTAGATCACGCCCTGCTCGGCCAGCTCCTCGCAGATGGCGCGGGTCAGGCGGGCGAATTCCTCGGGCGTCGTAAGCACCGACGTCGCGGCCTCGTATACCTTGAGGAAGGCGGCGAAGTTGCGGAAGGCATAGCTGCCGTCGGTGTTGAAGATGCCGCTGAGGTCAACGCCCTTTTCAGCGGCGATGGCGCGGATCAGAGCCGGGGGGGCGGCACCCTCGAGATGGAGGTGCAGCTCGACCTTTGGGAACGTGGTCACCGGTCTGTCCTTTTCCTGCCTCCGCCGTTCTCCCCTCGTAGCCGAGCGCCGGGCCGAGGGCCAGAGACGGCGTGCTGCCGGTGCAGGTGCGGGCGGGGCGACGCCCATCCGGGCTGTGCTGTCGGAGCGCTGCCACGCTCCATCGGCTAAGGGTCCCGCGCTGGGCCTAAGCCCGCCGCTGCGTGTGAGGCCGCGTCGCGATGACGACGCTCAGAGATCTGGCGGGACCTAACCCGACGACGGGGGCTCAGCGCGGGGGCAGACCGAGGTGGTCGGCCACGACGGCGGCCACTCCTGTGAACGGCACGATCCCCAGCGGCCCACTGCGCGGTCCTGCGGCGAGCACGGGCACCCGCTCGCGGGTGTGCTCGGTGCCATGCCACGTCGGGTCGTTGCCATGGTCGGCCGTGACCACCAGCAGATCGTCGGGCCGCAGCTCGCCCAGCAGCGCCCCGAGCCGGGCGTCGAACCACTCCAGCGCGCGGGCATAGCCGGAGACATCGCGGCGATGGCCGTAAAGCGAGTCGAACTCGACGAAGTTGGCGAAGACCAGCGCCCCGTCCTCGGCGGATTGGACCAGCCGGGCGAGGTGGTCCATCAGCTCCGCGTCGCTGCCCTTCGCCACATCGGTGATGCCCTTCATCGAGAAGATGTCGCCGATCTTGCCCACCGCGTGCACCGTACGCCCGGCCGCCTGCGCCCAGTCGCAGAGCGTCGGCGCGGGGGGCGCGATGGCGTAGTCACGCCGGTTGGTCGTGCGCTCGAACGCGCCGGGCGTGCCGACAAAGGGGCGGGCGATGACGCGCCCCACCTTCATCGCGTGCAGGCGCGGCGCGAGTGTGCGGCACATCTGCAAGAGGCGTTCGAGCCCGAAGGCCTCCTCGTGGGCGGCGATCTGAAAGACGCTGTCGGCGGAGGTGTAGCAGATCGGCCAGTCGGACCGGATATGCTCCTCCCCGAGCCGGGCGATGATCTCGGTGCCGCTGGCGTGGCAATTGCCGAGGATGCCCTCGGTCCCGGCGGCCGCGCAGGCGGCGGCAGTGAGGTCTTCGGGGAAGGTCGGCACGGTTTCGGGGAAGGTGTGCCAGTCCCAGGGGACGGGGACGCCCGCGAGCTCCCAGTGACCCGACGGCGTGTCCTTGCCCGGCGAGACCTCCTCGGCCGCGCCCCAGAGCCCTTCGGGCGCGGCCCCCAGGCCCGGCATCTCCGCCCCGCTGGCGAGCTTAACGGCCGCCGAGAGCCCCAGCCGATCGAGATGCGGAAGCGTGAGAGGACCGGAGCGACCCGTCTCGGCGCGCCCCGCCGCGCAGGCTTCGGCGATGTGGGCGAGGGTGTTGGACCCGGTGTCGGGCTGGCCCCCGCTGGAGAAGAGATGCGCGTCCGGAGCGCCACCGGCGCCCACCGAGTCAATAACGACGAGGAACGCGCGGCTCATGGCGGGCCTTGCTTTGCGTGGGCCGGTACCGGGTCGGCGGCGCCGGGCCCGATGTGCTCGAGCAGCAGCTCTGGCGGGTCCGCCGCCTCCGCCCCGAGGGTGAACGCCGCCCGGATACGGGCCTCCGCCGCGTCCGCCTCCGCCTCGCTGGCGGCGTGGATCAGGGCCAGCGGCCGCTCTGGCCCAACCTCCTCGCCGAGCCCCGCGATCCGGCTCAGCCCCACCGCCGGGTTGACCCGATCGGTCTCCTTGAGCCGCCCGCCGCCGAGGTGCACGACCGCGAGCCCCAGTGCCTCGGTGTCGATCCGGTCGATGAAGCCGGGCTGCGACGGGGCCACGGCGCGCGTGAACGGGGCGCCCGGCAGCCGGTCCCGCCAGCGATCGAGAAAGTCCGCCGGGCCGCCAAGCGCCGCGACCATGGCGCCAAAGCGCTCGGCCGCGGCGCCGGAGCGCAGGGCGGCGTCGATCTTCGCGCGCCCGTCGTCGATCCCTGCCAGCGCGAGCGCCTCGGCCCCGAGCGCCACCGTGATCTCCCAGAGCGGCGAGGTGACATAGGTGACGGTGAGCGTCTCCATCACTTCGGCCACCTCCAGCGCATTGCCCGCGGCGGTGACCAGCGGCTGGTCCATCGCAGTGATCCAGGCGGAGGTGCGGCAGCCCGCGCCATTCGCCGTCTCGACGAGGGCGCGCGCGAGCGCCTGCGCCTCGGCCCGCGTCTTCATGAAGGCGCCAGAGCCGCATTTGACATCGAGCACCAGCGCATCAAGCCCCGCGGCGAGCTTCTTGGAGAGGATGGACGCGGTGATCAGGTCGATGCTCTCGACCGTGCCCGTCACATCCCGTGTCGCGTAGAGCCGTTTGTCGGCCGGGGCGAGGGCGGCCGATGCGCTGACGATGGCGGCCCCGGTGTCGCGCACGACGGTGCGGAACTCGGCCTCTGACACATCGGTCCGGTAGCCGGGGATCGCTTCGAGCTTGTCGAGCGTTCCGCCGGTATGCCCGAGCCCGCGCCCCGAGATCATCGGCACGTAGACACCGCAAGCCGCGAGCGCCGGTGCGAGCGTCAGCGAGACGCAATCGCCCACGCCGCCGGTGGAGTGCTTGTCGACCACTGGGCCCGGCAGGTCCCAGGCCAGCACGTCGCCCGAATCGCGCATCGCCTCGGTGAGCGCGACACGGGCCGCGCGCGAGAGCGGCGCGCGGCAGATGCCCATCGCGAAGGCGCCGGTCTGGGCGTCGCTGACATTGCCCGCGGCGATGGCGGTGGCAAACCAGCGCGCGGCCTCCGCGTCAAGCGTCTCGCCGCGGCGCAGGGCCGACAGGATGGCGCGGGCGTCCACCTCAGCCCCCCATGTGGCTGGCGTCGAACGCGCCGGGCAGGAGCTCGGCGACCGTCAGCGTCAGCGTCGCCCCCGAGAGCGTCGCCAGCGTCACACGGACGTCCGCTTGGGCGAACTCGGCGATCTTCTGGCGGCAGCCGCCGCAGGGGGGGACGGGCGTTGGGCTGTCCGCGATGACAGCCAGTTCCGCGATCTCGCGCTCGCCTGCCGCGACCATCGCCGCGATGGCGCCCGCCTCGGCGCAGGTGCCTTCGGGGTAGGCGATGTTCTCGACGTTGCAGCCGATGTGCACAGCGCCCGACATTGTGCGTAGCGCCGCGCCCACCGGAAACCCGGAGTAGGGGGCGTGGGCATTGGCGCGCACCGCGCGGGCGGCGGCGATCAGGGATTCTGTGTCAGTCATGGGCCCTCTCAATGCTCGAAGCCTGCGCCTGTGGCGCGACGGATGCAAGTCATTGGCAAAGCCTGCGCCGGGCCTGTAGAACGTCGTCAGAATAAGACCCCGGGGAGGGACACAGCATGCAAAAGACATTCCTGAAGACGCTTTGCGCCGGTGCAGCGATGGCCGCGCTCGCGGCGGGACCGGTTCTGGCCGACGTGAAGGTCGGCATGATCACCACGCTGTCGGGCGGAGGCGCCGGGCTCGGCATCGACGTGCGCGACGGCTTCCTGCTCGCAATCGCACAATCGGGTCGCGACGACATCGAGGTTGTGATCGAGGACGACCAGCGCAAGCCGGACATCGCCGTCCAATTGGCTGACAAGATGATCCAGGCCGAGGAGGTCGACGTGCTGACGGGCATCATCTGGTCGAACCTTGCTATGGCGGTCATCCCCTCGGCGTTGAACCAGGGCAAGATCTACCTGTCGCCCAATGCCGGCCCGTCGCAACTGGCCGGGCGCGGATGCCACGAGAACTACTTCAATGTGGCCTGGCAGAACGACAACCTGCACGAAGCGGCGGGCGCCTACGCCAACCAGGCCGGCTATGGCAATTCCTTCATCCTCGCGCCGAACTATCCTGCCGGTCAGGATGCGCTGACAGGCTACAAGCGGTTCTACGAAGGGGATCTCGCGGGCGAGATCTACACCCAACTCGGGCAGACGGATTATGCCGCCGAGATCGCGCAGATCCGTGCCTCGGGCGCGGATTCCGTCTTCTTCTTCCTGCCGGGCGGCATGGGCATTTCGTTTCTTAAGCAATACGCGGACTCGGGTGTGGACCTTCCTGTGATCGGGCCCGCGTTTTCCTTTGATCAGGGGATCTTGCAGGCCGTGGGAGACGCGGCGCTGGGCGTCGTCAATACGTCGCAATGGTCCAAAGATCTGGACAACGCCGCTAACGTAGCCTTCGTCGATGCATTCTCGGCAGAGTACGGCCGGCTGCCCTCGCTCTACGCCAGCCAAGGATTTGATACAGGGCTGCTTTTGCTGTCTGCACTCGAGAAAGCAGATGTCAGCGACCTTGACGCATTCCGAGGAGCCCTCAAAGCGGCTGAATTCGATTCGACGCGGGGAGAGTTCGCATTCGGAACGAACAACCATCCGGTACAGAACATTTATGTGCGCGAAGTGGTGCAGGAAGGAGACGTCTTCACCAATCGAGTGATCGGAACCGCGCTGGAAAAGCACGCGGACGCTTATGCGGCGGAGTGCCCGCTCTAACCCCACTTTATGAATCCCTGACGCCGGAGCGGGGAGCGAATTTTCGTACGAAAATTCGTCGCTCCGTCCCAAAGCTGCGTGCCTGAGGAAAGGTAGCTCGCCCTGACTTTCGTACTGCTTCTCGAGCAGATCCTGAACGGGCTTCAGTTTGGGGTCATGCTGTTTCTCATGGCAGCTGGGTTGACACTGATTTTTGGTGTGATGGGGCTGATCAACCTTGCCCACGGATCGCTTTACATGATCGGAGCATTTGCCGCTGCGGCAGCGGCGTCGGCAACGGGCTCTTTCCTGATCGGTCTGGCGGCGGCCCTCGGGGCCGCGGCACTCGCTGGAGCGCTTGTCGAGCGGTTGGTGATCCGGCGGCTCTACCAGCGCGATCATCTCGATCAGGTGCTGGCGACATTTGCCTTGATCCTGATCTTTTCTGAGGCCACGCGATGGGCGTTCGGATCCTTCCCGCTGTACCTCGATGTGCCGCCCTGGCTCTCCGGCCCGGTGTCGCTGCCCTTCGGGATCGACTATCCGGCGTACCGTCTTGCCTTGATCGGCGTTGGGTTGACCATCGCGGCCTTGCTGTTTCTGCTGATTGCCCGGACGCGGCTGGGTGTCCAGATCCGCGCCGGTGAGGCGGATCGCGAGATGATCGCAGCCCTCGGCGTCGATATCGACCGGCTCTACCTGCACGTTTTTGCGCTCGGCGCTGCCTTGGCGGCGCTAGCGGGCGCCTTGATCGGAGCGTTGCAATCCGTCCAGGTGGGAATGGGCGAGCCAGTGCTGATTCTGGCTTTCGTTACGATCGTGATCGGCGGGATCGGCTCTATCCGAGGCGCGCTCGTCGGGGCGATCCTGGTGGGCGTGACGGACACGCTCGGCCGGACACTGCTGCCGGTGGTCTTCGGCTGGGTCATGGACCCCGCGGCCGCGACAACCGTCGGCGCCTCGCTTGCCTCCATGGCGATCTACATCCTGATGGCCGGGGTGCTGGTTGTCCGCCCGCGTGGCCTCTTTGGGACAGTCTGACATGGGGCGTGAGACCGGGCTGACGCTCGCGGTCCTGGCCGCGTTCCTGGCCATCGTCCTTTGGGCCGAGGCGGCGGGTGAGCCCTTTACCATTACGCTGGCCACGCGCGCGGCGATCTTTGCCATCGCAGGCATCGGGCTCAACATCGCGCTTGGAATGGGGGGCCTCGTTTCGCTCGGCCATGCGGCCTTCTTCGGGATTGGAGGCTACGCGATGGGCATTCTGGCCCACCACGCGCAGCTCTTTCTGCCGCTCGCCGAATGGCCGCTGCAGATCGGCGGCACCAATTCGATGCCGGTGATCTGGCTTGTCGCGCTCGCGACCTCGGCCCTGGCAGCGCTCGGCATCGGGCTCTTGAGCCTGCGAACGACGGGTGTCTACTTCATCATGATCACTTTGGCCTTCGGGCAGATGTTCTTTTATTTCATGGTGTCCTGGCCCGCTTATGGCGGCGAGGACGGGCTCTCGATCTACATCCGCAACGACTTTCCAGGCCTCAACACGCTCGACCCGATCCAATTCTTCGGTCTGGTCTATGCGGTGCTGCTCGGCGCGGTCGGTCTTTACGGAATGCTCCATCGCTCTGCGTTCGGCCTGGCGCTCTCCGCAGCGCGGCAGAACGATCGGCGGCTTGCCGCCGTTGGCATTGACCCGTTTCGCACGCGTCTTACGGCCTTTGTCATTTCCGGAGCGTTGACCGGCTTGGCGGGTGCGCTGTTTGCCGATCTCAACCGCTTCGTCAGCCCGGTCATGTTCAGCTGGCAGACGTCGGGTGAGATCATGATCTTTGTCATTCTCGGCGGGGTGGGGCGAGCTGCCGGGCCGATTGTGGGTGCGGCGTCGTTCATCGCGCTAGAGCATTGGCTCGGCGGCGTTTCGGATTACTGGCTGATCTATCTGGGGGCCATCTTGCTGGGGATGGTGCTCTTTGCGCGCGGCGGGATCGTCGGGCTCTTGCTGGGCCAGGCACGTGCCTGAGGCTGGGGCAGACGCGGTGCTGCAAGCACGTGGGCTGACGAAGCATTTCGGAGCCGTCGTCGCATCGCGCGACGTGACCCTCGACCTGCGCGCGGGCGAGATCCACGCGCTCATCGGTCCGAATGGCGCGGGCAAGTCGACCCTGATCGCGCAGATCACCGGGGAATTGGCGCCGGACGCGGGTCGCGTTTGGCTTGAGGGCCGCGACGTCACCGGACTAGGCACTGTGGCGCGCGCGCGGGCGGGCCTGGGGCGCACGTTTCAGATCTCGGCGCTCATGATGGAGGCCACCGTCCTTCAAAACGCGGTGCTGGGTGCTCTGGGGCGGCGTGGCACGGCGTTTGGCGGGCTGCTGCGGCCTGTGCTGGGCGACCCGGAGCTGCGCGGGCAGGCGGAGACTGCGCTCGCGGACGTGGGGCTCGCGGACCACGCCGGCATCGTTGCATCGGAGCTCTCGCACGGGCAACGACGACAGCTGGAGGTCGCCGTAGCTTTGACGCTGCAGCCCCGCGCCTTTCTGATGGACGAGCCCATGGCCGGACTTGGGGCAGATGGCACGCGCGCACTGACGTCGCTCCTGGACGGGCTGAGGGCGCGCGCGCCGATCCTGCTTGTCGAGCACGACATGGATGCGGTGTTTGCCCTGGCCGACCGGATCAGCGTGCTCGTTTCGGGCGCGGTGATCGCGAGCGGCACCGTCGACGAGGTCCGGCGCAACCCGGAGGTCCGTCGCGCGTATCTCGGCGAGGAGAGGGCGCCGTGAGCCGCTTGGTCCTTGATCATGTCAGCGCGTTCTATGGTGCGTCGCAGGCGCTCTTTGACGTGGATTTCAGCGTTGAGGCGGGCGAGGTCGTCGCGCTGATGGGACGCAATGGCATGGGGAAATCCACGACGATCAAGGTGATCTGCCGGCTCCTGCAGCACCGCGGCGGAGAGGTGCTCTTTGACGGCACGGACATGGCTGCCTTACCGCCCCATCGCGCGGCGCGCGCGGGGCTCGGCCTTGTGCCGGAAGGGCGGCGCTGCTTTGCCCCGCTGACGGTGCGCGAAAACCTCATCGCCGCCGCGCGTCCCGGGCCATGGGATATGCGCGCCGTCTTTGCGCTCTTTCCGCGCCTGGGGGAGCGGGAGGGCCAGGTTGCGGGATCTCTCTCGGGCGGTGAGCAGCAGATGCTGGCCATCGGGCGCGCGCTGATGACGAATCCGCGCCTCCTGCTTCTGGATGAGGCAACGGAGGGGCTCGCGCCTGTCATACGGGCCGAGATCTGGGCCGCCCTGGGCAGGCTGAAGCGCGAAGAGGCACTGTCGCTCCTTGTGGTGGACAAGGCGCTCGCCGAGCTGGCGCAGGTCGCCGACCGTGCGGTGATCCTGGAAAAGGGCGTCAGCGTCTGGCAGGGGCCGATCCGCGCGGTCGCGGGCGATGTGGCGGAACGGTATCTCGGCGTGTAGCGTCCACGGTTCACAGAGATTGCAACACCTTGCTTGCGATAGCTGCGGTGTCGTCCCAGCCGGGCAAGGCCCGTGCGGCGGCGGCGGCGCCCTCGGCGAGAGCAGAACGGCGCGCGGCGTCGGTCAGGACCTCCTTCAGAGCGGCCGCAAAGGCCGACGCATCGGCAACGGCCGCGAGCAGGCCGGCCTCGGTGGGGACCGTGTCCGGGACAGCTCCCCCGCGCGTCGCCACAATCGGCACGCCGTTGGTCAGCGCCTCGGCAAAGACCATCCCGTACCCTTCGTAGCGTGTCGCGAGCGCAAAGAGGGTGGCCTCGGCATAGAGCTGGTCACGCGTGTCCACGGAGACTTCACCGGCGAAGCGGACCCGTTCCTCCAGCCCCAGATCACGGCACTGCGCGCGCAATGCCTCCGCATGGGCCGGGTCATGGGCGCGGCCTGCGATCACAGCCCTCCAGGGCTCGGCTGTTATCTGCGCGAGCGCATCGAGCAGAATGTCGTGCCCTTTGCGCGGATGCAGCAACCCGATGCTCAGGATCAGCGGCGGATCCGAGGGGGCCCGTGCACGCGCAGGGCGATCCACGCCAGGTGGTGCGATGGTGATGCTTCCGGGCGGTGCGGCATAGTCCCGGACGAGGATGTCCCGCGTATGCGGGCTCGGCACGAGGATGTGCCGCGCCAGGGCGATGTTGGCGCGCTCGGTGCGGTAGAGGTGGTCGGCCTCCGCCGCACTGAGCCCCTCCTCGCGCGCTAGGGGATGGTGGATCATCGCGACCATCGGCGCGCGGACGGCCTCCAGCCCCTCGGCGGCGCCGAAGACCAGGCCATCGACGATGAGCGGCCGGTCAGGCGCGACCGCCGCCATCTGCGCGATCCCGTCGGCCATCTCCTGCGGCGTGGGGGCGGGAAAGCCGGGGGCGAGCTCCAGATGGTCCACCAGGTGCCCACGCGCGCGCAAGCCCTCCAGAAGGCGCCGCTCGTAGATGTAGCCGCCCGTGAGCGTCGCGATGTCGCCGGGGATGGCGAAGGCGGCGGGGCGCAGGGTCATCGGCGCAGCTGCTCCGGCGCGTAGCGGGCCAGCACCCGCCGTTCCGCCGCGCCGACGGCAGCGTAGCCGAGCGCCGAGAGCACGGCGACGACCACGACGCAGGACCAGAGCATGCCGTAGTCCGAGAGCGAGGCGGAGAGCGCCATCAGCGTGCCGAGCCCCGTGCCCGTGGCCAGCCACTCGACAACCGTCACCGCCAGGACCGCCGCCGGCACCGCCATGCGCGCGGCGGCAAAGAGGGCGGGCAGCATCGCTGGGATCTGCACATGAGCAAGCCGCATGAGGCGCCCGGCGGCGAAGCTGTCGAACACGTCGAGCACCTGGCCCGGCGCCTGGCGCAGACCGTGCAGGCAGGCCACGAAGGTCGGAAAAAAGACCATCACCGCGACGAGCGTGAGGCTGCCCACCGCCCCGCGCCCGAGCAGCAGCACGATGAGCGGCGCCGTCGTCACGATGGGGATCGAGCGTAGCGCCACCGCGATCGGCAGGGCCAGTGCCGCCAGCGCCGGGGCGAGGACGAGCGCGATGGCCAGCGCCGCGCCGAGCGCCAACCCCGCGAGATAGCCCGGCACGGCCGTGACCGCCGTCTGCCAGAGGGCGGTGCCCAGCGTGGCGCGGTGCGCGGCCGCGCTCGTGTCGGTGACGAGAAAGGCCCAGATGTCCGCCGGGCCTTTGGCGAAGAACGGCGCGAGGCCGAGGATGTGCGGCAGCGCCGCCCAGAGCGCGAGGGCGGCGGCGGCGATCAGGGCGCCCTCCGCCCAACGCGCCAGGACCGGGCGGGCCGGGCCGGGGGCGGGCGCGGCCAGGAGGAGCGGCGGCGGGCCGTCTGCGGCCCAGCGGGCCAATGCGCCGATCCCGGCATAGGCGGCGATGGAGGCGGTGGCGGCGAGGGTCGCGAGCGCCCAGGTCGCCTCGATGTCGAGCGCGCGCATCGCCTGGATCGTCAGGACGCCCATGCCCCGCTCCGCCCCGGTGAATTCGCCCACCATCGCGCCCAGAAAGGCCGCGGGTGCCGCGATCTGCAGCCCTGCGAAGAGGTAGGGCAGGGCGGCCATGGCGCGCACGTGCAAGAGCGCCGCCCCCCGGCCCCGGCCATAGCTCGCGACCAGGTCGAACCACACCGCGGGGGCGGCCCGCAGCCCGACGACCAGCGGAATGAACGTCGTGTAGTAGACCGCGAGCGCGGCCAGCGTGATCTGCGGACCCGGTCCCGGGCCGAAGACGACGCGCAGGATCGGGCCGGTCGCCACCAGAGGCAGGCAGAAGACAAGGAGCGCGAGGGCGACCACGAAGCGCTCCGCGCGCGGGACCAGCAACACGAGGGCGGCGAGCAGGATCCCCGCGAGGTTGCCGAGGACAAAGCCCGCCAGCGCGTTGAGCCCGGTCGTGGCCAGCGCCCGGCCCATCAGCCCGCTGTTGGCCCAGAGATAGGCGATGACGTCCGACGGTCCGGCCAGCAGATAGGCGCCCGTGAGGCTGCGCGCCGCGAGCTCCCACAGGAGCACGAGCCCGAGCAGCCCCAGCGCCGTTTCGGCGCGGGATGGCGCGTGCGGGGCGTCGCGTGCGGCCAGCGTGTCGGCGAGGGTCATTGCGCGGCCCGGATCATTGCGAAGCCAGAGTCACTGGGCGGCCAGGGGGCGCAAACGTTCGGAGATGCCGCGCGAGAGGGCCTGCGAGACGGCGGCGATCGTGTCCTGCGCTGCGGCGCTTTCCAGCGTGCCGGCGGGGCGCGGGCGTGGGAGCGGCACGGCGATGTCGTCGATCACGGCGGCGGGGCGGGGCGAGATCACCAGGATCCGGTCTGCCAGCATCACCGCCTCGCTGACCGAATGGGTGACGAGGAGGGTCGTCGTCCCCCGCGCTTCCCAGATCGGCGGCAGGTCCTGCGCGAGCTGGTAGCGTGTGAGCTCGTCGACGGCGCCGAAGGGCTCGTCGAGGAGCAGCAGGCGCGGCTCCGTCGCCAGGCACCGCGCGATGGCCGCGCGTTGCCGCATGCCGCCCGACAGCGCGCCGGGCCGCGCGTCCTCAAAGCCGCCGAGGCCGACGAGCGCGATCAGCCGGTCGACCTCGTCCATCTGCACGGGACGCCGCGCCAGCTTGAGCGCCAGCGCGATGTTGCCCCGCACCGAACGCCAGGGCAGGAGCGACGGGTCCTGGAAAGCGACCGCGAGGCCCGCGTCGCGCCGCAGGTCGGCGGGGCTCTGCCCGCCGATGGTGACGGCACCCGCGCTGGCGGTCTCGAGCCCCGCGATCAGACGCAGGAGCGTGGACTTGCCGCAGCCTGACGGCCCGACGAGCGCGGTCGTCTCCCCCGGCTCCAGGCGTAGGGTGAGCGGGCGCAGGGCCTCGGTCCCGTCGGGATAGGTCTTGGCCAGGCCCGACAGGAGGATGTCCGGCGGGGCCGGCATGGGGGGAGGGGAGGCGCGATCAGGCGCCATGGACCTCGTCGAGGATCGACCTGTCCCAAAGCTCCGGCGTCACGTTGCGGCCCAGAAGAGCGAGCGTCTCGACATTGGCGGCGACGGTGTCGTCGGTCCAGGCGCCGAACCCCTCGGCCTCCGTGAGGTCCGAGAACATCAGCGGCACCTGGCGCGCGGCCTGCAGCTCCTGCGTCGGCAGATCGAGGCCGAGGTCCGCGAAGCGCTCGACGGTGAGGACCGCCGCGGCGTCGGTGTCGGCGCGGTAGGCCTCCCAGCCGCGGACCTCGCCCGTCATCAGCGCGACGAGGTCGGCGCGGCGGGTCGCGAGGCTCTCCTCGGTGGTGATGTAGGTCTGGCTGTGCACGGCATAGCCGTAGTCCGCCATCAGCATCGTCTGCGCCTCGATACCCTGGATCGCCATGGCGACGGGCAGGTCGGTCTCCCACGACAGGAGGCAATCGACGTCGCCCGCGATGAGGGGCTGCGCGGAATACTGGGTCGGCACGATCTCAATCGCGTCAATATCGGTGTCGTTGAGCGTGCAGAGCGCCTGAAGCACCGGGCGGTTGGCCAGAGCCATGCCGAGGCGCTTGCCCTCCATGTCCTTGGGGCTCGCCACCGGGTTCGACGGCAGCGAAGTGATGACGAAGGGGTTCTTCTGCATCGCAACGGCGATGATGCGGAAGGGGGCACCCTGCTCCACGGCGGCGGCGGTGTAGTCGGCCGCGGAGATCCCGACGAGCGCCTGGCCCGCGATCACCGGCGGCTCGACCGGGGCGTTCGGGCCACCCGGCGTCAGTGCGACGTCGATCCCCGCCTCCGCCCAGAACCCGCGATCCTGCGCGATGTAGGAGCCGGCGAACTGCACCGAGTGCAGCCAGGAGAGCTGCAGGGTGGCCGAGGCCTGTGCCCGGGCCGACCGGGGCAGAAGGGGCGCCGAAAGCGCGGCGGCACCGCTTGCAAGGATCGTGCGCCGCGTCAGGTAAGGTGTTGTCATCGTTCATCCTCGTTCGTGCTGCCGCGTGACCGTAGCGGCTCTGAGGCGCACGACAAGTGAGCTGTCCGAGGCCAGTTGTCACGGTCCTGTGTTCTGGGCGGCGATCCGCTGGCGGGGGCATACTGGATTTCCTGACCGAGCGTGCCGCGCGGGGCATTTGGGCACCCGTCGGGGGCACTCATTCTGCGGGTGTCTGCGTTGCCCGGCTCCCCGGCAGCAGCAGGATCACGAGGCCGGGCAGCACGGAGGTCGCGAAGACGAGGCCAAAGGCGACGGAGGCGGCGATTGCGCCCTCGGGCGTCATGCCTGCAAGGGGCAGGATCGCTGCGGCCGCACTTTCGCGCGCGCCCCATCCACTCACCGAGAGCGGGAAGAGCATCGCGAAGAGCACGCAGGGGATGAGGCCAAACACCGCCCAGAGGGGCAGCGTGCCTCCCGTTGCCAGGAGGCAGAACGTAAAGGCCACGATGTTGCAGGTCGCTGTGCCGAGGCTGAGTGCGCCTTGCAGGCGCCACCGGCCCCGCGCAAAAAGGCTCTCTTGCGCCGCGCGGCGGACATCTTCGAGCGCGCGCCCGGTCGCGCCCGGCACATGAGCGCCGAGCCATAGAACGAGCGCCAGGCCCAGCACCACGAGCGCCGGCAGCGCGGCGAGCGAGGTCAGCCAGCCGGGCCAGACGGTGCCGCCTTTGACCAGCGCCGTCAACAGCAGCGCGGACGCCATGATGACGAAGAGCGCGATCTGGCCTGCGACACGTTCAAACGCGACGGCCTGGCTGGCGCGCAGGAGCCCCGCGCGATGGCGTGCTCGGATGGCGCGCTGCGCATCGCCCAGCATGCCGCCCGGCAGCGTCTGGTTGACGAGCTGAGAGAGGTAGTACTCCTTGACAGCCTCGCCGAGGCCGAAGGTCTGCCCGAGGGGAGCCGCCGTCAGCCGCCAGCGCGTGGCCGAGAGCCAGAGCTGCAGCGAGATCACGCCGAGCGCTGCAACGAGCCAGCCAAGCTGTGCGCGCGCCAGCAGTCGCGCGGTTTCCGGACCGTCGACCGCGCGCCACAAGAGCAGCATCAGCGCAAGGCTCGCAACGAGTTGCAATGCGGGCATGACCCGCCGCAACGGGTGCCTGCGCGGGGGCTCATGGTCTACCGCCGGTGTGCGGCGCGCCGGATCGCGGGAGGCGCTCATCGCATAACCTCCCCATCGGTGCCGACCGGCGCGCTTGCGTCCGAAGCGGCGGTGGCGGACGCGGAGTCGTCGGCGCGCTGTGCCGCGGTGCTGACGAGGGCGATCAGGCGATCCCGCATCGTCTCCATCCCGTCGACCGGGCCGGAGGGATCGGGCACCATGCCGGGGGTCCAGCCCCAGGAGGCCGCGCCATCGACAAGCTCTGCCGGCCCGATCAGGTGCGCGGGCACGTCCGGGCGTCGATCGCCCGCCACGAATTCCGCCGGTTGGTGATCCCCCAGGATCAGCATCAAAGGTGCCTCGTCTCTCTGCCGCGCGGCCCAATCGAGCGCGACGCGGAGCGCGTAATCCACAGCCAGGCCATATTGGGTGCGCACGCGGTCCCGGTCGCGCCAAACGACCTCGGGCGGGTCGCCCGCCGTGGCCATACCGTCAAATTCGCTACCATCTCCTATATCGTTCCAATCTAGGATGTCCGGCACCGGAACCCAAGGCGCGTGAGACGAGATCAGCGCGACCTGTGCCACGATGGGCGCGCTCGCCTCTGGGCGGATGCGGGTGTCGAGCGCATGGAGCGTGAACTGGTCGGGCATCGTCACCCAATTGAAGGGAAGCCCCTCGTAGCCCAGGTCGGCGGCGGCGTAGACTCTGTCGAACCCGAACGCGGCGCTCTCCGGCCAAGGGAGCGTGATCGCGGGCATCACGGCGACAGTAGTGAGGCCTGCGGCACTGGCATGGTCAAAGAGCGTCGCGCGGTTGCTCGCGAGGGCGGCCGCGTAGCGGCTCTGCCCGTCGATGCGCATGCCGGAGGCGAGGCTCATATGGGTCAGCCAGCTCTGTCCACCGCGCGTGGGCGCGTCGAGCCAGCCTGTGCGCACGGCGAGTCCGGCGTCTGAAAGCGCTGGACCAGCCGCGTCGAGCGTCGCGTGGATCCGGTCGGCGTAGCGCGGATTGTCAAGCGCGCCGCGTCCGTAGCTTTCGATGTAGACAATGATCAGATCGCGGTCGAGCCGGGCAAAGAGGCCCGGCCGCCCGGCCATCGCATCCTCGCGTGCGGCTGCGTCGAAGGCGCGCAGGTCGGCCAGAGTCGTGCGTATCAGCGCGACCCTTTCGGCGCCGACGCGCGCGGTGAAGGCGGCCCCCGGCGGGTTGAACGGCAGGGGCCATCGGCCCATGAGCCCGCCGATTTCAATGATGGCAAGCACCGCGACTCCAAACGCCAGAGCGCCCGTGCCCCAGGCGACGCCGCGCGGCCGCGGCAGACGCGCCCACACGCCCGTCGCCCACCAAAGGACCGCCGCCACGGCAACAACCGCCGCCAGGAGACCGAGGCTCAGGGCAACGGCGGCCACCTCGCCAAAGGTGCCACTGGCCAGGCGAAACGCGGCATGGATCAGCGTGAGATCGGACACCGGGTTGAACCCCCGGCTGAGCGCGGTGAAGGTCAAGAAATCGGCAAATTTGAGCGCGGCGATCACTGTCAGCGACAAGGCCAGCGCGGCGCGAACGCATTGTGTTAGGATGCTGCGGGCGGGCAGCGCGATGAGGGCCAGCACGATCACCGGCAGCTCCAGCGCGAAGATCCGAAGCGCACCCCAGGTCATGGCGGCTGGATGGTTGGGCTGGATCAGCACAAGGTGCAGCACAAGCGTCGCCGCGACGAGGCAAAGCGCGCCTAGGCTCCAGCTGCGCCACCGGTTGGACGCGGTCGCCGTGGTCGTCATGGGGTGAAATCCGTGCCCTCGGCGTGGGAGGGACGGCCCTGCGTGGCGCGATGCCTCTGCCATTGCCAGCGGATGTCACGTTCGAAAGACCACAGCAGGATCAGCGCAACCGCCACGGTGGCCGCCTGACCGAGCAGCGGGGGAAGGCCGGGCGCCTGCAGCGCAACCAGTGTTGCGATCTGGGCAACGCACACCGCCTTGCGGCTGAACCGCTCGGGCAGGGGACCAGCCAGCCAGGGCCACGCGAAATGCGCCGCCCAAAAGAGATAGCGCGCCGTCCCAAGGAGCAGGATGAGCAGACCGGCGGCCCCGCTGGCCAGCGCACCAAGAGCGAGGACGAGCGCAAAGAGGCTGTCGACCTCCATGTCGAAGCGCGCGCCGAACTCCGACACCAGTCCCTCCCGGCGCGCCAGCCAACCATCCGCGCCATCGAGCGCAAAGGTCAATGTGGCCAGGGTGAACACGGCCCAGTTCGGGGTGGGATCGGCCATGAGACATGTGGCGACAAGCGCCAGGAGCGCCAGCCGGACCTGGGTGACGGCGTTGCAATAGCCCAGTGTGCCATGCGGGAAGGAGCGCCGCAGCGCCCAGGCCGTTATGACGCTGACAGCGGCATACAGGACCGTCGTCCCGAGCCAAAGCGCGCGCGCCTCAGGCGGAAACGCCAGCGCACACACCGCGACAAGCGCAAGCCCGCCCGCGCCTGCGATGCTGGCGTAGCTTCGCAAGGGGCTCCAGCGGCCGGGGGGAGGCGTATCGGAGGTGGCAACGGTCATAATCGTGTTACGTAACACTGAGGCGGCATCGTCAAGCCCCTGATTTTCAAAGGCGGATCCCCGCCGGCGACACTGTGGTCGGCGCTGCTGCAACGCTCTGTGGACCAATGCTCGATTGACGAAATGCCGCATCTGGGTGACCATAAGCGCAAAGGAGCTTGCGATGACCTCATATTCCGGCATGTCGCGCGCGTTGCATTGGCTGATCGCCTTGCTCATTCTGGCCATGATCCCCGTCGGCGTGGTGATGACGCAAAAGGGGCTCTTGCCTCGGCCAATGCAGAACACGTTCTTCATCTTTCACAAGAACTTCGGTGTCATCGTTTTGCTGCTGATGGCGCTGCGCCTGGCTTGGCGCGCGCTGCGGCCCGCGCCGGACTTGCCCGCCTCCGTCACCGGCTGGCAGCGCAAAGCGGCAGCCTTTTCCCACGTGGCTCTCTACGTGCTCGCCTTTGTCGTGCCGCTCTCGGGCTATGTCCGGGTGAAGGCGGGGGGATTTCCAATCGAATGGCTCGACCGGATGGGCGTGCCCGCCCTTGTCCCCAAGTCGGACGCGCTGGCGAGCACGGCGCAGGCGATCCATTTCTTCAGCGCGCTTCTGCTGGCGGCGCTGGTGCTGATGCATATCGGGGCCGCGCTCCAGCACGGGCTCATCAAACGCGACGGGGTCTTCTCGCGCATGTGGCCACCTCTGGGGCGTGCTGCGGCAGAGCGCGACGTTGGCCTGAAGAGCTAGGCCGCGCCATGTGGACTCGACGGGGGATGCTCGCGGGAGCCCTTGGAGGCAGCGTGGCGGCACTGGTGCCGCTTCGGGCAGCGGCGTCGGCACAGAGCCTTCTGGAGGATGCGCGCACGCTGGCCCAAACACCCTTTGTGGCCCCACCATCGGAGCTCTCTGCTCCTTTCGCGGATCTGACCTACGACAGCTATCGTGCTATTCGGCCCCGCGCCGGAGCTGCGGCAGGAGTGCCGCTCGGCGAACGCTATGCCTTCGACGTGCTGCCGCCGGGGCTCTACTTCCCTGAGCCACTTGCGCTCGAAGTCCCCGGAGAGGACGGGCTGCCGCAGGGCTTGGACTTCTCGCCCGCGCTCTTCGACTTCGCGCCACGCTATTTCGGGGAGATCCCGGCGACATCGCCCGGTGCGGGGTTCTCCGGGATGCGCCTGCGCTACCCGCTCAATGCGCCCGACGTGATGGACGAAGTCCTGGTGATCCAAGGCGCAAGCTACTTTCGGGCGATCGGGCAGGCGATGGCCTACGGGCTTTCGGCCCGCGCCGTCGCGCTGGGCACCGGCGGGGCGGCGCCCGAGGAGTTCCCGCGATTCACACGCCTGCGGTTGTTGGCGCCGGAGGGAGAGACGGCGCGGTTTGAGGCGGTGATCGACAGCCCGTCGCTCACCGGTCATCTGGAAGCGCGTCTGACCCCGGGGCGCGAGGCGCTCATGCGGCTGCGGGTAACGCTCTTTCCGCGCCGCGACATCACCGACATTGGCATCGCGCCGCTCACTTCGATGTATCTTAAGGGGCCGCTGCGCGCCGCGGTCTCCGATGATTTCCGCCCCAGGGTGCACGACAGCGACGCGCTCGTCATTGAGAACGGGGCGGGCGAGCTGTTGTGGCGCCCGATCTCCAATCCCGCGACGCTCCAGACGTCCGCCTTTGGCGACACCAATCCAAGGTCCTTCGGGCTCTACCAGAACCGCCGCGAGTTCATCGATTATGAGGACGGTGAAGCCAGCTATCACCGCCGGCCCTCGGCGCGGGTCGCACCGGTGGGCGACTGGGGGCCGGGAGCTGTCCTGCTCGTCGAGATCCCGACAGAGAACGAGTTCATGGACAATATCGTCGCCTTTTGGAGGCCGCAGGCGCCTCTGATGGCGGGCGGCGCGTACAGCTTCGCCTACGATCTGACGTGGACGCTCGATCCGCCGCCGCTCGCGGCGTTGCGCCCGGTGCTGCAGTCCCGTAGCGGGCGGGAGCATCACTTGCCGGGGCATCGCCGCTTTGTGGTCGACTTTGCCGGGTCGCCCGAGGGCCTGGTGCCGGACCTGTCGGTGTCGGGCGCCGGGGCGGAGGTTCTGGGCCTGAGCGTGCACGCTCTGCCCTATGGCGACTTTACCCGCGCGACGTTCCTGTTGGTGCCCGGTGCGGCGAAGGCCGCCGAATTGCGCCTGGTGCTGCGCGACGAAAAAGGCGCGCCGCGGAGCCCGGTCTGGCTGCATCGCTGGACCCCGCCGCGCGGCGGGGGCATCTAAGGCGCGCCTTTGTGCGGGGCCGACGGGCGCCCCGCTGTCATGAGGCGGGACGACCCCTTTGATCCCTGTCCAAGCGCTGTCCTAGCGCAAGCGCTGGTCCCGTTGGTGGGCATCCTCGAAGTGTTCGTGCGAGGCAGTCCGCCGTGCGAAAGACCGCGGCAGGTGGCCCTGCTCCCGGACCACCAGGTTCAGGTTCAGGTTCAGGTTCAGGTGGCATCGCCTTCCTTGGCCTCTTCGGGCGGCGTGCCGCTGCCGGGTTTCAGGCGCTCGCGGAGCGACTGGAACACCACGTAGAGCCCGGGAATGACAAAGATGCCGACAGCCACAGCCGCGATCATCCCGCCGAAGACCCCGGTGCCAACGCCACGCCGCGCCAGCATGGACGCGCCCTCCGCTGTCACCAGGGGCAAGAGACCCGCGATGAACGCGAGTGACGTCATCATCACGGCCCGGAAGCGGGCATGCGCGCCGGACATGGCGGCGTCCACGATGCTGGCGCCGTTTTCCCGCGCAATCTTCGCGAACTCGACGATCAGGATCGCGTTCTTGGCGGCAAGCGCCAGCAGGATCACGAGGCCGATCTGACCGTAAAGGTTAAAGGGCAAGCCCGTCAGCAGAAGCGCCACCATCGTGCCGACAAGGCCAAAGGTGACCGACAGCAAGACGGGGATCGGGATCGTCCAGCTTTCGTAGAGGGCCACGAGGAAGAGGTAGGCAAAGACCACCGCGAGCGCGAGGATTACCGTCGTCTGCCCGGCGGCCTCCTTTTCCTGTAAGGCCGTGCCCGTCCACTCGTAGCCGAAGCCGGGGGGCAGGTTGGCCTCCGCGATCGCCTCCATCGCTTCGAGGGAATCGCCGGTCGACACGCCGGGGGCGGGGCCACCGTTGATCGTCGCCGTCCGGATATTGTTGTAACGGATGAGCGAGGGCGGTCCCACGGTGAACTCCGGCTCCGCAAAGGCGCTGACGGGGACCATGTCGCCCGTGGCCGAACGCACCTCGATCCGGCCGATGTCCTCGATCCGGTCCCGCCCATCGGGTTGTGCGGTAACCTGAACTTGCCAGGTACGTCCGAAGATATTGAAGTCATTGACGTAGGACGAGCCGAGCACCGGCTGCAGCGCGGCAAAGACATCCGAAAGGTTGACCTGCAGCGCGTAGAGGCGGTCTCGGTCGATGTTGAGATAGACCTGCGGGCTCTCGGCGGAGAAAGTCGTGTAAACACCGGCAAGCTGTGGATCCTGGTTGGCCGTGAAGGACAGGCCGCGCGCGACCGCCGCGAGATCTGCCGGCGCCCCGCCGGTGTTGTCCAGCAGCTGGAACTCGAAGCCCGCACCGGACCCGAGCCCCGCGATGGGGGGCAGGTTGAACGCGATGACTTGTGCCGAGCGGATGCCAAGCGCCTGTGCATTGACCGACGCAACGGCAGCGGGAACGGACGTCTCCTCGGTCGTGCGCTCTTCAAAGGGCAGCATCGTGACGAGCGTAAACGCGCCGTTGGACTTGATGATCCCGTCAAGCAGCGAGAAGCCGGTGACGGACGCCACGCTTTCAACGCCGGGGATCGTCTCGATCAGTGCAACGACCTCCTCCTGCGCGGCAACGGTCCGCGCGACGGAGGCTCCCTCCGGCAAGCGGGTCTCGACGATGAAAGAGCCCTGGTCTTCGGCGGGCAGGAAACCTGACGGCACGGTTTGAAAGAGGCCGCCAAGGGCGAAGAAGGCAAAGCCCAGCAGCCCCAACGTCAGCACCGCGCGGCGTGCGATGATGCCGGCAACCTTGACGTATCCGTTGCGCGCGACGTCGATGCGGTGCGAGATCCAGCCCATGATGCCCCTCTTCTCGCCATGCGACTGCTTGAGCACGATGGAGGCGAGGGCGGGTGAAAGCGTCAGCGCATTGATCGACGAGATCAGCATCGAGACCGAGACCGCGACGGCAAATTGCTGAAAGAGCTGGCCGGAGATCCCGGGAATGAACGCGACCGGTACAAAGACCGACAACAGCACAAGCGTGGTCGCCACGATGGGCCCTGTGATTTCGGCCATTGCTAGCGAGGTCGCGTGTGATGGGGTAAGGGACGGGTCCTTGGCCATCTTCTCTTCGACAGCCTCGACGACCACGATGGCGTCGTCCACCACCATGCCGATGGCGAGCACGAGGGCCAGAAGCGAGATCGTGTTGAGCGTGAAGCCCATCGCGAGCATCACCGCGAAGGTGCCGACAAGCGAAACCGGCACGGCGATGACAGGCACGATCGTGGCACGCAGAGACCCCAGGAAGAGGAACACGACGAGCACCACAAGGGCGAAAGCCTCGACAAGGGTCTTGACGACCTCGGCGATGGATTCCTCGACGAATTCGGAGCTGTCGGAGACAACTTCAAACGCCGAGCCAGCGGGCAGGCGCGCCTCTTCTTGGGCGAGAACGCTCTTGACCCCCTGCGCGGCCTGAAGCGCGTTGGAGCCGGGCGCGAGATAGATCCCAATGAGTGTCGCCGGACCGCCGTTGAACGTCGTCGCAACGTCGAAGCTCTGCTGACCGAGCGTCACGTCGGCCACGTCCGAGAGGCGCACGATGCCTTCGCCGTCGGTGCGCACGATGATCGCGTCGAAGTCTTCTTCAGTTGCCAGCCGCCCATCTGTCACGACGTTGAGCTGTAAACCGGGGTCGGTGGTCATCGGCGCCCCGCCGACACGGCCGATGGCGGCTTGCAGGTTCTGGGCCTGGAGCGCTGCGATGATGTCGCCGGGTGTCATCTCCAGGCTCGACAGACGTTCGACACTAAGCTCCACGCGCATCGCGAACTGGTCGGCCGCAAAGACCTGCGCGTCGCCGACGCCCGGGACGCGCTTGAGACGGTCGAGCACGTTGATCCGCGCGTGGTTGGTCAGATCCGCTCCGGTCGGCCCGTTCTCCGCGCCCTCGACGGCGTGCAGGATCACGCCCATCAGCAGCGACGAGGATTTCTTGGCGACCTTCACCCCGAGCTGGTTGACCTCGGACGGTAGCAGCGGCTCGGCAAGGGCGACACGGTTCTGGACGTTGACGGTGGCAATGTCGGGGTCGGTGCCCACGGCAAAGGAGACATTGAGCACATAGGAGCCGTCGGCACCGGAGGTCGAGCGCATGTAGATCATGTCGTCGACACCCACGACCTGATCCTCGATCACTTGCGCCACGGTCTGTTCGGTGACCTCCGCGCCTGCACCGGGATAGGAGGCCGTGACGGACACCTGCGGCGGCACGATGTCGGGGAACTGCTCCACCGGCAGACGCGTGAGCGCAATCAAACCGGCCAGGAACAGAACGATCGAGATCACCCCGGCCATGCGGGGGCGATGGATGAAAACGTCTGCGATCATGTCAGCCGTCCTCCGCCGGTGCGGCGTCGACTTGTTGGCCAGGGCGGACCTTGTTGGCGCCCTCTACAATGACGTTCTCTCCACCTTCGAGCCCCTGGGACACGACCGTGAAGCCCTCCGCCGTGCGCCCCGCGACAATGCGGCGGGCTTCGACGGTATTGCTGCCATCCACGACAAGAACAAAGGCGCCCTGCACATCGCGCTGGACGGCTTCCTGCGGAACTGCGAGCGTCTCCTCGACGTTGCTGGCGCGCAGCTCGACGCGGACCAGCTCCTGATCGAGCAGCGTGCCATCCGGGTTTTCGAAGCGGGCGCGCAGCGTGATGCTATCGGTGCCGATGCTCACCTCGGAATCGATGAAGTCCACGTCACCGGCCAGATCGTAGACAGTGCCGTTGGCGAGTTCGAGAAAGACGGACGCTTCGGTGCTGGCGGCGCCGGTGTCGACGGCCTCGCTGTAGGTCCGCAAAATAGCGGTGGGCACCTGAAATTCGGCGTGGATCGGATCGAGGTCGATCAACGTGGCGAGGGGTCCGGTGGAGCCGTCGATCAGCGCGCCGGCATCGACCTCCGTCGCGCCGATACGCCCGCCGAATGGCGCAGTGATCTCGGTGTAGGAGAGATTAATCTGTGCGGATTGCAGCGCGGCCTCGGCGCGGATGAGCTCGCCCTCCGCCCGGCCCAGCGTCGCTTCAGCATTGTCCAGGTTGGCTTGGGGCGCGGCGTCCCGTGCAACGAGTTCCTGCTGGCGGTCTCGCTCGATCTCAGCAAGGTCTCGCTCGGCCTGCGCAGCGCGCAGCGCGCCCTCGGCCTCGCGCACGCTGGCCTCGTAGAGATCCGGCTCGATACGATAGAGCACCTGGCCTGTTTCGACCGTATCCCCCGCTTCGAACGCCACCTCAAGGAGCGTTCCGCTGACGCGGGCCTCAAGGCTGATGCGTTGGTCCGCGTCGAGCCGGCCAGTGTAGCGTGCGGTCTGCGCGAGGCTTTCCTGTCGCGCCTCAGCGATGGTCACGGCGGGCAAGGGGGCGGCGGCGGCATCCTGCGCGCGCGCCGTGTCTGAGCTCAAAGCCGCCATGCTCCAGATCAGCGCGCCTGCGGCTCCTACGCCTGCGATCTCCCACCGTCTCACCATAGCCCGCGTTGCCTCGATTGATTGCGTTGCACAACGCATAGGCCGACTGGGAAAGGCGATCAACACGTCAAACGGGTGAGTGACGGGTTTGCACGCGGCCCTGCGCCGCGCACTTTCACGGGGCGCCATGCTTGCCCGCCAGATGAGGGAGAGATACATCAATTAAAACAGAGGAGACCGGCAGCATGGTGCAACCGGCTAATCCGCCTTCCCCGGACGGGTCCGAGGCAGAGCGGGAGAGCTCGAAACGGCTGGGTGCGCTACGTGCGTTGTTCCCGTTTTTCGGGCCGTATCGTGCCTGGGTGATCCTTGCCGGCCTGGCGCTGACGGTCACAGCGGCTGTATCGCTCGTGCTGCCGATCGCGGCGCGGCGCGTGGTGGACGGCTTCGGAACGGGCGATGCGGACCTATTGAACGGCTACTTCCTGGGTGCCATCGCGATCGCGGCGATTTTTGCGATAGGAACGGCGTCCCGCTACTGGATCGTCACTCAGTTGGGCGAACGCGTGGTGGCCGACATCCGCATGGCCGTCTTCGACCGTATGATCGGTATGTCGCCGGCCTATTATGAGCGGCTGATGACGGGCGAGGTCCTGTCTCGGATCACCACCGATACGACGTTGATCCTGTCGGTGGTGTCGTCGTCGGTCTCTTGGTTCCTGCGCAATGTGTTGCTCTTTGTGGGCGGTCTGGCAATGATGCTGGTGACGTCGCCGACGCTCACGGGAATGGTGCTCCTCCTGGTGCCGGTGGTGCTGGTGCCAATCCTGGCTCTAGGGCGGCGGCTGCGCCGGCTATCGCGGGAAAACCAGGACTGGATCGCGCAATCCTCGGGTAATGCCTCGGAAGCGCTTCTGTCCGTGCAGACGGTGCAGGCCTTCACCCATGAAGCGGCGTCGAGCGCCGCGTTTTCCGGGATTACGGAGAAGAGCTTCGTAAGCGCCAAGGCGCGCATTGCTGTCCGGGCGTTCATGACGGCGATCATCATCTTCGTGGTGTTCTCCGGTATCTTGGGTGTGCTTTGGATGGGTGCACGGGCGGTCAGCACCGGTGGTATGTCAGCGGGCGAGCTTGTTCAGTTCGTGATCTATGCAGCGATCATGGCCGGGTCCGTCGCGGCCCTTTCGGAGATCTGGGGTGAGCTTCAGCGGGCGGCTGGGGCAACCGAGCGCCTGGTGGAACTCCTTGGGGCGGAGGACAGCGTGAAGGATCCCGCCGCGCCTGCTGCACTGCCGGGTCGGTCGCGGGGCGAGATCCACTTTGAGGACGTGAGCTTTCGGTATCCGTCGCGCCCGGAGGCGGCAGCGCTCACCGGTGTTTCGTTTGCGGTGCGTCCGGGCGAAACCGTCGCCCTGGTCGGCCCCTCCGGCGCAGGCAAGTCCACGATTTTGCAGCTCCTCTTGCGGTTTTACGATCCTCAGGAAGGGTCCGTCCGGCTCGACGGCCGCACGCTGGAGAGCCTGTCGCGCGCCGACTTTCGGCGGAACATCGCGCTTGTACCGCAGGATCCGGTCATCTTTGCGGCCACGGCACGGGAAAATATCCGCTTTGGTCGGCCAGAGGCCAGCGATGCAGAGGTTGAGGCAGCCGCTGAGGCAGCGGCGGCGCACGGGTTTATCTCAGCCCTGCCAGAAGGCTACGAAAGCTATGTGGGCGAACGCGGCGTGATGCTCTCGGGCGGACAAAAGCAGCGGATCGCAATCGCCCGGGCCATTTTGCGAGATGCCCCGTTTCTGCTGCTTGACGAAGCCACGTCTGCGCTGGATGCCGAAAGCGAATTGGCCGTGCAGCGCGCTGTGGCGGATATGTCGAGGGATCGAACGACGCTGATCGTGGCCCATCGCTTGGCAACCGTTAAGCAGGCGGACCGTATCCTCGTCTTCGAATCGGGGCGCGTCGTTGCCGAAGGACGTCACGAGACACTTGTGGCCCAAGGCGGGCTGTACGCACGTCTCGCGCGCCTCCAATTCACCGATGGCGTTGCGGCAGAGTAGCGCGCACGAATTTTCGTACGAAAATTCGGAAACAAGTGCGGCGTTCGGGGCATTCAAGGTCGCTGCCGTGCGATCCGAGCAAAGACTTGTGACGGGACAGCTGTGCTCGTCGTCTAAGTAGTTCGCGGCGCAATACCTGGCCTGAGAAGATCGCGCTCACAGCCACGTTGCGCGTTAGAAAGTGGCCGCTTCGGAAACGCTGCGGTATCTTGCTTTGCCTGCGGTCAGGCTTGCGGATCAAAGCTGCTTGCCACTGGCTTCAGATGCACCACCGCTCCGTAAGGCCAAGACCGGGGCTCTCTAAGTCTCAAAGCATTATGTGAAGTACACCGAAAGGACGGCTGGAGCGGGTCATTCGGTCTCTCGAATGTGGTCGCTGCATTGCGTTTATGAGAGAGCTCCGACGGGAAATACGTACGGTCTTGGCGGGGACCGGTTGGGAACGCCGTTAGAACGCCATTGACGTCTGGAGGAGGAACGGTGGGTAGTTCGGTGGGATCTTATGGATTTCGGGCATTGCCGACCCGCGTTTGACGGAGCGCATTTCAGCGGTTCTAATCATGCTCACCGTGTGACGTGACAGCGAGAGTCGCCCTTTGAGCGAATGGGGTGGCGCCTGCGCTTGCGGCGTTGTTCTTGATAGCTGGCCTTTTCGTCGAAACCGTCGCGCTATCTGGGTTTTCGCTGCGTCTGATTCTTGGCGGTGTCGCGGGGCCGCCCATGGGTATTCTGGCGGGGCGGTTAGACGTGTTCGGCCGGCCCTCTCCAGGGGGCTCTGCCCCCCGGGCCTATGGCCCGCCCCCCGGGCCTACGGCCCGCCCCCCGGGATACTTAGGCACAATGAAGTAACGGTCTGTGTTGATATTTGCCTTTGCTTGAGCCGGAGACTGCTGCTGCGGCTCGGGAATGTCGGTTTTTCGCATCTGTGGGAGGAAGCGAGATGGGCAGGGCTCTCATGGCACTGATCAATGGTTAGGAAGATACGGATCGCGGGGGCGCGGCGGGAGGCGCTGTCCTGATGGACCAGAGCAGCAAAGCGAGCACCATTGCGGCTCCAACGGTGTTCGCTGCGAGATTGTCCGGCCAAAGGCTGGCCGTTCCCGCGGCGAGTGCGACGAGGCGGAGGGGCCAAGCAATGGGGCCTTCCATGGCGCCCGCGATGCCCGCCGAGAGGCCATAGATCCCGACAACACCGAAGCCGAAAACGACAAGGGCCGCGCCCCAATCCCCTGAAAGGAAGGGGGTGTAGGCGAAGAGGACGGGCACGATGTAGAGGCCCTTGGCGAGCTTCCAGGAGGCGACGCCGGTGGCCATAGCGGGTGATTTTGCGATGGCTGCGGCGGTGAAGGCGGCGAGGGCGACGGGCGGGGTGACGTTGCTGTCCTGGCTCAGCCAGAAGATGATCATATGGGCCGAGAGGAGCGCTGTGAGCGCGGCTTCGGGCGGGACAACGAGGTCGCGCAGGGGCTGTGCGACTTCGAGCGGGAGGGACGCGACGAGCGCGCGGGCCTCGTCCATGGGCATGGGCGCGGTGAGACGCGGGATGGCGTCGGGCGCGCCGAGCATGAAGAGCGCCTGGGCGGTGGCGGGCAGCTCTCCCGCGGCGATCAGGGCGATGACCTCGCGGTCGCCGATCATGCCCGCGATGGCGGGTGCGGAGAGCGTGGCGAGCACGATATAGGCGGCGGTAACGGGCAGGCCCATGCCCAGCACGAGCGACGCGATGGCGACGAGCGCAATGGCGATCAGGAGGTTGCCGCCCGCCCAGGTCGCGATCTGGAGGGAGAAGACGTTGCCCACCCCGGCCGTGGTGATGACGTTGACGACGAGGCCCACAGCGCAGAGGAGCACGGCCGTCATGACCATGGAGCGGGCGCCCATGACGAGCGCTTCGAAGATCGCCCGCGGGCCCATCGGGTTGGCCGAGAGCCAGGAGGAGACGATGACCGCGGCGATGCCGTAGACGGCGGCGTAGTTCGGGGTGAAGCCCATCACCAGCATGGTGATCAGCAGCGCGATGGGGATGATGAAGGGCGCGCCGCCCTTTTTGAGGGCGGTGCCCAGGGTCTCGCCTTCCGCCTCGAGGGGCGGCAGGTTGAGCCGGCAGGCCTCGATCCGCACAAAGAAGGCGACCGACAGGAAGTAAAGCAGCGCGGGCAGGGCGGCGGCGGCGACGATCACCTCGTAGGAGATCTGAGTGAAGCTCGCCATGACGAAGGCGCCCGCCCCCATGATGGGGGGCATGAGCTGGCCGCCGGTCGAGGCGGCGGCTTCGACGCCGCCGGCGAACTTGGGCTGAAAGCCGGCCTTCTTCATCAGCGGGATGGTGATGACGCCGGTCGAGGCGGTGTTGGCCACGGCCGAGCCGGAGATCGTGCCTGTCAGCCCCGAAGAGATCACCGCGACGATACCGGGCCCACCCCGGACGCGGCCTGCAATCGCGGTCGCGAGCGCGATGACGAACTCGCCCGCGCCGGAGCGGACAAGGAACGCGCCGAAGATGATGAAGAGAAAGACGGTGGTCGACGAGATGCGGGCGATGGTGCCGAAGATGCCTTCGTCGTTGTAGATCGACCGCCAGAGCGTGCTTTCCCAGGAAAAGCCGCGAAACTGGAAAACGCCGTCGATCATCGAGCCCCACCAGGCGACGTAGGTCAGCGACAGCACGATCAGGATCGGGATGACCATGCCCGCGACGCGACGTGTCAGCTCGATGGCACCGATCACCAGAAGGATCGCGGCGGCCCAGTCGATGGCGTTGAAGGGTTCGTTGGCGCCCAGAAGCGGGCCCTCGCGGTAGACGAACCAGAAGGCACTCAGGGCGATGAGAGCGCCAAAGGTAAGGTCCACCGCTTGCCAGAGCGCGGAGGTCTTGGCGGCCGCCCAGGCCGGGTAGAGGATCGCGGCCAGAAGCGAGAAGCAGGCGAAGTGAAACACGTTGCGCTGGATCTCGGAGAGCAGGCCTGGGTCGAGCGCGAACCAGAGGTGCGCTGCGGAAACGAAGAAGCAAAAGCCCGCGAGCACGTGGCCCGAGAGACCGGCGGGCGCGCGGAGCGGAGAATCGTCGGTGTCGGACAAGGGGAGCCTGTGCGGAAAAAGGCGCGGCGCCCCGGGGTTCGGGACGCCGCGCGTCGTCGTGTTAGTTTGCGATCAGACGCTCGGGGATGTCGATCCCCTGCTCGCTGTAGAAGCGCGCGGCACCGGGATGCAGCGGCACGGGCAGGCCGTTGATCGCGACCTCAAGCGCCATGGCGTTCGTCGCCGGGTGGATCGCCTGGAGGAAGGGCAGGTTCTCGTAGATCGTCTTGGTGATCTGGTAGACATGCTCTTCGGGGATGTCGGCATGCGTCGCCAGGAAGTTGGGCTGGGCGATCGTGTTGATGTCCGCATCCTGGCCCGGGTAGGTCCCCGCCGCGATCGTGTAGGAGAACCACAGGTCCCGCCCGCCGTCGGCCTGGGCGAGCTCTTCGTCGGTGAAGTTGAGGACCGTCACGTCGTCCCCCGCCGCGGCGAGCAGCTGCGACACGGCGCCCACAGGCGCGCCCGCGGGGGTCGAGATCCCTTCGACCTGGCCGTTCTGGAGTGCTTCGGCGGAGGGGCCGTAGCCGGCGAAGACAAGGTCGAACCCGCCTTCGATGTCGTCGATGCCGAAGTTCGACAGGATCGCGGCATTCGAGCCGATGGTGCCGGAGTTCTGGCGCCCGAGGGCGGCGCCCATGCCCTGGATCTTCAGAAAGTCGGAGAACGTGCCGCTGTCGACATGCTCATTGGCAAGGATGAAGTGCTCGACGTTTGGCCACAGGAGCGAGACCGAGCGGAGGTGCTCCTGAGGGCCGTCCGCTTCCACGGGGCCGGTGCCGGTGGCGGCATAGAAGCCAAAGAGCCCCTGCAGAATTCCAAACTGCGCCTCGCCTTCGCGCAGCAGGCGCACGTTTTCCCCCGAACCCGCGGAGGAGATGGCTGACATGCCAATGCCGGTGCCGGGCTCCAGGCGGACCTTGGTCAGCGTCGCGATGGCAACGCCAACCGGATAGTACGTGCCCCCCGTCGAGGCGGTCGAAAGAATGTAGCTTGCGCCATCATCGGCCTGGGCCTGCAACGGCAAAACGAGTGTCGCGGCCGCGAGGCCCGCGATTGCGAGTTTCTTCATGGGTGACCTCCCTGTGGTCCTATTTTTGCCGGGCGTGAGCGCCCGTTGCGCGGGGCAGTAAAGCCGCGCGGGCCATAGGTAGGCAAGTCTTTCTTGAACGCAATGTCGCACCCATTTTGGGCAGGTACGGCGCTTGGGTGTCCTATGACGTTCTGGAATGCGACCGAGATGGTGGGGCTCGGGTGTGGACATGGCGCCAGAGGCAAAGGCGTGGGGCGCGTTGCAAGGCCTTTGACCCGCCGCGGGGACGGGGGGCGTCGCGGCGTCACGCCGATCAAGGTGAGCTGTGACCAGGGTGAGCGGCCTGGGCCGCGCGCTCCTGTGCCGCCGTCTGACCCGCCGGTCAGCGTTGACGCGGCGCAGACGGGGCATACCTCAGCGCAAAGATCACTCGAGGGAGAGAGCAATGCAGGACCTTGCAGATAATCCCGGATACAGGCTTGGCCGCGCGATGACGCGCAGAGCGCTTCTGGGGGCAGGCGCGCTCCTTGGGTTGGCCTCCTTTTGCGCGGGCCACGCGCGAGCCGACAGCCCCGCGCAGAGCTTGGGCTTCACCTTTCCGTCGATCGATGGAGGCACGCTTGCGCTGGGCGATTGGCTGGGGCGCCCCGTTCTGGTTGTCAACACCGCCTCGCGCTGCGGCTTCACCCGGCAGTACGAAGCGCTTCAGGCGCTCTATGATCGCTATCGCGCCGACGGACTCATCGTTTTGGCTATTCCTTCCAATGACTTCCGGCAAGAACTTGCCACGGAGGCCGAGGTGCGGGAGTTCTGCGAGGTCACCTTTGGTCTTGATCTGCCCATGACCGAGATCACCGCCGTGCGTGGGCGCGATGCGCATCCGTTTTACCAATGGCTGGCAGCAGAGT
>JBCCYI010000015.1:0-32568 GCA_039189975.1 Pseudomonadota bacterium
AAAGTCGCGCTCGTCATCCTCAAAGCCCAGCCGATGATTGGCCTCGACCGTGTCAAACCCTTGATCCTGCAAAGTGTAGGCGCGCATCTTGTTGGCCAGCCCGATCCCGCGCCCCTCTTGATTGAGGTAGAGCAGAATGCCACCGCCATTGCTCTTCATCGCACGCAGGGCAGTGTGCAATTGTGGCCCGCAATCGCACTTAAGGGACCCCAGGATATCCCCTGTAAAGCAGGCGGAATGCAGCCGCGTCAGGACCGGTTGCGTTCGGTCCGGGCTGCCGATCTCGACCGCATAGTGCTCGATCCCGCCATCGTCGGGGCGGAAGACGTGAAGCCGGCCGGCCCCCGCCAGCGCCATGGGAAGCTGCGCATCGACCACATGCGAAAAGACAGCCCCGTCCGCCGCGGGCCCATCCTGCGCAAGGTCGAGTCGGGTCAGCCCGTCGAACGCCGCGCCGATGGTCCCGGACGCTCCGGCCAACAGAACCGCGGGCAACACCTGCGCCTCTTTGGCCAGGGCGAGGGCGGCCCGCGCATGCGTCGCATCCCCATCGCGTTCGGTGCGAAATGGCCCTTTCAGCGGCGTGTCGAGGTCGCTCGCCGGGTCAGCGACCGCCCGAGCCCACGCCAGCGAGGCGTCAGCGGGCGGGACGATCCGTGCCAGATCTCCATCGTAGCAGCGGGCTTTGAGTGTTTCGGCGCGTCTGGCAGTGACGGCCAGGACACCGGAGGGCACCAGAGCGGCAAACCGCGCGGCGTTTACAGTTTCGACGGCGACCGCGGCGACGGCCTGGCCGCCTGAATCCAGCACAACGGGCAAACCCAGTCGCAGATCGGCACGGGCGCGGGCCCGGCGCTCGGCGGAGTTCGGAAAGAGGGTTGCAAAAGGCGCGGACGACATGGCGGCACTCGAGGCTGCGTTCGCTCCAGTGTCTAGCGCGCGTTGTTCAAAATTGAAACATACCCGGCCTCACCGACACATCGACGTGAGCCGATGTAGCTTTTCTTGTGGCACGCCGGTGTTTGCACAATCTGATCCTCATCAACGGAGGGACGGCCCATGGCAACGCTCAAAAAGATACTGCTCGTCGATGACGACGAAGACTTGCGCGAGGCGCTTTCCGAGCAACTCGTCATGACCGAGGACTTTGACGTTTTCGAAGCCGGCAATGGCTCGGAGGCAATGGAGAAGACGCGCGAGGGGCTCTATGACCTCGTGATCCTCGACGTTGGCCTGCCGGATACCGACGGTCGCGAGCTGTGCCGCGTTCTGCGCAAACAGGGCGTGAAGTGTCCTATTCTGATGTTGACCGGACATGATTCGGACGCGGATACGATTCTCGGCCTCGACGCCGGCGCGAACGATTATGTTACCAAGCCCTTTAAGTTTCCGGTGCTTCTGGCGCGGATTCGCGCGCAGCTGCGCCAGCACGAGCAGAGCGAAGACGCCGTTTTCCAGCTTGGGCCCTACACGTTCAAACCCGCGATGAAGATGCTCATCGACGATGGCGATCGCAAGATCCGGCTCACGGAAAAGGAAACGAATATCCTGAAGTTCCTCTACCGCGCGACGGAAGGTGTTGTGGCACGCGACGTACTTCTCCACGAGGTGTGGGGGTACAACGCCGGTGTGACCACCCACACCCTTGAGACGCACATCTACCGTTTGCGCCAGAAGATCGAGCCCGATCCCTCTAACGCACGTCTCCTCGTGACGGAGAGCGGAGGCTATCGTCTGGTCGCTTAAACCATAGTCGTAGAGGAGAAAAACCGGCTGCCCCAACCTTTGCTGATTTGGATCAAACTTTTGTTCACTATTTTCAGCTAAGCCGTTGTGTAAGAGATCCCCTTGCTGCTTCGGGGTTATGGAGCAGCACCTCCCTGTTGGACTGGCCGGGGCCTTTGTGCCCCGGCATTTTTTTTGTGCTGTGCTGTGCTGTGCTGTGCTGTGCTGTGCTGTGCTGTGCTTTGAGCAACGGTACGCCATGGGATCGCCAGCACGTTCGGCCGCAAGCCAGCGCCCGAAGAAACCATCGCGTCCAACTATCCCGACATGAGAACCTGAGACACAGCCGCTGCGATGGAGCCCCGGTCGACAGCGTTCCTTTCGCGCGCGCCGTCGAGGTCCTCCAGGACATCAGTCGCGACACCGGGCGCCTCTTGTCTCCCTGCGGCCGGGATGGTTGAAGCAGCGCACGCCTGCCGATCTTCCCTTAGCACAGCATTGGAGTGTCCATGACCTTCACCCTTGCCACCTGGAACATCAACTCCGTGCGGCTGCGCGAGATGCTCGTGCGGCAGCTGATGCGTGAGGAGGGGCCGGACATTCTGTGCCTGCAGGAATGCAAGAGCCCCGTGGAGAAGTTCCCCGACTTTTCCAAGCTCGGCTATGGCCATGTCGTGGCGCGCGGGCAGAAGGGCTACAATGGCGTAGGCATATTTTCGAAGCTGCCGATCCGCGAGGTCGGGGCCTTTGACTTTGCCAAGCTTGGGCATGCCCGCCATGTCTCTGCGGAAGTCGAAGAATCGGGGGTTGTGATCCACAATTTCTACGTCCCCGCGGGCGGCGACGTGCCCGACCGCGAGAAAAACGAGAAGTTCGGGCAAAAGCTCGATTACATGACAGAGATGCGGGATTGGTTTGCGGATGACCGTCCCGAGGCGTCTATCCTGGTGGGCGATCTCAATATTGCACCACGTGAGGACGATGTCTGGAACCACAAGCAACTCCTAAAGGTCGTCTCACACACGCCGATCGAAGTGGCGCATTTTGAAGAGGCACGGAGCGCAGGAGGCTGGGTGGATGTCACGCGGCAGGACATTCCAGAGGGCAACCTCTATTCCTGGTGGTCCTACCGCTCGCCGAACTGGGACGCCGCGGACAAGGGGCGACGGCTCGATCACATCTGGGCGTCGCCGGACATTGCAGGCGCCGCTCACAGCTCTCGCATCCTGCGCCATGTGCGCGGGTGGGAGAAGCCGTCCGACCACGCACCTGTCTTTGCGACATTCGATCTCTGACGCTATTGCGCGCTGCGCTGCGACGCCGGAGGCACCCTGAGGCTTCGAGCGCCAAAGGGAGGGGTGCGCCGGTAGGCACCGGCCAGGGGGCCGGCTCCCGGGCGCCGGGCTGACGCCCGGCGCGGTCGGTGCTTCGCTGTAAGGGTGCGCGGGATCGGACCTTGCGCGACCGGGCCCTGTGCTCCATCTACGTCACCAAACCCATGCCTTACGCAGGAGGCCCCCATGATCGAACTGGGACAGACGCCCCAAGCCCCCGCCGGAGACCTCATCAAGGACACGTCTGAGGCGACGTTCATGGCGGATGTCATAGATACGTCGATGACCACGCCCGTCGTCGTGGATTTCTGGGCGAAGTGGTGCGGGCCCTGCAAGACACTCGGCCCGATGCTAGAGGCGGAGGTCGGCGCCGCGGGGGGAGCGGTCAAGATGGTGAAGGTCGATGTCGACCAGAACCAGCAGATCGCCGCACAGTTGCGCATCCAGTCGATCCCGACGGTCTATGCCTTCTGGCAGGGCCAGCCCGTCGACGGATTCCAGGGCGCGGTGCCTCAGTCCGAGATCAAGGCCTTTGTGGAGCGGCTTATCGCGCTGGGCGGCGGAGAGGCGGCGGAGGGCGGCCTGGAAGAGGCTGTGGCCGCGGCAGAGGAGATGCTAGAGCAGGGCGCCGCGACCGATGCCGCCCAGACCTTCGCTGCGATCCTTGGGGAAGACGAAACAAACGTCGCTGCGCTGGCGGGATTGGCCAAGGCGCACCTGGCGTTGGGTGAGATCGACCGGGCCGAGGGGATCCTCTCTACAGCGCCGGAAACCGCATTCTCCGCGCCGGAACTTGAGGCGGTGCGCGCCCAGATCGACCTGGCGCGGCAGGCAGCGAGTGCCGGTCCCATTGACGAGCTCAACGCAAAGCTCGCCGCAGCGCCGGACGACCACCAGGCGCGGCTGGATCTCGCTGCCGCACTGCATGCGGACGGCCAAACCGAGGCTGCCGTGGAAGCTCTGCTGGAGCTCTTCCGCAGGGATCGCGAGTGGAACGATGGTGCGGCCAAAGCCCAGCTCTTCAAGATCTTCGACGCGCTGCCGCCGCAGGATCCGGTTGTTCTGAAGGGGCGGCGTCGGCTCTCGTCCATGATCTTTGCCTGAGGATTTGCCCCGCGCGGCTCGACGCCTACCTCCCAGAGTATGATTGCGACCGATCTGCCCGATACGATTCCCGTGTTCCCGCTGCCGGGGGCTCTGCTGCTCCCGCGCGCGCGGCTGCCGCTGCATCTGTTTGAGCCGCGCTATCTTGCGATGCTCGACGATTGTCTGAAAACGAAGGATCGCCTGATCGGCATGGTCCAGCCGCGCGACGTGCCCGAGGGGGCGGAGAAGCGGCTCCATGCCATTGGCTGCGCCGGTCGGTTGACGGCCTTCTCGGAAACAGAAGATGGCCGTTACATGATCACCCTGACGGGGATTTCGCGGTTTCGCATCGCGGCAGAGGTCGAAGGGTTTACCCCGTACCGCCGCGTTCAGGTCGAGTGGGGCGGTTTTGGCAGGGATCTTGGCAACGCGGAGTCCGATCCCGACTTTGACCGCGATGCGTTCTTGGATGTGCTTGCGCGGTATTTCGCGGCGCGATCGCTCTCGACCGATTGGGAAAGCTTGAAGGACGCGGAGGAGGAATTGCTGATCAACTCGCTCTCCATGCTCTGCCCGTTCGAGGTGGAGGACAAGCAAGCCCTTCTTGAAGCGCCGTCACTCTCGACCCGCCGTGAGACCCTTGTCACATTGATCGAGTTTGCCCTGCGCAGCGGAGAGGGACGCGAGGCGATCCAGTGACGTCGTCCGAGCCGGATGCGACAGCTCAGAAGGTGTCGGTCGGGCGCGACTCAGCAAACTATGATCGACGGATGCTTGAAGCGCTTGTCTGCCCCCAGACACATGCGCAGCTGACATTCGATGCCGAACGCATGGAGCTGATCTCGCGCGCGGCTCACCTCGCTTATCCCATTCGCAACGGGATCCCCGTGATGCTTGTCGACGAGGCGCGCCCGCTCGACGACTAACGCGCCTTTCCTCTCCTATCGTCTCCCTGCCGCCTTCGTGGTTTGGTAAGACGCGCCCAACCGATGCCTCGAAAAAAGCCGCGCCAAGACCGCCGCGGTCGACGCGGGCATAGCTCTCTCTTTGCGCGTCATCTTGTAGGGCCGTTAGAGTCCTTTGTGCGCCAAGAGCAGGGCTCGTCCAATATCGAGCAATCCGGTCATCCGGCACGATGACGCCGCGAGGGTCGAGCAACGTTGTGGGCAAGGCTCGGCGCGAGGAGCCCTAGAGCGGCAGACCTTGCAGTAATTTGGGGACGTCCCCTGTCAGCCCCGCGGCTTCACGGATGAACCGGCGGCGCAGGCCCGGAAGGTGAGACACCACGCCGAGGCCAATGTCCCGTCCCAGGCGCAGCAGCGGGTTGTCGTTGGAAAACAGTCGGTTGAAACTGTCGGTGGCAACAGCGAGCGCGGCTCTGTCAAACGACCGCCATTGGCGGTGCCGCTCCAGCACTGCGGGCATTCCAAGATCCTCGCCGCGGCGCCGGGCATCCGCCAGGACTTGCGCAAGGGAGCCAATGTCGCGCAGCCCCTGGTTGAGCCCCTGACCTGCAATTGGATGGATTCCCTGCGCTGCATCCCCGATCAGCGCCAGGCGCGGAGCAACGATCTTGTTGGCCAGGGTCAGATTGAGCGGGTAACTGAACCGGTCCCCCATCAGCGTCAGCTCCCCCAGAAAGTCGCCAAAGCGGGGGCGCAGGGCTTCGAGGAACTCGGCGTCGTCCAGGGCGGCGATGCGGCGGGCGAGCCGGGTCCGCTCACTCCAGACGATCGACGCGCGGTTGCCCGTCAACGGCAGGATCGCCAGCGGTCCGCCGGGCATGAAGAACTGGTGTGCTTCGCCGTTGTGGGGCCGCTCATGGGCGACGGCGCAGACGAGCGCCGTCTGGTCATACGCCCATCCCGTGCGGCCGATCCCGGCCCGTTGGGCGACACCGCTTTGTCGCCCGTCGGCGCCGATCAGGAGCGCGGCCCGCAGGCGCTCGCCTGTGCCCAGGGTGACATCCGCATGACCGCCGTCGGTGGCTTGGGCCGTTACGACATCGCCTGCGCGGTGGGTGATGAGGGCCGTGTCCGCCATTGCCGTCAAAAGGGACCGCCGCAAGTCGCGATCCTCGATGAGAAAGCCCATCGGGCCCTCCTCAATCTCGGCATGGTCAAATGTGAGAAACAGCGGTGAGGGCCCCGCGCCCGGACGCCCATCGCTGGCGCAGATCTTTAGGATCGGCTGGGCGGTGTCGGACAGCGCGTCCCACAGCCCCAGCGCGCCCAGCATCCGCTTCGACGCCAAGGCCAGCGCATAGGAACGCCCGTCGAAACCGGGCTCGCTCCGGGTGTCGAGCGCAACGCGGTCGATCACCACGCTGGAGATCCCGGCCTGCGCAGCGGCCAGGGCCATGGCGCACCCGTTCAGCCCGCCCCCTACGATGATCGTGTCGGCATCTTGTTCCATCGCCCCTCAGATACGTCGGCGCGTGGGATTGTCCATGCGCCCGCGTGCCGCTAGAGCGAAGGATGGTGACGCGACGCTTTGGAGCACCGCGTTTACAAAAGGGGAGACCGACATGACCGAGCACAAGAGCGCCGCCGATCTGGGACGGGACATCGAGGCCGGACGGCGCGACCCCATCGCTCTCACGGAGGAGATGCTCGACGCGGTCGCCGCACATCCTTTCGGCTCCCGGATCTACGCCCGCCTGTCGCCGGAGCGCGCCCGCGCCGAAGCAGCCGCAGCCAGTGCGCGGGCCAAGGCGGGGCTGCGCCGCTCGCCTCTCGATGGCGTGCCGATCTCCTGGAAGGACCTCTTCGACACGGCCGGTCTGGCCACGGAAGGGGGCAGCGCGTTGCTCAAGGGCCGAGTGCCAGAGCAAGACGCCGAAGTCCTGGTGAACGCGACTGCGGCTGGGCTGGTTTGTCTGGGCAAGACGCACCAGACGGAGCTTGCCTTTTCGGGCCTTGGGCTGAACCCGGTGACCGAGAGCCCCCCCTGCATCAATGACCATGACGCGGTGTCCGGTGGCTCCTCCTCGGGGGCGGCGACATCGGTCGCCTTCGGGCTCGCTGCCGCAGGCATCGGCTCCGACACTGGCGGCTCCGTCCGCGTGCCGGCGGCCTGGAACGACCTTGTGGGTCTCAAGACCACATCGGGTCGGCTCTCCCTGGTCGGCGCGCTCCCGCTCGCGGCGAGGTTCGATACAGTCGGGCCGCTGACCCGAACGGTGGAGGACGCCGCCCTTCTCCTTGCCGCGATGGAAGGCGGTAAGGCTCCGGATCTGACGGGCGCAGAGGCGGGCAGCCTGCGCCTGGCAAACCTGACGACACACGCGCAGGACGATGTCCGCGACGCCCCCGCCGCGGCCCATGCGGACGCGATCTCCAAGCTGGCGGCGACAGGCGTGTCGATCACCGATCTCGCGGTTCCAGAGGTCGCCGAGGCGATGGCCATGGCGGGTGTGATCTTCACATCCGAGACCTACGGCACCTGGCGTGACGAGATCGAAGCGCAGCCGGATCTGATGTTCCCGCCCGTGCGCGAGCGCTTCCGCGCCGGCAAGGCCTTCTCCGCGCCGGACTACGTGGCGGCGTGGCAGCGTCTCGACCAACTGCGGCGCGCTTACGCCGCCGCAACCACGCCCTACGACGCAGTGATCCTGCCCACGTCGCCGATCCTGCCGCCGAACCAGAAGGCGGTGACGGAGGATCATGCCTTCTTCACCTCGGAAAACCTGATGGCCTTGCGCAACACCCGCATCGGCAACCTGATGGGGCTTTGCGCGCTGACCCTGCCCACGGGCCATCCGTCCTGCGGTCTGATGGTGATGGCGGCGCCGGGCGCAGAGGAGCGCCTCCTGCGGATGGGGGCGGCGCTTGCGCCGCTCCTGACCTAAAAGCCACAAGCGGAGGGGCGCGCCGTACGGCGCGGCCGCCCGGTGCTGGACCCAGCGATCCCGCGTCGCTACGGTAGCTCACAACGGGGCGGTCACGACCCCGACCGAGGCAGCAATCAGTGAGAGCGGCGAGCATCCGCGCATGACGTTTCCAGAGCGGTTTTCGAACCTGCCCGAATATGCCTTTCCGCGCCTGCGGCGGCTTCTGACCGGTATAGACCCCGGTGCGGAGCCCGTTGACATGACCATCGGGGAGCCGCGCCACCCGATGCCCGCCTTCCTGCCGGAGATACTGGCAACCCACCATGCCGGGTTCGCCAAGTACCCACCAAACGACGGAATGCCCGCCCTGCGCCAGGCCATCGCGGCTTGGATTGAGCGCCGCTATGGTGTGGTCACCGACCCAGAAACCGAAGTGCTGCCGCTCAATGGCACGCGGGAGGGGCTCTTTAACGCGGGCCTCGCGCTTTGCCCGGAACGCAAGAGCGGGGCCGCGCCCGTGGTGCTCGTACCGAACCCCTTCTACCAGGTCTATGCTGTCGCGGCGGCCGCTGCTGGCGCCGAGCCCGAGTTCGTCAATGCGACGGAGGAGAGTGGCTTTCTGCCCGATTTCTCGGCGCTTCCGGAAGACATTCTCGACCGGACCGCCGTTGCCTACATCTGCTCGCCGTCCAACCCACAAGGTGCTGTTGCGAGCGCGGCCTATTGGCACCGTTTGCTGACGCTTGCGGAGAAACACGATTTTCTCGTCTTTGCAGATGAGTGCTATTCCGAGATCTGGCGTGAGGCGCCGCCGCCTGGCGCATGGCAGATCGCGCAGGCGATGGGTCTTTCGAAGAGCCGTGTGGTGATCTTTCACTCGCTGTCCAAGCGCTCCAACCTGCCGGGTTTGCGGGCGGGCTTTTGTGCCACGGGTGCCCAGAACATGGCCCGCCTGAAGCAGCTTCGAAACTATGCCGGTGCGCCGTTGCCACTTCCCATCCAGCACGCGGCCGCGGCCGTATGGGCCGACGAGGCGCATGTCGAGGCCTCCCGCGCGCTCTACCATGAAAAGTACGCCCTGGCTGACGAAATCATGTCCGGGCTCGCTGGCTACCACAGCCCGGCGGGAGGCTTCTTTCTGTGGTTGCCGGTCTCGGCGTCGTTGCAGACCGGAGAGAACGCGACAATGCGGCTCTGGGCCGAGACCGGGGTCAAGGTGCTGCCTGGCGCGTATCTGAGCCGTGATACGGCAGAAGGCAATCCGGGCGAGGCGTACATCCGTCTGGCGATGGTGGCGGACAAGGATGAGATGGCGCGCGGGCTCAGAGCCGTGCGCGCCCTGTTGGATAAGGGGTGAAGAGCGACCATGGCCTACCAGACAAATCAGCGTGATCCGCTCCTCGACAGCGCCATGCAGGCTGCCATCGAAAAGCGGGGACGTGAGTTGGTCGGTCTGCTGCTCCTGGGGCTGGCCGTTTGCACCGGTGCTTTGCTTGTCAGCTACGTGCCAGACGACCCGTCGTTCTTTTCGGCGACTGATGCCCCGGCAGAGAATTGGCTGGGCCGGTTTGGCGCGTCGGTGGCCGCGCCGCTCTTTATCATCGTCGGCTTTGCCGCCTGGACGATCGTGGCGGTCGTTGCGGTGTGGGGCCTGCGGCTGATGCTCAACATCGGTGCGGAACGCGTCCTGGCTCGGGCGATCTTCCTGCCGCTCGTCGTCTTCGTCGCGTCAATCTATGCCGCGACGCTGGTCCCTGGCGCCGACTGGACGCAATCGTTCGGTCTGGGCGGGCTCCTGGGGGACACTGTGCTGGGCGCGCTCATCAATATCCTGCCGATCCGCGCGGCCGAGGGCGTGCGGCTTCTTGCCCTGCCCATCGGCTTGCTGGGGATCGTGCTCTTTCTGTTTTCGGCCGGGTTCTCGCGGTTGGAGCTGCGCAAGGGTGTCCGCTTTGTGCTCTATGGGCTGGTGATGCTCTATGCCGGTCTCGTCGGCTTGCTTGGCATGGGCGCGCGTCAGACGCGTGACGCCGCTGCGGGTCTGAGCGCGAGACAGGCCGCGCGTCGCGAGGCGCGTCAGGACGTTGCCGAGGTGCGCGCCGACGCGCCGATTGTCGTCCGCGATGCGGCGGAAGAGCCGCCCCTTACAAAGCCAGCGCCTGCCGCGCCGCCCAAGGCCGGCCTCCTCGCGAGCGTGACGAAGGCCGTCCGCCGCGCGCCAGAGCCGGAACCCGAGGCGTCTATCGACGCCGAGCAGGACGGTGGCGATGACCGCGTGCAGACACGCATCGCCAATGCGATCCGCGCGCGGGCGCTGACGGGCCAGGACGTGCGTCCGGCGCCCGTGGGCCGCACAGAGCCGCCGGTCCGCCGGGCGCGCAAGCCCGAGCCGCTTATCGTGAAGGTCCCCGGCGCCGTGCCGACCGCACCAATGGCCCAGCTCGACGCCGAGGCGCCCGCGCCCGCACGGTTCGTCCCGCCTGCCGCGCCGGATGTGGCCGAAAGCCCGCCCGCGCAGTCGACGAGCCGGATCGCACCACGCCTTGGCGCGGCCACCGAGCATACGTCTGAGCCAGCTGCTCCGGTGGATCTCGCCCAGGAGGAGCCATCCTCGCCTGCGCGCGACAGCTCTCCGTCCGAGCGTCTGCCGATGCCGGAAGAGGCGCCCAGCGCGGTCGTCCAGCATCCGCCGCGCCGCGCGGCCCAGCCCTCGCGCCGGGCCGTTGCGGAGGCCCAGCCGTCGCTCGCGCTGGAGCCGCATGAAGACGGCTACGAGACACCCCCGCTCTCGCTTCTGACGAGCCCCGAGCGGATCGTGCGCCACATCCTGCCCGACGACGCGCTGGAGGAGAACGCGCGCATGCTCGAAAGCGTGCTCGACGATTACGGCGTGAAGGGCGAGATCGTCTCCGTCCGCCCCGGCCCCGTCGTCACGATGTACGAGCTGGAGCCCGCGCCGGGCCTCAAAGCCTCCCGCGTGATCGGCCTTGCCGACGACATCGCCCGCTCGATGTCCGCCCTCTCCGCGCGCGTGTCCACCGTCCCCGGCCGCTCCGTGATCGGCATCGAACTGCCCAACGCCAACCGCGAAAAGGTGCTGCTGCGCGAGCTTCTGTCGGTGCGCGACTACGAGGACCAGAACGTCCGCCTGCCGCTCGCGCTGGGCAAGGACATCGGCGGCGCCCCGGTCGTCGCCAACCTCGCCAAGATGCCTCACCTGCTGATCGCGGGGACGACCGGCTCCGGTAAGTCCGTCGCGATCAACACCATGATCCTGTCGCTCCTCTACCGGCTCACGCCGGACGAGTGCCGCCTCATCATGATCGACCCCAAGATGCTCGAACTCTCCGTCTACGACGGCATCCCGCATCTGCTCAGTCCCGTCGTGACCGACCCCAAGAAGGCCGTCGTCGCGCTGAAATGGGTCGTGGCGGAGATGGAGGACCGCTACCGCAAGATGTCCAAGATGGGCGTGCGCAACATCGAAGGCTACAACGGCCGCGTCCGCGAGACGCTGGCCAAGGGCGAGATGTTCTCCCGCACCGTCCAGACCGGCTTTGACGACGAGACCGGCGAGCCCGTCTTCGAGACCGAGGAATTCGCCCCCGAAACGCTGCCCTACATCGTCGTGGTCGTCGACGAGATGGCGGACCTGATGATGGTCGCCGGCAAGGAGATCGAGGCCTGCATCCAGCGGCTCGCGCAGATGGCCCGCGCCTCCGGCATTCACCTCATCATGGCCACGCAGCGCCCCTCCGTCGACGTCATCACCGGCACGATCAAGGCAAACTTCCCCACCCGGATCTCGTTCCAGGTGACCTCCAAGGTCGACAGCCGCACGATCCTCGGCGAGATGGGCGCCGAGCAGCTCCTCGGCATGGGCGACATGCTCCACATGGCCGGCGGCGGACGGATCACCCGTGTGCACGGGCCCTTCGTCTCGGATGAGGAGGTCGAGGAGGTCGTCAACCATCTCAAGGCCTTCGGCCCGCCCGACTATGTCGGCGGCGTGCAGGACGGCCCCGACGAGGAGCGCGAGAGCGACATCGACGCGGTCCTCGGCCTCGCCACCGGAGGCAACACCGATGGCGAGGATGCGCTCTACGATCAGGCCGTCGCCATCGTCGCGCGCGACCGCAAATGCTCGACGTCCTACATCCAGCGCAAGCTCGCCATCGGCTACAACAAAGCCGCGCGGCTGGTGGAGCAGATGGAGGACAACGGCGTCGTCGGCCCGTCGAACTCCGTCGGCAAACGCGAGATCCTGGTGCCCGAGCCATAGCGCCCACCCCCTCGGAGCGGCGCCACAGGTCCAAGGTGGATTGCCACGGCTTTAGGGTTGGGTGCTGAGGGGCCCTCGTGGCCCTCGTGGCCCTCGTGGCACGGCGGCTTCGGCCCGCAGGGCGTTCAGCTCGTCCGAGAGGATCGTGTAGCGCGCGCGGATGCTCCGGTTGATCTCGCGCTCCAGCCGCAGCGTGTTCGAAAGCTCTGCGATCTTGCCGTAGAGCACCTGGCGGGCGGCGTCCTCCGTCGCCAAGGCGTCCGACATCCGGGCGATCTCCTCGGCGTGCCGGGTGACGATGGAGGGCTGGCCCGTGAGCCGCTCATGGGCCGCCGCCGCCGCCTCAAAGGTCCGCCCGCCCTGGAGCAGGACAACGTTCACCGCAAGGGACGCCGCCATGGCGCAGAGGAGCAAGGGTCCGGTGCGGAAGCGTCGCATGAAATGTCCTCTCCTCTGTCGCAAAGCCCAAGGCGCCACCCGTGGGCGCCCTGTCCACCTTCTCCCAGTGTGGCCGAGTGAACAAACCCTGTCACAGCCGCGTGCCCGCGCGACATAGGGCATTGTGCGAATCACGCGCTTGAGCATAGGCCTGAACCCAGATCAGACCATACCGGGAGAAGGCGGGTCCGCCCGCCGCCGAAGGAGCAACCGCCCCGGAAACTCTCAGGTCCCCGGACCGGTATGGCCTTCACACTCCGGAAAGCGGCGCCCCCATGGCGTCCACCGAAGGAGAAAGCCGGCAGGGCGCGACGCCCCAAGGTGAAGCTCTCAGGTTTCCAGCACGGAGGGGGCATGTGGCGCAAACGCACGCGTCACCCGTGCGAAGGAGTGGACCCATGTCCAGAATTGCCGTCATCGGAGCCGGGGTCACCGGCCTCACCACCGCCTACGAACTGCTCGACCGGGGCTGCGACGTGACCGTGTTCGACCGTCACCGCTACGCCGCGATGGAGACGTCCTTCGCCAATGGCGGGCAGCTTTCGGCGTCGAACGCCGAGGTCTGGACGCAGTGGAGCACCGTGCTTAAGGGCCTGCGCTGGATGCTGCAGGCCGACGCGCCGCTCCTGGTGAACCCCTGGCCGACGATCCACAAGGCCGGCTGGATGATGGAGTTTCTCTCCAACATCCCGAACTACAAGAAAAATACGGTCGAGACCGTGCGCCTCGCCATCCAGGCGCGGCAGGTCCTCTTCGAGATGGCCGAGCGCGAGGGGATCGACTTTGACCTCGAGCGCCGCGGCATCCTGCATTTCTACGACCGCCAGAAAGATCTCGTCCATGCGCGCAAGGTCAACGAACTGCTCGCCGCGGGCGGGCTGGAGCGGCGCGAGGTCAGCCCCGAGGAGGTGCGCGAGATCGAGCCTACGCTCAAGGGCGACGTCCTCGGCGGTTTCGTCACGCCCTCCGACAGTTCGGGCGACATCCACAAGTTCACGATGGGCCTTGGCCGCGCCTGCGCCCGGCGCGGCGCCACGTTGCGGTTTGGCGCCGAGGTCGAGCAGGTGCTCGCGGTCGACGGTGGCGTCCGGGTCAAGCTCGACGGCCAGGAAGAGGGCTTTGACGGCGTCGTCGTCAGCGCCGGGATCCGCAGCCGCGACTTTGCCCGCCAGCTCGGCGATCGGGTGAACATCTACCCCGTGAAGGGCTACTCGATCACCGTCTCGCTCGAGGACGCCGAAAGTCGCGCCGCCGCCCCCTGGATCAGCCTGCTGGACGACCGCGCCAAGATCGTCGCCTCCCGCTTCGGCGAGGACCGGTTCCGCATCGCCGGCACCGCCGAGTTCAACGGGCGCAATCGCGACATTCGCGCCGACCGCATTCGCCCGCTGACCGAGTGGTGCGAGACGCATTTCCCCGGCGTTTCCACGGAAAACGTCACGCCTTGGGCCGGTCTGCGCCCGATGATGCCGTCGATGCTGCCCCGGGTGGGACGGGGCCGCGCGCCGGGTGTCTTCTACAACACCGGCCATGGTCACCTCGGCTGGACGCTTTCCGGCGCCACTGCGCGCCTGGTTGCGACGACGGTGGCCGAGAACCTGCGCCGTTCGGCCACGCGCCCCGCCCTGCGCCCGAGCCCCGCGGCCGTGTAGCGCCCGCCGCCCCGCATCTGCCCCGATGGCTTGCGGCGTGTCAGGGACGCTGCCGGGCGGGGCTGATCTGGGAGGCGTCTGATGCCACACCATGCGCGCCGTCTTGCCGGTCACCGGCTTGTGACGGCGCGTATCGCTTTTAACCTGTGCAGACGTGGCTACTATAACACCATGCACAGGCGCACGTTTCTTGGCGCGGCTCTGGCCGCCACTCTTCCCGCTCTCCCCGCCGTGGCGGAGCGCGTTCCGCTTGCCGAGATTTCCCGGTACCTCAACGGATTGCAGACGGCCCAGGCCGACTTCACTCAGATCAACGGCGATGGGACGATCTCGACAGGCACGCTCTACATCCGGCGCCCTGGCCGGGCGCGGTTTGAGTACAACCCGCCAGAGGAAAGCCTCGTCATGGCAGGCGGTGGGCAGGTCGCGGTGTTTGACGGCAAGTCCAACACCGGGCCGGAGCAATTCCCTCTCCGTCGGACCCCGCTGAACCTGATCCTCGCGCGACAGGTGGACCTTTCGCGCAATGGTATGGTGGTCGGCCATAGTGCCGATGGCCCCTCGACGACCGTGACCGCGCAAGATCCGGAATTTCCCGAATACGGCACGATTAAGCTGATCTTCACAGGCGACCCGGTGGAACTGCGCCAATGGGTCATCACCTCCGAGGGCGGAGAGGAAACGACTGTCGTCCTCGGTCAGCTTGCAACCGGGATGAGCCTCAGCAACCGGCTCTTCAATATCGTGCAGGAAGCCGAGGCGCGCGGCCTGAACTGATACGCGCCGCGCAACTAGCGCGGCGCTCGGACGTGTCGGCGCCGCCGGTCAGGCGTCCGCTCCCTTCAGGACCTTTGCAAGCGTGGCCACGTCGCGCGCGCCGGTTTTGAGCTTGGTCAATGCCTTCTTGAGCTGTTTCTCGCATGGGTGCTTCTTGTCCAGCGCAGCGAACTTCTTGAGCTGAGCGTCGATCTTCTTTTCTGCCTTGGGGTCCATTGGTCTGTCCTTTCGAAAACTGTTTGCAGGGTGGAGGGCCGGTCAGGGCGCCACTTCCATGATTTTCAGGGTGATACGCAGGGTCTTCTCCGCGGAGGCGATCGCCTTGAGCCCATCGTCCTTCTTCTTCTGGCGGAGCCCGATTTCGGCCGGCGTCATGGGCTTGCCGTTCTTCTTCTGTGCCGGGTCGTAGGCCTCAAGGTGATCACCGAGCACCTTCATGCCGATCATCAGCGTCTTGGCTGCGTTTTGAGCCTGGGCCTGGCCGCGCTCCATCAGCTTGATGCCGCGCTGGGCGTACCCCATGAAGTGGTCGACATTGGCCTGGTCGCCGATCGCGCGGTACTTCTTGGCCTGGACGTTGCAGGAGCTGAACTTGATGCGACCCTCCAAATAGAGCTGGCCGCCCTTTTCGAGCTTCTTCACTTCGTCGACGACCCCCATGGTATAGGCGCTGAGTTTGCTTCCGGGCATTTCCAATCTCCATCTGTCCACCCGGCCTGGGCCGCCCCCTGCGGCGCCTTGTGTCCGGGCTCTGATGGGATGTCGCGCGGCACGCGAAAAAGGTTCACTCTGAATTGAACTCTTTTTTCTCCTGCGGCGACTGACCGGTGTGAGCGGCGGGTGCGCCCAGAGCGAACGGGGCTCCGAACGAGGGGTTCGTCGGGTACGTCGAAGGCGCACCGCCCAGTCAGAACTGAGACGCGCGGGATGCGCGATGGAGAGAGGATAGGGGTATGCGATTTGGTCTGATCTTTGTGGTGGCGCTGGGGCTTGCTCCAGCGGCCTCCTTTGCACAAGAGCGCGTGGCGCTCCTGATCGGCAACGGCGGGTACGATCGCGAGGAGCTGGTGCTGCGCAACCCGGGCAACGACGTGCGCGACGTGGGCGCAGCGCTAGACCGGCTGGGTTTCGAGGTGCGCGCCGAAGAGGACCTTACGCGCGCAGGCATGCAGGAGGCCCTGACGTGGTTTCGCACGGCCGCAGTCGACGCGGAGGTGGCTCTGATCTTTTATGCGGGGCATGCGGTCCAGGTTGGCAGCGAGAATTTTCTGATCGGAACGGACCTTTCGGAGGTCTCCGTACCTTCCCTGCAATCTGCGAGCGTCACATTGTCGGACCTGCTGGCCGCGACGGAGGGGCTCGGTGCGGAGCTGACGATGGTTGTTCTGGATGCATGCCGTGACAATCCCTTTGCTGAGACGGGTCTTGGTCGAGCGGGGCTGTCTCCAGTGTCGGGCGGTGCCGGGACACTCGTTGCCTATGCGACCGACCCCGGAAATGTTGCGGCGGATGGGGTGGGTGCCAATTCCACCTTCACCGCCGCGCTGCTTGAGCACATCGAGACGCCAGCGCTTGACGTGCGCTTGATGTTCGGCCGGGTGCGCCAGGATGTCGTACGTGCCTCCGTCGGCCAGCAGATCCCCTGGGTTGAAGAGGCGGTTCTGGGCGAGCATTACCTTGTGTCGGCCCCTGCCGCGCTTGACCCCGATGACGAGCTGGTGGTTTGGCGCGAGGCCGTCAAAGCCCATAGCGTTGCAAGTTATGACGGCTATCTCGAAGCCTTTCCGGATGGCCTCTACGCCATTGTCGCGGAGCTGCGCATCGACATGCTCGAAGGGCGCGCTGTCGTGTCGCCGGATCTTGTCGAGGCGAATGTCCCCCAGGCCGCGGCCGCGCTTGAGCTTGTCGGCTATCTGGTGCCATCCTTTGGCTATCCGCCAAGCACGGATGTGCGGCAGGCCTTTGCCCGGTGGCAAGCGACACAGCCGTCCGGCGCACGGAGTTTCGAGGCGCTGATGGGCGAGGGTGCCCGTAAGGCGGCCTTCATCGGGACTTACACCGCCGGGATCCTGCGCAACGATATTCAGCGCTTCGCTTCGGTCGAGGAATCCTTGCGCGTCGCCACGGAGAACCTGGCCACGGCTGAAGCCGACTTTGCCGACAATCCGGACGCGCAACCCGCTCTGGAGCGCATGCGCACGCAGGTCGCGCAGATCGGCGAGATCAAGCAGGGCGTGGCCGCGGATCTCGATGCGAGCCGGACCTACTACAGTGATCTGATTGAGGTCACCGACGGATATCTGTCCGACTACATGGCAGCCGAGCTTCAGCCCCGCTTTGCCGCCAGCCGCGGGATTACCCGGCTGTCGGACCGGGCGATGTCCGATGCGCAGTTATTCTATGAACATCTCAGGCTTGCCAGCGACGCACCGGCAGGGTCCTATGCGTGGCTTGGACCCCTGTTCGAAGGACTCTGACCCATGCGTGTTCCTGTCCCCTGCCTCGCCTTTCTTGTCTTGCTTTGTGGCTGCTACGGCACCGGCGGCGGCGCCGATGGGGGCTGGGGAGCCGATGGGGGCTGGGGCGCGGAGGCGGCGAGCAGTCCAGAGGCGGGGACCGCCGACACTGCGACGCGTTTGGCCGATTGGGAGGCACAATGGGCGGAGGCCAAACGCGAGGTGACCGAGGCGCGGGCAGAAGCGGTCGCAGCGGGCACACCCGTCGCCCCTGAGCTCGACGCCGAAGTCACCGAGCTCCTTGACCGCAACCTCCAAAGCCCTGACCCGGAGGTGCGGATCGATCAGCTCCAGGATGCCGTGTCGGACGCGCTTCGCCTCGCCGAGCTTGTCAGCATCGGGTAACGCCCGCGACGCTCAGGAGGGTTGGGCCCCGTAACAGAAGCAATCCTGCCTTTTGGTGTGCTTCCCACCCTTATGCCGTCAGATGGTCCACAGCGACGGAACACGCAAATCCTCCGAATTTGCCGGGCTCCGTTCGAAACGAAGCGCCCGCAAATTCGGAGGATTTGCGTTCCCCGCGATGCGTCGGGGGCGCTTGGGTTCTACGGGGTGTTGCCGGCCCGGGCCGCCTGCACCCAGGCCACCAGCGTCGCCCGGTTTTCGGGGCTCATCGTGGCAATTGCACCGGGGGGCGGCATCGCGAGGCTGACACCCGCCTGCAGATATATCTCGCGGGCATGCCGTGCGACATCCGCTTCTGTTTCCAGATGCACACCTTTTGGCGCCCAGTGCATTCCCGCCCAGGCGGGCTCCCGTGCATGGCACATCGAGCAATTGCCGAGCACCACCGAATAGGCGTCATCAAATCCCGGTGCCGAGGCAAACCGTTCCTCCGCCGTGGTGAGCGGGCGCTCAGACGCAGACTCGAACGTCTCTGGCCCCCGCTGGGTCGAGAGCCATGCGATCACGATCATGATCGCTATGGTGACGGGCCAGGTCCAGACCGGCCCCTTGCCCGTTGCGTGCATCGTGTTGAAATAGTGCCGTATCGTGACCCCCGTCAAAAAGATCAGCGCTGCGATGATCCAGGCGAACTCCGTGGCGAAGGCCAGGGGATAGTGGTTCGATAACATCAGGAAGATGACCGGCAGGGTCAGGTAATTGTTGTGGGTCGAGCGAAGCTTGGCGATCTTGCCGTACTTTGGGTCGGGCGTGCGTCCGGCCTGAAGATCCGCCACGACGATCCGCTGGTTTGGCATGATGATGAAAAAGACGTTGGCCGTCATGATCGTCGCCGTAAAGGCGCCCAGGTGCAGCAACGCCGCCCGCCCGGTGAAGACCTGATTATACCCCCACGACATCGCGACCAGCAGCACAAACAAGAGACCCATCAGAACCTCGGGTCGATCACCCAGGGGCGATTTGCACAGCGCGTCATAGCAGAGCCAACCGATGCTGAGCGACAGGGCCGAAATCGCGATCCCCTGCCAGAGCGACAGATCTGCTTTCGTGGGATCGAGGAGATAGAGCTCGCCCCCCACCCAGTAAACGACCATCAAGAGCGCCGCGCCGGAGAGCCAGGTCGAATAGCTTTCCCATTTGAACCAGATCAGGTGCTCGGGCATGTCCGACGGCGCCACATTGTACTTTTGCACATGATAGAAGCCGCCGCCGTGCACCTGCCATTCCTCGCCGTTCACACCTTGCGGCAAATGCGGACCACGCCGCAGCCCAAGATCCAGCGCGATGAAGTAAAAGGAGGAGCCGATCCAGGCGATCGCCGTGATCACATGTAGCCAGCGCACGGAAAAGGCGACCCAGTCCCACAAAATGGCAAGATCATACATGGTGCTCTCCTTTGCCCGCTCTCCTCATCGGCTGCCCTGTCGGGCGACGCGATTCGCGTGGGGTCCGGTAACGAGGCGCGCCGCGTGCGCGCTTCTGATTTGCTGAAGGGCAGGGCAGTTTGCCTCCGGTTTCAGCTGCCGCGGTAGGTCGAATACCCAAAGGGCGAAAGTAGCAGCGGCACATGATAATGCGCTTCGTCTGACATGCCGAAGCGGATCGGTACGATGTCCAGAAAGCGGGGGCTTTGCCCGGGAGCGTCCAACGCATCGAGATACGCGCCGACGTGAAACACGAGCTCATAGAGCCCCGTCTCGAAGATCGCCTCGGGCAGGATGGGCTCGTCCGTTCGTCCATCCGCATTGGTGATTTTGGTTTCGAGCAAGGTCCGGCTCTGTCCGGTCAGCGCAAGGAGCTCGATCTTGAGCCCGGCGGCCGGGCAGCCCCGTGCGGTGTCCAGAACATGGGTCGTCAAAAAACCTGCCATGCAGCCCTCCTTCGCCTCAGCACGCCGACCCTAAGGCACTGCGGCTTGGATGTTCAATCCAGCGTGGCGCTTGAGCCTTGCGGCGGTTTGGTATGAAACGGGGGAGCACAGACCGAAGAGCTGCCCATGAGATACCCGAGAGACATGACGGGCTACGGCCCCAAACCGCCGGCCGCCAATTGGCCCGATGGCGCCAGGATCGCCGTTCAGATCGTGCTGAACTACGAAGAGGGCGGCGAAAACAACATCTTGCATGGGGATCCGGCGTCCGAAGCCTTCCTGTCGGAGATCACGGGCGCGCAGCCCTGGCCCGGCCAGCGGCACTGGAACATGGAGTCTCTTTACGAATACGGCGCCCGCGCGGGCTTCTGGCGTCTGCACCGTTTGATGAACGACCTTCCCGTGACGGTCTACGGTGTCGCCACAGCCTTGGCGCGCGCGCCGGAGCAGGTTCGGGCGATGCAGGCCGCGGGCTGGGAGATCGCGAGCCACGGTCTGAAGTGGATCGAGCACAAGGACATGGACGCAGCGACCGAGCGCGCCCAAATCGCCGAAGCGATTGCAATGCATGCCTCCGTGACGGGAGCGGCACCGCGCGGCTGGTATACTGGCCGTTGTTCGATGAACACTATGCGGCTGGCGGCAGAAACAGGACAGTTTGCCTACATAGCCGATAGCTATGCGGACGATCTGCCGTACTGGCAGCGGTTCGGGCAGACCGATCAGCTCATCGTGCCCTACACGCTCGATTGCAACGACATGCGCTTTGCGATCCAGGCTGGCTTTAGCAACGGCGACCAGTTCGAGAGCTATGTGCGCGACAGCTTTGACACGCTCTACGCGGAAGGGGTCGAGGGTCAGCCCAAGATGCTGTCGATCGGCCTGCATTGCCGCCTCATGGGGCGCCCGGGCCGGGCGGCAGCGCTCCGTCGCGTTTTGGACTACATGCGGGCGCAAGAGGGCGTATGGTTTGCCACCCGCCTGCAGATTGCCGAACATTGGATGAAGGAGCATCCCCCTGCCATGACCGACCGTCCCTCCGAGATGGATCGCACCACGTTTGTCGATACCTTCGGCGGCATCTTCGAGCACAGCCCGTGGATCGCCGAGGCCGCCTTTGAGGGCGAACTCGGGCCGACGCATGACACCGCGCAGGGTCTGCATCAGGCGATGGCCCGCGTCTTTCGCGCCGTGTCCGAGGAGACGCGGCTGGAGGTGCTCAAGGCCCATCCGGATCTTGCGGTGAAGATTTCCAATGCCGCCCCGCTCACCGCGGCTTCGACGGCCGAACAAGCCTCTGCCGGGCTCGATGTTCTCAACGACATGGAGCGGGGCGCATTCATGGCGCTGAATGAGGCTTATGTCACGACATTCGGCTTTCCGTTCATCATCGCGGTGCGGGATCACACGAAGATGTCGATCATGGAGGCCTTCCACACCCGGCTTCAAAACGACCGGGACACGGAGTTTGCCGAAGCCTGCCGGCAGGTCGAGCGCATTGCCGAGCTTCGTCTTGGCGCGCATTTCGAGGCATGACGCGCCATCTCGCGCCGGTGCCTCTCACCATGGAGGGCTTTGCACGTTTCGGAGATGTGCTCGAAGCGGCGGGCACGCCGGAAAAGTGGATCAATCAGGGGCGCTGCGCCCGGTTTCATGACCAAGCCACGCTCGATTTCACCGATGGACGCGCGGGGATCAGCGTGTTTCAGGGCGAAACGGAAACGCTGCCCTACACGCTCGCGATGATGGAACGACACCCCGAGGGCAGCCAGGCCTTCCTGCCCCTTTCCGCCGATCCGTTTCTGGTGGTCGTCGCGCCAGACGCCGGGGGGGCTCCGGGCGAACCCTTGGCGTTTCTGACGCATCCCGGGCAGGGCATAAACCTGCACCGGGGCACGTGGCATGGGGTCCTGTGTCCGCTCGCGCCGCCGGGCCTCTTCGCCGTCGTGGACCGGATCGGCGATGGCGCGAACCTGGAGGAACACTGGTTTGACACGCCGTTCATCATCGACGCGCCTGCCAGTGATGTGGCCGAAGCTTAGGGCGCGCATTGGCGAGAGCAGCGAACGCGATGATGCCGTGAAGGTCCTCGAGATGTCCCTGACGATCTCGCACCACTGCGCGGCGCGTGGCCGCGCAAGGCACAGACATCGTGCGCCTTAGGGCCAGTGGACGAGTACGTCACGCGCCCCTGGGGTGGAGCGGCATGTGGCGGTTCACGTCTTTGTAGAGGAGATAGCGGAAGGGCTCCGGCCCGCCCGCATAGCACGCCTGCGGACAGAAAGCGCGCAGCCACATGAAGTCCCCGGCCTCAACCTCCACCCAGTCGCGGTTGAGCCGGTACACGCCCTTGCCTTGCAAGACGTAGAGCCCGTGCTCCATGACGTGCGTTTCGAGGAACGGGATCACCGCGCCGGGCTGGAGCGTAACGATGGTCACGGCCATATCGTGTCGCATATCTGTTGGGTCGACGAAGCGGGTGGTGGCCCAGGCGCCGTCCGTGTCGGGCATCGGCGTGGGGGCGATGTCACGCTCATGTGTCAGTACGACCTCGGGTGCGTCGAGCCCGTCTACCGTCTGGTAGGCCTTTCGGATCCAATGAAAGCGCAGCATTTCCGCACTTCGATTGTGGAGCTGCCATGGCACATCCGGCGGGAGGTAGGCGTAGCCTCCTGGCTCCAGCGCGGCCACCTGCCCGTCGATCTCGACACTGGCTGTGCCCTCCACCACGAAGAGCACCGCTTCGACCCCTGCCTCGGTTTCCGGCCGGGCGGAGCCACCCTGCGGCGCCACTTCCACAATGTATTGCGAGAACGTCTCGGCAAAGCCGCTCATCGGCCGGGCCAGCACCCACGCGCGCGTCTTCTCCCAAAAGGGCAAGTGGCTCGTGACGATGTCTTGCATCGTTCCCCGCGGGATGACGGCATAAGCTTCGGTAAAGACCGCCCGCCCGGTGAGCAATTGGTCCTGCCCCGGATGACCGCCCTGGGGCGCGAAGTACTTAGCTGACATGCTTCCTCCGGTCTCAGCCGCTGCGACGGTCACGCCGTGCGTCGGCTGCTCTTTGGGCGTGATCGATTGCGTCAGACGTTGAGTAGTAGGTGCTCCCGCTCCCAGGGAGAGATCACCTGCAGGAACTCCTGATACTCCATGTCTTTGACCGCCGCATAGACTTGCGCGAATTGCGGCCCGACAACCTCGTGCAGGGCGTCATGCTCCTTAAACAGGGTCAACGCTTCGCCGAACGTGCGCGGGATGTCCGCCTCGGTGTCGTAGGCGTCGCCCGTGAATTCCTCGGCGGGCGTGCGCTTTTCCTGCATGCCGAGCAAGCCGCAGGCAAGCGATGCGGCGATGCCGATGTAGGGATTGCAATCCATCCCGGCGAGCCGGTTTTCCACCCGCGTGGCGCTCGGATCGGAGACAGGGACGCGCAGGCCGGTCGTCCGGTTGTCCCGCCCCCAGGCGAGGTTGATCGGTGCGGCATGGTCCCGGACGTAACGGCGGTAGCTGTTCACATAGGGTGCAAGAAGGGCAATCGCAGCGGGCAGGTGGTGCTGCAAGCCGCCGATGAAATGCGCGAAGACAGGCGTTTCACGACCGTCAGCTTCGGCAAAGATGTTCTGGCCCGTCGCCGCATCGACCACCGAATGGTGGATATGCATCGCCGAACCGGGCTCGCCGGCGATGGGCTTGGCCATGAATGTCGCGTAGCACTTGTGCCGGTGTGCCGCCTCGCGGATCAGCCGCTTGAAGAAGAAGATCTCGTCGGCCAAGCGGACGGGATCGCCATGGGCCATGTTGAGCTCCACCTGACCGGCGCCGCCCTCCTGGAGGATGCCGTCGATCTCAAAGCCCTGAGCTTCGGCGAAATCGTAGATGTCGTCGATGACGGGGCCGTATTCGTCGATGGCGGACATCGAGTAGGCCTGCCGCGCAGCCGCCCGCCGCCCGGAGCGACCCAGCGGGGGTTCAACCGGCTTGGCCGGATCGAGATTGGGTGCGACTAGGTAGAATTCCATCTCCGGGGCCACGATGGGCTGCAACCCCTGAGCCTCGTAAAGCGCGACGACCCGCTTCAAGACATTGCGCGGGGCGTAGGGGATCGGCGCACCGTCCCGGTCCGTGATGTCGTGGATGATCTGGAGTGTCCAGTCGGCCGTCCATGGCGCGGCGGTCGCGGTCTCGAAGTCGGGCGTGAGGAGCATATCGGGCTCGGTGAAGGGCATGCCGTCAACGTCCGCCCAGTCGCCCGTGATCGTCTGCAGAAAGATCGAGTTCGGCAGGTAGAACCGCCCACCCGTGCCAAACTTGGTCGCCGGCATCGCCTTGCCGCGCGCAACGCCGGCCATATCGGCCACGATGCACTCGATTTCGTCGAGCCGGCGTTTCTCCAGATAGGCCTGCGCGGGGTCGGGCAGCTTGTCGAACCAGTCAAGCGACATCGCTGGCCGCGCTCTTGTGCGCCAAAAGGAACGCAGCCATCTGCGCGCCGACCGTCTGCCTGTCCGTCGCGTCGCCAAGGCGGGCCTTGGCGCCTGCGAGACGGTCGGGCTCCACGGCACCGCCCCTGTGCGTAACAAGAGCGCCGAGGGCTTGCGAGCCGTATTCCGGGTGCGGTTGCCAGGTGAGGACAGTGTCGCCGATGACAAAGCCGGCATGGGTGCAGGTGTCGGACGTTGCGAAGGTTTCGGCGCCGTCGGGCAGTTCCATCACCTGATCCTGATGCCAGGCGTTCAGAATCAGCGCTTCGCCGCTGGTGGTGCGATACTCCGTGGCGCCAACGGTCCAGCCTCCATCGAATTTCTCGACGCGACCACCAAGGGCCTGTGCGATGATCTGATGGCCAAAACAGATGCCGATGATCGGGCGTCCGGCCTCGACAATGCCGCGGATGAGGTCCTCCAGCGGCGGGATCCAGGGATGGTCCTCATAGGCGCCGTGGCGTGAGCCGGTGATCAGCCATCCCTCAGCCGCATCCGGGCCGGGAGGAAACTCCGACGCTTCGATATCCCAGGTGGTGAAGGAGAGGCCGTGCGGGGCGAGCAGGCGGGCGAACAACTCGTCATAGTCACCCGTCTCGCGACGGGCGGTGTCGACCATATGGCCGGTCTGGAGAATTCCGATGTGCATGGGGCGCCTTTGGCGTTGTGATGCGCCGACGGTATCCACAGATCCGGGGCAGGGGCAAGCGGCGCGGGCGCGCCGCTCCGCGTCCGGACCTTTGTGACGATCCGGGTTTTGGCGCAGGGGCGCATGTCGCCGTCGGATGAAGGGCTCGGATGGGTGCGTCGCGGCGGTCGGTGTCGGCGGTTCAACGGCGAAGCGCATCAGAGAACCGGCGGACGTCCTCTTCGCAGGTCACAAAGCGGCCGCCCGGCGGGTCAAAGTCCGAAAAGGCGCGGTCTCCAGGCGCTGCGATCTGACAGGCGGCGTGCACCTCCGTCACGCCTGTTTCTGCGACAATCCCGGCCACGTTCTCCGGGGTCAGGCCGCAGCCAGGCATGACCGAAAGCCGCCCGTCCGCGCGCCGCACCAGCTCGGCAATCAAGGCAACCCCATCGGGTGCGAATGCCTCGGCGCCTGACGTCAGGATGCGATCGAAGCCAAGGCCGATAGCCTGATCCAGCGCGGCGACGGGGTCCGGCACGACGTCAATCACCCGGTGCAGTGTTTTGCCAAGCGGACCCGCGGCTTGGACGAGCCGCCCCAGGACCGCCAGATCAAGAGCGCCGCTGGCCTCCTGCACACCCAGCACCACCCCTGCCAAACCCGCCGCGCGGGCCTGGGCAATGTCAGTGAGCATGATGTCGATCTCGGGCGCGGAGAACTGAAAGAGGCCGCTGTGCGGACGGATCATCGCATAGCACGGCGCCGACAGCCGCGCCGCCGCCTGCATGAGACCGAAGGACGGGGTCAGCCCCCCTTCGGACAACGCGGCGCAAAGTTCGATGCGTGCAGCCCCCCCTGCGATGGCAGCGTTCGCCCCTTCGAGGGTGTCCACACAGATCTCCAGAGTGATCATCCCGTCATTCCCCTATTCGGCGGACACTGCAGACAGGCTTTGGTCTTGCGACGAAAGCGGTCGTGTGCCCGAAAGATCCGCCCGAATTCGGATGACCTCGTTGAGAGTGGTTTTCCCCACCTCGAGGCCATGGTCCGGCCTTTGAATGAGCGCCGCTGGTGTACCGGTCGCCGCTGCCAGCGCGTCTTCGAGGCCGACACCCACGTCGTTGACAAGAACGGAGATCGCCTGCGTCAGATCGAGATCCGCGCCCGCGAGTGTGCCATCTGTGAGACGCAACTGCCGGTCTTGGCGCGTGATCCTCCGTCCACCCAGCTCAAACTCCGTCTCTGTGGTCCCTGCCACTGCCATCGCATCGCTGACCAGAAAGACCCGGCCCGGCGGACGCTTTGCGGTCCATGCCAGACGCATGACGGTGGGGTGGACATGGATGCCATCGGCAATCAGGCCCGACGACACGTCCCCATGGGCAATCGCCGCCCCGGCCAGCCCCGGTGCGCGATTGCCGATCTGGCTCATGGCGTTGAAGAGATGGGTCGCACAGCGCGCTCCGGCCGCAAAGTACCGCTGGCAGGTGTCGAAATCCGCGTTGCTGTGGCCGAGGGATACCAGAATCCCGGCTTGCGCCAGCCGAGCGACCTGAGCCTCGGTCACGCTTTCCGGGGCGAGTGTCACCTTGAGACACCGTACGCGCGGCGCGGCCGTCAGAAGCTCCGCAAGGTCCTCCTCCTCCATCGGGCGGATCAGGGCCGCATCGTGCGCTCCCTTGCGCGCCACCGAAAGATGCGGCCCCTCCAGATGCAGCCCCGCAATCCCCGGCAGCGACAGGTCCATGGCGTCGGCGACCGCGGCGATGGCCGCGCGGGTCGTCTCGCGGGTGTCTGTGATCAGGGTTGGCAGAAGATGCGTGACACCAAGGCTGCGATGCGCCTGAGCGATCCGGCGCAGCGTGCCGACCGATGGGGCCGCGTTGAACATCACGCCGCCACCGCCGTTGACCTGCAAATCCACGTAGCCGACGCTCAGGATATCCCCGTCGAGATCGACCCTTGCGACATCGGTGGGCATCTCTGCCTCTGGTCCAATCTGCGTCAGGCGCCCCTCTTCGAAGGCGGCGAACATCCCGGCGCGGAGGCGCTGGCCATCGAAGATCGCGCCGTTGCAAAAGATCTGGGCGGGTTCGATCATACGGTTTCCGTCACCTTCCTGAGATGTCGGGGCGTGTCCGGGTCGATCCCCAGGCTGCGGGAAAGATCCTCGACCATGCCGTAGAACGACACGATTGCCGCAATCGGATCGGTCAGCGGGTGGCCGGTGTCCACGTGCGGCAGCGTTTGGGCCGAGGCAACTCGCGCGCTTGTGACGAAGACATCGGCCCCCATTTCGACAAGGGCATCTGCGGTGTCACAGATGCCCGTCTCGGCCTGGTCGGCCGCTGCGAACACGATCACCGGAAAGCCGCGATCGACGATCGAGACCGGACCATGGAACACCTCTGCGGCAGAGTAGCTTTCTGCGTGGATCAGGCAGGTTTCCTTGAATTTCAGGGCCGCCTCGTTCGAGATCGCCCAGGATGGGCCGCGTCCCAGCGTAAAGACCGATCCGCGATCCACTGCCTTGGCTGCGGCTGACCAATCGCAACGGGTGGCGGCGTCGAGGTGGTCGGGGAGCGCCAGGATGGCGGCGCGCAACGCCGCGTCTTCTCTTATCTCGGCGATCAGCCAGAGGCCGGCGACAATGGAGTTCACGAACGTCTTGGTCGCTGCCACGCTCAGCTCCGGCCCTGCAAAGAGCGGCAGCGTCGCATCTGCTGTGGTCGCCAGAGGCGAGTCTGATGTATTGCTGATCGCGATAGTCAGGGCGCCGGAGGCCTGGAGCGCGCCTGTCATGCTCACAATGTCCGGGCTTTGCCCCGATTGCGAGATGGACAGGCAGAGCGCCTCCTTTGCCCGTAGCTCTGCCCCGTAGACCGAGTGTACGGAAGGCCCGACAGACGCCATGGGCAACCCCAGCACCAGCTCGCTCGCATATTTGAGGTACGTGCAGGCATGGTCGGACGATCCGCGCGCCACGGAGATCAGGTAGCGTGGGTCCTTCTCGCGGGCCAGCGCCGCAAGCCGCCGCGTCCCGTCCGCGCTCTCGGACAGCAAACGCTCTACGGCGGCGGGGATTTCCAGGATTTCCCGGCGCATCAAGGTGGTCTTGTCGAGCATGGGAGGCGGGCGTCCTTTCGGTCTAGAGGCGCAGTTCGGCGACAAAGTCGTAGGTATCGCCACGGTAGAGCGACCGCGTCATCTCCGCGACGCGGCCATCGGCGAGATAGGACACACGCTTGATGCGAAGCCCGGCCGCCCCCTCATGCACACTGAGCAGCTTGGCCTCGCGGGCTTCCAGGTTAATGGCAGAGATCTTCTGCATCGCGCGCACGGGGCGGCGCCCGGCGCCCTCGAGCACCTTGTAGAGCGAGGTCGTGATTTGGGTTGGGTTGGGCAGAATGTCGAGCGGAAGGGCTGCACGCTCCAGGGCAAGCGGGTGGCCATCGGCCTCGCGCAGACGATAGATGCGGGCGACCTGCTCGTCCTTGCCCAGCCCCAGCACCGCGACCTCCTCGTCCGACGGCTCGAAGATCCCCCGCTCCAGCCATTTGGAGGTCGTCTGCATGCCCCGGCTGGCCATATCCTCGGAGAAGGAGGTCAGTCGCGACAGCGATTGCTCGACCCGCTCGACCTGTTCGCGAATGAACGAGCCCGAGCCTTGCCGCTGCTCGATCACCCCCTCGCGCACGAGCTCTTCCAGCGCCTTGCGTATGGTTACCCGCGACAGATCGGTGATCTCTGCCATCTCCCGTTCGGGCGGCAAGGAGGTGTTGGGCGGCAAGATGCCGGTTTCAATCCCTTCGATCAGTCTGCGGCGCAGCTGCACATAGCGCGGGCCGCCTTCGGGAACCAGCCAGCTTTCCGGGCGCAGGAAGTCAACGGTCGTCATGCACCATCTCCCTGGCGAGCGATAATGCTCCGTCGAGCGGTGCGCCCTCCGGCTCCTGCAGCGCATCGGCGAGGGCCTGGGGCAGGTGATCCCTGTAGAACGGGGCGACCCCTCCGGTCAGGCAGAGCGCCATCCCTTCGGACCAGCCCAGCGCTTGCACGGCTCGTGCGACGTGATCTGCGCCGCGCTCCAGGATCGACAGGGCGAGCGGGTCGCCCTCGGTCGCCGCCTCCGTCACGCGCGGCGCGATCGTCCCGAAGTCCGCCGGGGTCGCGCTGGACGCAAACTGCAAGACGGCGTCAACGCCACCCATGTCATCGACGAGAGCCCGCGCCCAGACGTTGGCAGGCAAGGTGCCGTCGGTCACACGGAGAGCGTGGTTGAGCGCCATCCACCCGATCCATCGCGCGGACGCCTCGTCGCCGAGAACCGCTCCCCATCCGCCGGCAAGGCGGGTCTCGCCGTCTTTCTGGAACGCGAGGAACGAGCCCGTGCCGCAATGGATGACGGCCCCATCGGCGTGCCCCAAAGCGCCACGCAGGGCGGCCGGCCGATCGTCCTCGATGAGCATCCGCTCGAAGGGCAGGGCGTGATGGAGCTTGGCCGTGGTTGCATCGCTGCACACCCCGGCGAGCCCGACGAAGGCGGGCACGCGCACGAGGGCGGCGACCTCGACGCCAGCTTCGGCCGCGAGCTTGGACAGGCCGTCGCGGATCCGGGCGACTGCGCCATCGAAATCGCTGTAGACGTTGGCTGGCCCTGTCTCAACCCGCGATTCCCTGCCCGCCCCGGCGCAGGCAAGGCGGCACCGGGAGCCCCCACCGTCGATGGCCAGAACAGCGATATCCAACGAGTCGCGCATGCAATACCCATACAATACCAAATGCCGTTTTGACAGACCAAACCAATGCCGAAGGCGTAAAAACTGCTCCTAAGGGCCCGTACACGAAGATATCTCCCGCGGTGACAAAAAGAAATGGACAAGTGGTGTTGTAAAGGTATTATTCAGTAGCCTTAGGGGGAATCGCGTGTTGCCGGCGACCACTGAACAATTGCACGCTCACGCGGTGGGCCTCGATCAGCGCTCTTTGGATGATGTTGCGTCGCTCCTGGTTGACAGTCAAATCGCAGCTGCCCGTTGTGTCGCGCGTGTCGCCTCTGCCATTGCGACGGGCGCCGAGGCTATGGCGCAGACGGTGTCCGGCGGCGGCGTTCTCTACTTCGTCGCAGCAGGATCTTCAGGCCTCATGGCTGCAGCCGACGCGCAGGAGCTGGGCGGGACTTTTTCCATTCCGGCGAGACAAATCCGGATCCTGATGGCCGGTGGCTTGCCGACGGGTGTGGAAATGCCCGGCAGCACGGAGGATGGCACGGACGGGCTTCATGCCGGACTGGCTAGCCTTGGGCCGTCCGACACGGTCATCGCGGTCTCCGCCAGTGGCAGCACGCGCTATACGCTCGAGGCAATCGAGATTGCGCGGTCCGCCGGGGCGCGGATCATCGGAATTGCGAACAATCCTGGCAGCGCGCTCCTCCAGGGATCGGATATCGCGATTGCTCTGGTGACGCCACCTGAGGTGCTCTCCGGGTCGACCCGGCTCGGCGCGGGAACAGCGCAGAAGATCGCGCTCAACTCCCTGTCAACGGCGATGGCGGTGGCGCTGGGTCACATCCACGACGGCATGATGGTGAATCTACGCGCCGACAATGCCAAGCTGCGGGCGCGCGCGGCGGGCATCGTCTCTCGAATTGCGCAGGTCGACGCAGGTGCGGCGGAGGTCGCGCTCAAACAGGCCCGAGGCGAGGTGAAGCTGGCCACCCTCATCGCCGCCCAATCCGTCTCGCTGCAAGACGCGCAAATGCGGCTGGCACAAGCAAACGGAAGACTGCGTGTGGCGCTCGCACAATCCGCATAATCACATAACGAACTGGGAGAATGACCATGAAGACTAAAGGCTTGACGCTTGCATTTCTGGGAACGGCGCTGGTGGCGACCGGCGCGCATGCGCAGGACGTGACCCTGACCATCGAGAGCTGGCGCAACGACGACCTCGCGCTCTGGCAAGAAAAGATCATCCCCGCCTTCGAAGCGGCCAATCCCGGGATCAAGCTGAACTTCGCCCCCTCGGCCCCCACCGAGTACAACGCGGCGCTGAACTCCAAGCTCGACGCGGGCTCGGCGGGAGACATCATCACCTGCCGCCCGTTCGACGCCTCGCTGGCGCTCTTCGAGGCCGGGCACCTCGCGGATCTCGACGACATGGAGGCCATGGGCAACTTCTCGGACGTCGCGAAGTCCGCCTGGCAGACCGACGATGGCTCCGCCTCCTTCTGCGTGCCGATGGCGTCGGTGATCCACGGCTTTATCTACAACAAAGACGCTTTCGCCGAGCTGGGCCTGGACGCGCCCACGACCGAAGACGAGTTCTTCGCCGTGCTCGACGCGATCAAGGAGGACGGCAGCTACATCCCCATGGCCATGGGCACCAATGACCAGTGGGAAGCCGCCACCATGGGCTACAACAACATCGGTCCGAACTACTGGAAAGGCGAAGAGGGGCGTCTGGCGCTGATCGCCGGCGACCAGAAACTGACCGACGAGGCCTGGGTCGCGCCCTATGCGACGCTCGCGCGGTGGGGCGCCTATCTGGGCGACGGGTATGAGGCACAGACCTATCCCGACAGCCAGAACATCTTCACCCTGGGCCGCGCCGCGATCTATCCGGCCGGCTCCTGGGAGATTTCGGGCTTCAACGCGCAGGTTGACTTCGAAATGGGCGCCTTCAAGCCGCCCGTGCGGAACGCGGGCGACACCTGCTACATCTCGGACCACACCGACATCGGCATCGGGATGAACCCCGCAACGGCCAACCCCGACGCGGCCAAGGTCTTCCTGGCCTGGGTGGCGAGCCCGGAGTTCGCCTCGATCTTCGGCAATGCGTTGCCCGGCTTCTTCCCGCTGTCGAGCACCCCGGTCGAGCTGGAAGACCCGCTCGCCAAGGAGATCGTCGGCTGGCGCGGTGAGTGCGAGTCGACCATCCGGTCGACCTACCAGATCCTCTCGCGCGGGACGCCGAACCTCGAAAACGAGACCTGGGGCGCCTCTGTCGCGGCGATCAAAGGCAGCAGCACGCCCGAGGCGCTCGGGGCCGAGCTGCAAGAGGGCCTCGCCAGCTGGTACGCACCGCACCAGTAACCCTTCGCCCGTTGCACCGGCCGGGCGACGCCTAGCGCCGCCCGGTCTGCCCCGCACAAAGGGTCGCGCCCATGCCCCGCATCCGATGGCATATCGTCGTTTTTCTGGCTCCGGCCGTGCTGGTGTATTCCGCGGTCATGGTGTTTCCGCTGTTCAACACGCTGCGGTTGGCGCTCTTTGACGAGGTCGAACAGGAGCGGGTGTTCGTGGGCCTGGCAAACTTCCAGACGCTCTTTGGCGACCCGGTCTGGTCCGAACAATTCTGGAATGCGCTGGGCAACAATTTCTGGTTCTTCCTGATCCACATGGTTGTGCAAAACCCGATCGGGATCGCGCTGGCTGCCATCCTCAGCCACCCCCGTTTGCGCTTTGCAGCACTCTATCGGTCGGCTATTTTCATTCCGACAATCCTGAGCTTCGTTATCATCGGTTTCGCGTGGAAGCTGAT
>JBCCYI010000016.1:0-32323 GCA_039189975.1 Pseudomonadota bacterium
CGACAGCGTCGAGCTTGACAGCCCCGGCGAAGCGCCCGGCGTGGCCGTGGGCGACTACGCCATCGACGCGGTGCAGGCCAACGGCACCGGCGTCGGCAACTACACGATCACCTTCGACGAGATCGGCATCCTGACGGTCGAGGCGCTTGGCGTGCTCATCGAGATCCAGGTGGAGACGCTCGACCAGACCAAGACCTACGGCGACGGGACCTTCGCCCTCGACGAGACCGAAGGCGTCGGCTGGGTGATCAACGGGTCCACCCCCTTCATCGGCGGCGACGGCATCGACTCGATCGAGCTTACGAGCGCGGGCGAGGCCGTCACGGCGGCCGTCGGCGTCTACTCGATCGAGGCAGGTGCCGTGACGGGCACCGGCCTTGACAATTACAACATTGACATCGTGATCACGGAATCCGGCGTGCTGACCGTCGTGCCGTTGGCCATCGACCTGACGATCACCACGCTCGACCAAGCCAAGACCTATGGCACCAGCTTCTCACTCGATGAGACCGAGGGCGTCGGCTGGGTGCAGACCGGCTCCGGCGGCTTCGTCAACGGCGACGCGCTGACCGGCGTGATCCTCAGCAGCGACGGCGCCGCGGCGGACGCGGACGCCACGGCCGTTGTGGGCGCACCCTACGAGATCGAGGTCGCCGGTCTCCTTGGGCCGGGCATCAACAACTACACCATCACCTTCGAAAACGACGGTGAGCTGACCGTGTTCCGCGCACCCCTGGAGATCTCGACGCTCGATCAGACGAAGACCTTCGGCGACGATACCTTCGCCCTTGCCGAGACCGAGGGTGCTGGCTGGGAAGTGTCCAGCGGCACGATCTTCTTCGATGGGGACATCACCGGCGTAACGCTGGACAGCGAGGGCGAGGCACCCCTCGCCGATGCCGGTGTCTTTGCGATCGACGCCGGGCCCGCGTCGGGGGACGGCGTGGGCAATTACGACATCACGTTCCAGGAAGTTGGCCGGCTGACCGTCGAGGAGCTGGAGGTCGTCCTCGACGTCGAGATCGACACGCTCAACCAGACCAAGACCTACGGCGACGCCGACTTCACGCTGGCTGAAACCGAGGGTACGGGCTGGGTCATTGTCGGGGACGATCCGTTCCTCGGCGACGACGGGATCACCACGATCGACCTGGCGAGCGAGGGCGAGGCCGTCACGGCGGGCGTCGGCATCTACGACATCATCGCGGGCGAGATTTCCGGCACCGGGCTGGAGAATTATGAGATTACGGTCAACGCGGTGGGTACCCTGACCGTGGACCCGCGCGCCATCGACCTGACCGTGACAACGCTCGACCAGGTGAAGACCTACGGCGTGGACTTCGCGCTCAACGACGCCGAGGGGGTTGGCTGGGTCACAAGCGGCGAAGGCGGCTTCGTCAACGGTGACGCGCTGACGGGTGTCGTCCTGTCAAGCGACGCCACGGTGGCAACCGCCCCGGCGACGGACGCCATCGGAGATGCCGCGCTGATCGAAGTGGTCGAGCTCCTCGGCCCGGGCATTGAAAACTACACGATCACCTTCGCCAACGAGGGCGCGCTGACCGTGTTGCGCGCGCCTCTGGAGATCACCACGCTCGACCAAACCAAGGAATTCGGCGACGAGACCTTCGCCCTGGCGGAAACGGAGGGCGCCGGCTGGGCGATTACCGACGGCACGCTCTTTAACAACGACGTGATCGGCACCATCGAGCTTTCGAGCGAGGGTGAGGCCGAAACAGCGCCCGTCGGGACGTTCGATATCACGACCGGCGACATCAATGGCTTTGGACTGGAGAACTACGACATCGCGCTGGTGGCGGATGGCGTGCTGACCGTCGATCCCCGCGTGATCTCGATCCTCGTGCGCACGCTGGATCAGGCGAAGACATACGGCGAGGCCGAGTTTGCGCTGGCCGAAACCGAAGGGCTCGGATGGGTCATCGCCGAGGGCGCCTTCGAAGACGGCGACGGCATCGACCTGGTGCCCCTGGGCAGCGACGGCGAGGCCGTGACAGCGGCCGCAGGCGTCTACGACATCTTCCAGGATGGGGACATCGAGGGCTCTGGCCTGTCGAACTACGACATCGACGTGTCCACCACGGGTGAGCTGACGGTCGCACAGGCGCCACTCACGATTACGGCGAATGACCAGAGCAAGGTGGAGGGCGAGGCCCTGACCTTCGACGGGACGGAGTTCACCGTAACGGGCCTCCTGGACATCAACGATGACGCGGTCACGTCGGTCGATCTCTTCAGCGCGGGCGCCGACGCGGAGGCCAGCGCCGACGACAGCCCGTTCGAGATCGCGCTGAGCAACCCCGTAGGCCGGGGCCTGAGCAACTACGCCATCACCGAGGAGAGCGGCAGCCTCACCGTCGCGGCAGAGGACGACCGGCCCGACGTCATCGTTCCACCGCGCCAGCCCAACCTGCCGACGCAGGGTGACACCCGGATCACCGACGGCAACGGCGGCGACAGCGGTGCGATTGGCGGGGGCACGACCTCCACCGAAGGCACCGTTGCGACGCAAACCGGTGCGCAGTCCATCGAGGTCGCCGAGAGCGTTCTGGCGGTGATTGACCGGGCATCAAGCGACTTGGAAGCGGCCGTTTCCTCGTGCCGCGAGTCCGACCTCTTGGTCACCGACTTCCTGGGCTGTGTCAGCGCCTCGCTCGACACGTTCTCGGCCTCCTTGGATCCGGCCAACCTAGATCTTCCGCAAGAGCTGGCCAGCGTGTCGGCGGCGGTCATTGTGGCGCGTCAGGGCGTCGATGCCGCCCGCGCCCGCGCTGTGAGCCGCCTGGCAGGCGTCACGGATCAGGCTGAGCGTCGCCAGATCGAGCTCGACGCTGTGGCAGAGGCCCGCAGCGCCCTGCAGACCGCTGGCGCCGAAGTGACAAAGGCCATCGGCCTTCTGCGGGCAGACGATCCGGAGCTTGCGAGCGTCTACCGAGCGCAGGCGGACACGGTGATCGCCGCGCTGAACTCGGTCGAAGTGGACCTGCAACGCGCCGTTGGCCTCTGATCGCCCGTCAGCACAAAGACCTAAGGGACGGGGCCAGCACTGGCTCTGTCCCTACACTTTTTCCAGATTGCCGCCAAAAGCCGCCACGCAATGACACGGCTGTGATCGCATCTTGGCGCGTCGCACTATAGATACGGGGCGAGTCGAAAAAAAACGGGACGCATGATGACACGGGCTGGTTCACGCTGGAGCGCACCTCTTCTTGGGTTAAGGGCGGTTGCCCTCTGCCTGGCGACCGTCGTCTTGCTGCTGTCGCCCCTGGCAGCGCTGGCCAGCAACCGCGTCGCGCTCGTAATCGGCAACGGGGGCTACGAAACCGTGCCCTCCCTCGTGAACCCCTTGAACGACGCGGAAGATATCTCAAGCGCCCTCGAAGAGCTCGGCTTCCAGGTCTTTACGGAAACGGATGCCTCAAAAGGTGCGATGGAAGCCGCCATCGCCGCCTTCTCCGCCGCTGCTGAAGGCGCCGAAGCCGCGCTCTTTTATTATGCCGGCCATGCCTTCCAGGTCGGCGGTACGAATTACCTGATCCCGACCGATCTCAGCCTGGGATCGGCCGAGGAGATCGTTTCCGGCACGGTGGACCTCGGCAGCGTCTTCGCCGCGCTCGACAAGGCCAATGGCGTGCGTCTGATCTTCCTCGACGCGTGTCGCGACAATCCCCTCGGGGTGGCGGCGCCCGATGGCGTGCAAAGCGGTCTGGCCGAGATCGGCTCCAGCGCCGACTATTTCATCTCGTTCGCCACACAGCCCGGTGCTGTCGCTTTCGACGGAGACGGGCGTAACGGCACCTTTACCGAAAGCGTGCTGAGCCACATCCACACGCCGGCTCAATCCCTGACGGACCTGATGATCTCCGTTCGGCGCGATGTCATCTCCGCCTCCGGGGGACAACAGGTCCCGTGGGAAAACTCGTCGCTCACCCGTCAGTTCACCTTTGCCGAGGGCCTGCCTGCCGCGACACCGGAGACGCTGCTCTATCAGGTCGCCGCCCGTACGCAGGACCCCAACCTCATGGCGCTCTACATCCAGCGCTACCCCGAAGGTGCCCACTCGCGCGACGTCGCCAGCCAACTGCAGAACCTCGGCGGTCCGCCCACGCTCGCGGGCCGCAGCCTCGCCGTGGCCGAAAGCGAGGGCGACCAGCTCTGGCTGCTGGCCCAGCGTACCCGGATCAAGAGCCTGGCGGAATACTACCTCGAGCTCTACCCCGACGGGCGGCACGCGCCGTCGGCCCGCGCGATGGTCTCGCGCCTGCCCGAGGAGCTCGACCTGGGCGATGGCCGCCTGTGCGAAGAGCTGGCGACGCACCCGCGGGACGCCACGGCGAATGTCGCGGGCGTTCCTTTCTCACGGCTCCAGCGCCAGGCCAACCGCGCCATTGAGATCTGCACCTCCGCGATGGAAACGTTTCCCGAACAGCCGAAATTCGCGGCCCTTCTGGCGCGCGCCAAGGCGGCCGGCGGGCTGCGGGAGGAAGCGATCACGCTCTATCGCGAAGCCGCCGGGCGCGGCGACCTGCGCGCGCTTGTCTCCCTGGGCCTGCTGATGGAGACGGGTGACGGCCTGCCCCGGGACCCCCTCGGAGCCCTGGAGCTCTATGAGGTGGCCGCCGATGCGGGCAGCGCGGACGGTGCGATCAACCTCGCCGTTGCACTCTTCAACGGCCGTCTGGTGGAGGCTGACCCCGCGCGCGCCGTCGCGCTGTTCGAACAGGCCGCCGACACCGGAAGTGCCGTCGCGAGCTACAACCTCGGCGTACTCGCACAGGACGGTGCGCTCGGCGATGCACGGACCGCCGAAGCGCTTGGCCATTTCCGACGGGCCGCCCAAACGGGCGAACCGCGCGGCTATGTGGCCGCCGCGATCATCCTCGACGAGGGGCGCGGCAGCCCACCCGATCCCGGTCGCGCCGCCGACATGCTGCTGCGGGGGGCCGCCTCGGATTCCGGGGGCGCCATAGCGCAGCTGACGCAGAACGCGGACGCCTGGTCGCGCGCCACGATCGTTGCGGTGCAGGAGCGCCTCGCCGCGGCGGGCCATTACGCCGGCGCGATCGACGGGATCTCTGGCCCCGGCCTTGCTGAAGCCCTGCGTCTGTGGCGCAATGGCGGGTTCGTCTCGCGCGTTCTGGGAAGCTAGGGTTTTCCCCGGTTGACGACCTGCGCCGGTTGCACCGGCAGGTTTGGATATTTGAGGCACAATGAAGCGGGAGGAGCGCGCGCCATCGCTGCATGCGGGCCAGTGGAACGCGGCGCAGGGTTCGGATGCTGTATCCTTGACATGTTTAGCGGCTTGCGGCTTGGCCAAGCCAGTTTAGGGCGCACTCGTCGTAACGAAGAAGTACGCCCATTCTCCCCGGCTGATACCCAGCGTCTCCATGCGGTCGCGCAGGTAGGCGAGGTAGGTTTCGGCCGGCTCGACCAGGGGGCGCAGCCCGTCATAGAGCGGTTCTTCGGCGGCGATCGCCACCACGATGTCCTGCCCGTAAGGGGGAGAGAAATAGATCTCGAAGCCCTCGTCCGGGCCGACGAAGAAGGGTTCGTCCGGCTGCAAGAATGGCAGGTCGATGAACTCATTGGGGACGACATGCACGACATTGCCGTCGCCGTCATAGTAGTCAAGGTAGACGTAGGCCGGATAATCGGCTCCCCGCAACTGGAGCTTTAGCGCGTCACCGCCGCGGAATGCGTAGTCTTGAGCCCAACCTGTTTCGCCGACGAGCGCGGGATCGGTGAACTGTTCCTCGGAGGGCGGCAGCCCAAGCCCTTCGATCCCCGTCAGCACGTCGCATTGCGGCTCGGGCAAGAGACGCAGTGCATCGGTGACCGGAAGCGTTTCGCCGACTCGGGATTGCAAGGCGCCCACGAGGTCGGGCCGCGCGTCCTGCGTTGGGACATGGCCGCGCAGTTCGAGCGCGCCGGTGTCCGGGTTAAACGCCGTATGTACGCGCGCGCAGGGGACGGAGGACATGAGCGCCGAGATATCGTCCCGCACTTCCTCGCCCTCCTCGCTTCGCGCTGCCTCGGGCAGGAAGGCCTGAACGGCAGCGAGGCCCTGAGGATCGAGCGCCCCTTGCCCGGCCCAGGCAAGCTCGGCGCCGATGACCGGCCCCTCGATCGTTGCGGCCGCTGCCTGTGTCGACGGGGCGTCTGCGGAGGCGGCGGGTGTCCCCTCGGCTGTCGCCGTCGGAGAGGCGACGCCGGTTGCTGGCGCGGCAGCCGCCTGGGGCGCATCCGCCGCCGCAGAGGGGGCCGCGGCGCCGAGCGCAGGCGCGGCCGCTGCGATCTGGCCGACAGGAGCAGCTGCGGGTGCGGCTGCGGCAAGAACCGGCGCGGAAGATGCCATGGCGCCGATGGCCGGTGCCGCCGATGCCACCGGCGCGTCTACGGTGGCGGCAGGTGTGCTCACCCCGGTCGGGATCGATGACGGCGCGGGCGTGCCGACGGCTGCGGCTGCGGGCGCCCGCGCGCCGCTGGCCTCTGCAGACGGGGCGCGTTCCCCGACCGGCGACGCGGACGAGAGCGACGAGGCCGGCGGCGCGGCAGCGGTCGCCACGCGTTCCTGCGGCTGAAACGCGGCCTGCACCGCCGTCTCGGGCGCTTCCGCGGAGATCGGGGGCGAGTCTAACGCCGCCGCTGGGGCCGCCGCGCTTTGCGGCGCTTCGGCGCGCGCTGCTGTGCTTTCGGACGCAACAGCTGCTGCCGCGGCAGAGTCAGGTGCACGCGCTTTGGCACGTGGTGCGTTCGGCGTGGCAGCCTGGGATACGGCGCTGTCCACACTTTGGGATTGCGCCAGCTGCCCTTCTGGCGCGACCGCCGCTGCGGCAGCAGCGGCCTCCGCCACCGGCGCCGCCGCTGTTCCAGTTGGCACGGTAGCCGGAGCATTGCGCCGCGCGATGCTCTGTCCCTGAGCGACGGCACCGTCTGCCGGGCGCTCTGCGGCCGCACCGCTGTCCGGTGTCTGCTCCTCGGCACGCGACCGGTCGAGCGCGGTGGTCTCCAGCTCGAACTGGGCGCCCGGGGTGGGCTGCTCCGGCATCTCCTCGGGCGCGACCAGGGCCAGCGCGACGACAGCCCCCGCACCATGGAGCGCGACGGATGCCCCCGTCCCCAGGATCCAGGCGCCGGGGCCGGACCTCACGGCGCCGCTTTCGGCGTGACCACCAGCACGACCTCTCCCAGCGCCGCCGCGTCGAGCTCCGCCAGACGGGGCAAGAGGTGGCGCAGGTCCGCCTCCGCATGGGCGTTGACGCGGATGAGCGGCGTCTCCGCATCGGACAGCGCCGCTTCGATCTCCGCCAGCCACGCGGCATCGGACACCGGTGCGCCGTCGACCGCGAGCGCCCCGTCTGTCGAGATAGCGAGGGTCACGCCGCCGCCGGGCATGTCCGAGCCGCTGGTCGCGACGGGGGGAGAGATCTCGAAGGGAGCGGTCGCGTCGAACCGCGCGATCAGCATGAAGAAGACCAGCAGGAAGAACACGATGTCCACCAGCACGATCACCGGCTCGCCTCGGGGCGGCAGGGCGGGGCGGCGGACGCTCATGGCTCGGCCTCGATCCGGATGAGGCGCGTGTCCCGCACGCCCACCTGGGTCAACGCGTCGAGCGTCGTCGCCAGCGCCTGCGTGGGTGCAACGGGCGAGGGCAGGATCAGCACGGTGAGGCCGGGCCGCTCGGCCAGGGCCTGCTCCAACGCGGAGCGCAGGGCGTCCGGGCCAAGCGCCTGACCGCGGAGCACAGCCTGCCCCGACGCGTCGATCCGCAGGAGCAGCGTCTGCGTCTCTTGCGGCGCTTCGGTGACCGTTGGGGGGACGTTCGTCTGCGGGTCTTCAGCGGTGCCTCCGGCGGGGATCATGTCGAGGTCGAGATAGACCGACGTCACCATGAAGTAGACCAGCAGGATGAAGAGAACGTCGATCAGCGGGACCAACGTCACACGGGGCGAGGGCGGCTTGGGCTTTGCGAGCGTCATGCGGCCCCGCCCCGGCTCACCGGCTGGCCAGCGCGCGGGCGCGGGTGATGACGCGCTCGATGGCGAGCGTACCCGCCTCCACGCGGGAGGCCAGGAGCGTCGCCCCGATCAGCGCCGGGATGGCCACGACGAGGCCCGCGGCGGTCGTCAGCAGCGCCTGCCAGATGCCGCCCGCGAGGATCGACGCGTTGGCCGAACCCGCCGCCAGCTCCAGCGAGCGGAAGGACTGGATCATGCCGAGCACCGTGCCCAGAAGGCCGAGAAGCGGCGCGATCAGGCCGACGAGCTCCAAAAGGCGCAGCCCCTTGCCCATCGCGGCGGCCTCGGTGTTGCCCAGGCCGGTCAGTTCCGCGTCGAGCGCCGCGTCGCCGGCACCGGCGCCGAGCATCTCCAGCGCGCGCCGGGCCACACGGTCCGCCGGCGCCTCGCCCGCGATTGACGCGGCCTCGCCACCCTCATAGGCGGCAAAGGCCTCGTCCCGCTCGGCCCCGCCCTTGGCGATCCCCGTCAGGGCCAAAAGGCGCGCCGCGATGACAGCGAGCGACAAAAGCGACAACGCCGCCAGCACGAGCAGCACCGGCCCCGCGCTGCCCATTTCGGAAAGCGGCGGCATGCTACTTCACCAGGCCCGCGCCCGCCCGGCTCCCAAGCTCCATGAACGCGAAACAGTCGAGCTCATCGCCGTTCTGCGGACGGCACGCGCCCACCTCGTGGAGCAGCAGCTCTGCGATCTCGCCGCAGGAGACCTGCGGAAACTCGAAGAGCTTCAGCGTCGTGCGCGCGACGGGCAAGGGTGCGGCGTCGACCGTCAGGAGCTGGTCGATCACGCCGGAGGTGTCGAGCAGCGCCAGCGACATCTCGAACCCTTCGAAGCTGCGCCCGGTTTCGTTGCGGAAGAGAAAGAACGCACGGCAGGCGCCCTCTCCTTCTTCCAGCTTGTTGAGCTCGACGACAAGCGGCCCCTCAAGCGCGGTTGCGGTGTCCTGTGCGAAAGCCGGTGTCAGGCCCAGCGCAAGCGCGGCCCCCATCAAGAATGCGCGCACGTTTTCCCTCCCTCTGGCGGATAGTCCTTTGCACGGAACGATAGAGACGCTCTGCCGACAGCGCACCCCTTTTGTTGCCAAACCCGTCCAGCATCTCGGCAATGGTGCGCGGGCAACAATGCCAGCGGCCCGCGCACTTTCGGCGGGTACAGAAAAACCATCTCCGATCATACGAGCGGGAGGGGTGTCAGCCGTCACTGCCGTCTGGGCCATCCTCGTCCAGCGCTTCGCTGTCGACGTCGATATCGTCTTCGAGGCGCCGCGTCGTGCTTTCTTCCTGAGCAAAGGAGATCGTGCCCGCGAAGAAGCCGGCAGCGGCAAGTGTCGGCACGACCCAGACCATCTTTTCGGTGAAATACGCCATCGAATAGGTCGGGATCAGAACGATCAGGGCCTTCGCAGAGGCTTCCTTCAGCTTGAGGATCTGCACGCGGCCGCGGCCTTTCTCTTCGCTCTGTTTCGCGGCTCCCATCCCGTAAATCTGCTGCCATCGAAAAGGCTTGGGCTTCTGCGGGGGGGATGCCATTGAAACTCCGTTCCGGATCAGGACCAAAGCGTAGCGTGGGTCAGACGCCTCGCCTATAGCCCCGATCAGGAATTAAATGCATAGCGGCTTGCGTCCAACAGTGGGCGCCAAAATCCCGGCTTGAGCTCGAGCGTATCGGCCTTTGGGACGGGAACGGTATCGGTCAGCTCAGCGTCCCGGCGCCAAAGGTCTGCCTCCTCCTGCGAGACGCCGACGGCGTAGATCGGCGGCACGAGCTCGGGGCAGGTGGCGAGCGTGCTGGGCACGAGCGTGAAGGTCGCCGCCGCCCGTGGCTGCAGATGCAGGTTGTATGGCGCGAGGATCAGCGTCCCCGGTTTGACGTTGGCGACGACCTGCTGCTCGAGGCGCTCCAGATCCTGGTCCGACCGCATGGGGCGGTAGAAATAGAGCACGTCGAACTTGCCGTACTCCTCGTAGGTCAGCGCGTCGGCGTGTTCGACATCGAGATTGGGCAAGCCGACCTTCTTGAGGAACACCTCGGCGTTGGCGACGTATTGGGACTCGTACTCGATCCCAGTGCAATGGCCGAAGAAACGCCGCGCCATGACCAGCTTCACGCCCCCGCCACAGCCAACGTCGCCAAAGCGCATCTGCCTGGGTTCTCCGCGAGCCAACGCCAGCCGATAGGCCGCGAGGATCAGCGCCTCGAACCGCAGGGGCGGCATGGCGATATCGGCATAGGCCCCGTGATCGAACCCTTCGGCGCTCTGCTCGACCGGGTTAGCGACGTGATGGAGCGTCGCCGCGAGGAATTCCATCAGCGGGTCGCCATAGGCCGGGACGTGTTCAGGGATCAAAGGCTGCGGCTCGGCCAAGTAATGCCGCGCGACCATGTCCGACACCGAGGACCAGATCTGGAGGCGCTCCTGAATGGCCTTGCGCTCGGCCTTGAAGGCGCGCAACTCCGCCGAGCTGCCGCCCTTGCGCCGCTCCTTCGGTAAGCCTCCGCGCTGACGCATCCGCTTCAGCGTATCGGTCAGCTCGGGGCGGAGCGCGTCGATCTGAGACCACAGCTCCTTGATCGACGCCGCATCGCGCGCATGGGCCGGGCGCGCCAGCTCCGGCGCAAGCGCCTCGCAGCGGCGGAGAAGCTCGGCCTCCAGAGCCTTTGCTTCGGACAGGGTCCGTGCTTCGTAGGACCCCTGCTTGGGCGTACGGGCTGCGCTCACAGCTTGCCTTCTTCGATCCACTGCTCGACGAGATCGCGCGAGACCTCAAAGTGCATGCTGTCTTCCCGGCCAAAGCTCGCGCCCCAGAACCACCCCTCGTCCCGGAAGAAATCCGCAAGGATCGTCAAGCCGAGCTGGGTCCGTCCGTCGCCAAGCTGGTCGAGCCGCCCGTCGATGTTGAGATCGAGGGAGAGACCGAAGGCATGGGTCGACACCCGCGTCGAGCCCCGGATCCGCCGCACGCAGAGCGCGCCGGCGGTGTTTATGCGGGCGTAGAGGTCGGGGTCCGCGAGCTCGATCCGCTCGAAGACGCGCCGGAGCGACTCCACGGCGGGCTCCAGCATCTGCACGCGGATCGGGCCGACTTCTTCGAGGCGCAGCTTGTCCTTCAACCGGGGGTTCGTCAGGGGCTGACAATCGTCTGTCAGGTTCTCGCGCGGGGGGCCGAAAACGCTGACGAGATAGGTGGGCGAGGCGATCCGCAGGTCGCCATTGACCTCGCGGCGGTTGGCGATGAGCACCACCTGGGCATAAGCGTCGAGGATCTCGTTGGGCCCGGTGTTCTGGATCGCGGAAAACTGGTCGTCGGGCGAGCGGGGCACGGCGGCGGCCGCCGCGTCCTGCTGGGCCGCCTCGACCGCGGAGATCTTGTTGTCGAGCTGCTCGATCTGCTGGGTCAGTGCCTCGATCTGGCGGCGCAGCTTCTCGATCTCGATCCGCGCGCCACTGTCGACGGCAGGGCCCTCCATCTCGTCGAAGAGGGGCGAATCGTCAAAGTCCGCGGTGTTCTCCCCGAAGTCCGCGGCGAAGGGGTCGTCCTCGGCGGTCAGCAGCACGTAGAGCAGCACGCCAATCCCGATCATAATCGCAACGATCACGGCGATGATGGCTGGGATGAGGCGGTTTTCCATGGGGACAAGGGGCTCGCGTCGTCTGGGCTGGGGCGACTTAAGGCGACGCCAAAGGCCAAGTCAACGTGCCCACCCGCCGCCGCGACCCCAGAATGCCATAAACATTCGGTGGCTTTGCCCGAAAACGGGCACATATCGCCTTAAACCTAGGGTGTAACGCACGGCAATGTGGGAGCTTCACCGCGCCATGCCCGTTGTCACATAAGGGGCTGGCGTGTACATCAGGGTCATCAGTTTTTCGAGGGTTAAACCATGCTACGCAAGACACTCTGCCTTTTCGCAGTTTCCGCGTTGGTCGCTACGTCAGGCGCCAGCTTCGCCCAAAGCACCGACGCCAGCGACCTCAGCGCGGAGGAGCTGACGGAGCGCTTCAACAATCAGCGCACCCGCGGCCTCACCATCGCGCCGACCACTGGCGGCGACGCAGCCGTTGCCGCAACGGAAGACGCCACGACCGAAGCGGCCGTCACCACCGTCGCCCAGACCGACTATATCGAGGTCGCGCCGGAGGATCAGGTCGCCATCCAGATCACGTTCGACTTTGACAGCTCCGCCCTGCGCGCGGACCAGAAGCCGAAGCTCGCCACGCTTTGCGAAGTGATCGCCGCGCTCGACGAAGGCGCCTTCCGCATCGTCGGCCACACCGATGCCTCCGGATCCGCCAGCTACAACGAGAACCTGTCGCTGCTCCGCGCGCAGGAAGTGAAGCGGCACCTTGTGGGCGACTGCGGGATCGCAGAAGATCGGCTCGAAGCCGTGGGCGTGGGCGAAGCCTTCCCGCTCGACGACCAAGACCCGAACGCCGACGCCCAACGCCGCGTTGAATTCCAGGCGCTCAGCTGAGCCCGCGTGGCGCGGCTGACGACGATGCAAGACAGGAGTGCCCATGAGCGGGTCGCAACCAGGTGACATCTTCCAACCCGGCGATCTGCTGAACAACACCTACCGGATCGAATCGATCCTAGGGCGCGGGGGCACCTCAGAAGTCTACAAGGCACGGTCCGAGATCTCGGGCCGTGTCATTGCCGTTAAGGCCCTGCGCGCCGAATATGCGCAAAACGAGGATTTCCTCGTGCTCATGACGCGCGAGGAGGAGATTCGCGACATCCGCCACGACGCGGTCGTGCGCTACTATGACACCCAGCGCATGCCGGATGGGGTCGTCTACCTCGCGATGGATTTCGTCGATGGCACGCGGCTCGACAAGGCGGCCTCCAACGGGGGCATGTCTGCGGACGACCTGATGGTAGTCGGGCAGCGTGTGGCCGAAGGGCTGGTTGTGGCCCATGGCCATAACATCGTGCATCGCGACCTCTCGCCCGACAACATCATCCTGCGCAACGATCTGCCGTCGGACCCTGTGATCATCGACTTCGGCATCGCCAAGGACACCAATCCCGGCGCGCAGACCATCGTCGGCAACGAGTTCGCCGGGAAGTACGCCTATGCTGCGCCCGAGCAGCTCAACGGTAATACCGACGCGCGGTCGGATCTCTACTCCCTCGGTGCGTTGCTGCTGGCGGCCTTTCGCGGCGCCAAGCCGAACCTCGGCGCCAATCCGATGGAGATGCTCACGATCAAGGGCCAGCCGCTGAAGCTCGAAGGCGTGCCGGACCCGCTGGCCTCGATCATCGCCAAGATGTCGGACCCAGACCCCGACAAGCGCTTCTCCTCCGCTGAAGAGGTCGTCGCCGCGTTCAAGGACCCTGCGTCGCTCCAGGCCGCGCCCATTGCAGCCGCTCCGGCGGTGGATTCGGACGCGACCGTTGTCGTCTCCCCGCCCCCCGCCGCGCCGGAGCCCGCTCCCGAGGCCCCGAAGGCCGCCGCCAAGAAACCCGCTGCCAAAGCGGCTCCAGCCCCGGCGAAGGAGGCTCCCGCCAAGAAACGCTCTGGCGCGCTGGTCCCGATCCTTGGGGTCGTGGTGCTCGCCGGTGCGGGCGCGGGTGCCTATTTCTCCGGCGCGCTCGATACGGTCCTGGGCCCGAGCTACCCCGTTGCCGACCCCTACACGATGATCATCGAGCGGGCCGCGAACGGGACGGTCTTTGCCTCGGGCAACGTGCCGTCCCCGGAAGTGCAGGAGGCGCTTACGGCGCAGATCACGGCCCTTGGAGGCTCAGCGGATCTGACCCTCGCCACGGGCGGCATCCCGGAGGTCTGGCCGGAAGCCGTGCAATCCATGGTCGATTCCGTGGCCGGGCTCGAAGAATTCCGGATTGAGATCGTGGACGGCAGCGCCGATATTTTTGGCCTCGCCCTGACGGAGGGCGAACTTGCCCAGGCCGAGCGCGCCGTGACGCAAGCAGCCGCGTCCGCCTTCAGCGCCGACATCGAGATGCTGCTTGGCCCCCGGTTTCTGCCCGCCGATTTCCTAGGCCCCATTCTGCTGGAGAATTCCGACTGCGGGCCGCTGTCGCTCGTCTCCCCACCGCCGACGGGCTACGGGCTCGACGACGCGATCATCGTCACCGGGCGCCTCGCCGCTGAAGCGAGCCGACAAGCTCTGGGTCGCCAGCTTGGCGCCCTCGCGGGGGACAGGCCGGTGCGCATCGACACCGAGATGCTCAACGAGGCGCTCTGCGAGATCGACGCGGTTCTCCCGTCGAGCGCCCAGCCTGGCGGCTTCGAGCTGATGTTCGGCTATGGTGACCGGAGCGAGCCCAACCGGGACGCAGTGTATGCCGTCGGCGAAAACCCGGTGATCGACCTCGCCATGCCCCCGGATGTCACCGATGGGTATCTGCGTGTCTCCATCGTCGACGTTAAGGGTGTGGTGTTCCACCTTTTGCCCAACCTCTTTCGCCCCGAGAACAGCGTGGAAACGTTGCTAGAGGAAGCGCCGGACGGCGTGATCCGCCTGAGCTACGGCCTGGAGGAGGCCGAAGGCCGCAGCCGCCTGGCCTTCACAGTCGACGATAGCGTCCTTGGCAAGAACCAGATCCTGGTGATGCACACGGACGCGCCGCTCTTCGACGAGCTGCGCCCAACGACCGAATCCTCCGAAAGCTACGCGGACGCGCTCATCGACGCACGCAATGCAGGCAACATCTCGATCCGTTCGATCGACAGCGCCATCCTGACGACCGAGCGCTGACGCAGCGCCCGTCAGGGCGCTGCCTCCTCCCCAGCCCGCAAACGGGCACGGGACGCTCTGCCTCTCATGAAAGTCGCAGCCGAAGCTCTTTCGGAGCCCATGGGCGGAGCACGCGCGGCTTGGCCAATTCGCGTCGGCCGCAGCGAGAGACGGCGGGCGTCGGATCCTGTGGGTGTCAATCGGGCCAGGTAGAACCTCGGTTGCCCGACTGATCCTGCGGACCCGGATTCCTGTGCATTCGCTGCCATGTGGCTCTGTCGCGCTTCGCGCAACATCGGAGCTAGAAAGGTGTACAGGATGCTGTGCAACGTCGGACCGTTGCGGGCATTTTGGCCGTGGCTGACGTATCAGGCCAAAAGCGAAACGCCTTAGGTTGCGCGAAACGGCCTAGATCACGTCGACAACAACGACCGAGATGTTGTCTGCGCCGCCGCCGTCGAGCGCGAGCTGTTGCAGCGTGTCGGCCACCGTCTCGATCGGCTCGGAGGCAAGCGCGCGCTCCAGGATCGCGAAGGTCGCGTATTTCGTCAGCCCGTCGGAGCACAGCAGGAAACGGTCGCCGGGGAACACCTCGCCGCGGATCTTGTCGAGCAAGAGATCGTCGCCGACGCCGACCGCGCGGGTCACGGCGTTGGAATGCGGGTGCAGCTCTGCCTCGTCCCAATCCATCACGCCGGAATGGACCAGCTCGGCGACCAGCGAATGGTCCGACGTGAGCATCTGGATTTTGCCGTTTTGCAACCGGTAGAGCCGTGAATCGCCGACCCAGAACGTCGCGAAATGGCCCTCGGCCATCACAAAGCACACGACCGTCGCACCCATCGTCGCGCCGCCCCGGTTCTGGCTCTCGGCGACAATCACGTCATGGGCATGGAAGATCGCGCGTCTGAGCGCCTGCAGGAGCTCCCCCGCTGGCAGGCCGGGCTCGATCATCGCGATGGTGTCGACGATGGTCTGCGAGGCAAAGTCGCCCCCGGCATGGCCGCCCATCCCGTCCGACACGACCCAGACCTGGTGGTCCGGCAGGGTGACGATACTGTCCTCGTTGATCTTCCGGACCTTGCCGCGATGCGTCGTCGCGGAAAACCGCACCCTGTGTGGACCGTTCATTGCGCGGCCTCCGTCTGTCGTCTGGGCCACATCGGTGCGCTCAGTGTGAATAGGCCAAGGGCCTGGGACCCCGCTGGCAGCCCGTGACTGACCATCAGGCGGGCGTCATCGTCGAGAACGGTTGTCCAGAGGGCAGCCCCCCGATGCGCCTCGGCGATGTAGGCCCCGGCGAGAGCCGTCTTCGGCGTCGTGGCGCCAAAGCTGTAGGCCGCGCCCACGCGGGTCATCGGCACGGGCACCGTGAAGGTCAGCGCTTCCAGGGCGGAGAGGAGACCCGCGCGGTCGATCTCCTCATCCATCGTTCGGATGGCGAGGTCTTCGAGCTGCTCAAAGAGCCCCGTGTTCTCGAAATGCGCGAGCGCAGGTTCGGGCGCCGAGTGCACAACGGCCAACGTCAGCGGATATTGCCGACCGACGCGGTCGACCGAAGGCAGCACCACGCCGGACACGGGCTTTGGGCCGCACGCCCCCCCCGGCAGCGTGAACCGCCAGATCGGAGCGGAGAGATACGCGTCGTTCCATCCCGCGCCCAGCGCCTCGCGCGCGCGGGACAGCTCCTGCTGGAGCCACTCGTCCCACCGGGTCACGAAGGACACCGGCAGGCCGACCCGCAAAAAGTCTCCCAACGTGGGAATTTTACCAAATACACCAAAGACGGCTGACATCAGAAGGACTTCGGACAGTTGAACTCGTTCAGAGCGGGGAGCGCGAAGGGATTGAGCACCGACCCGGCCTGAAGTTGGAAGATCGCGATCCGCCCGCCCACGTTGAAGATGACGCGGTTGCGGTCGGACACGTTTGTGGCGCGGATCTCGGCGGCGTTGAGCAGCCTGAACCAGGCCCAGGGCCCCTCGCGGGAGATGTCGTTGGCCGCGCTGTTGGAGATGGGCGCGAAGACGACCCGCGCCGCCCCGACTTGGCCCGGCCAGGTGACGGCGGTGGGCCGCGGCGACCGCGTCGAGTGCCGGAACTGGATCTTCTCGCCGTCGATCTCGAGCTGGACGGCGTCTGCCGAAGGGTCGAGCGCCTCGGGCGTCACCTGAAAGCTGACCGAGGGCGTTGCCCCCCCGCCGAAGAACGCATCGCGAATTTCAGCCGCATACTGGAATTCCTGAAGCACGGAATCGCTGATACCGAGGTCGGCGTCGTTCACGCGTTTCCACGCCCAGGGACGTGCGCGCATGTCGACGTAATCGCGCAGGTTCTCGTTAAAGAACTTGTCGATCAGGCCGTTCGGCGAGAAGAGCCGGGAGAAGTCGCCCAGCGCGACATCCGCGGCGGCCCCCCGGTCGAATGGGTAGCGCCCTTCGAGCACCTGCTCGCAGAACGGCAGCACCTGGCTCTGCCACGTGGCGTTGATCCCGGCGCGCGTGCCATCCGCCGTGATCCCGGAAGCGCCCTGGGCGATCTGCGTCGCCCAACGATCCATCGGGCCCTCCTGGATCCGCTGCGCCGCTTCCTGAAACCGCACGAGCGCCGTTGCCCCGCCCTGGGCTGCAGCCGCACCGCCGCCGAACCCGGTGTTGCGGTTCAGCTCTTGATAGACCTCCTGCAGGCGCACGCGGATATTGTCGAGCTCGGACGGAATACCCTCATCCGGCGGAAGCACCAGATCGTTGAGCCACGAGAACCGCTGCTCGACAAAGGCCCCGGGGGGCTCCGGCTCCGCGCCTCCTTCGGACAGCGCCGCCGCCGACAGGATGCCGAGGACCTGCGACGCACGTGCCGACAGGGCGGACTGCAGTTCGATCGTTGCAATGTCTTGCCCCGCCTCTCCGAGAGCACCACCCGTGAGCGGGTTACGGTTCTCTGTCAGACGCGTCTCCGAGGCGACCGCCTCCAGCACGTTGACGATCGGCGACGTCGGCCCGGAAAGCACGTTCGTCACCTCGACGGCGTGGTTCAGGCTCTCAAGCGGGATGATGTCGAGATCGCCAAGGATCTGATCATACCGCGCAATGAAGTCGGTGTAGTACAGATCCGCCACATCCCGGCTCATGGCGGCGAGCGCTTGTTCGCTCTGCTCCGCCTCTCCGTATGTGCCCAGCACCCAGGTCTCCTTTTGCAGACGCCGGGCGAGGCCAAGCGTCTCGTCGAGGAAGACGTTGTTGAAGCCATCGTAGGTGAAGATGCCCTCGATCCCCTCGCTCATCGACGCGCCCGAGGAGCGGACCATCACACGAGTGATCGCGGGGCCTCCAATGTCTGTCAGGCGCCATTGGGGCAGCTCGGCGGCGCGCGGCGAGTTGATGATGCCGTTGTAGACGCGCTGCGCCAGCGGCATCTCCGAGAGGCGGCGCTGGATCTGCTCCACCAGGGGGCCGTTCAATGCAATCTCGTCCATCGGCTCGGAGAGCATCGCGTCGAGATGTTCCTGAAGCTGCAGGCGCATCTCCTCACGGTTGGAGCCGGGATAGGCGACGCTCCAGTCGAGCGCCATCCATTCCCGCACGAGGTCCTGATCCATCGGGCCCTGCTGGCCGAGCATCAGATAGACCTTGAGCGCCTCATAGAGGAAATCGGGGCGGTCCATGCTCGCGACCATCTGCTCCTCCAGACGCAGGAGCAGGCGCGGCAGAAGGTGCTCGTTGAGCGCGCCGCGGTACGTCTGCGCGGCGGAATTGCCAAGGACGTCGCCCTGGTAGAGCCCGTAAGTCAGCTCGCGCGGGGGCTCCGGCGTGTCGGCGGCCGGGTTCGCGGGCAGGCCGCGCAACGTGTTGAGTGCAGGCACCACGGCAGGAATGTCACTGTCGCTGATCGGGCTGCCGGGGATGACAGAGGCTTGCTCACGATACTGCTCGACCGCCTCCGCTGCCTGCGCCAGCAGCGCGGCATTGCCCAGATAGCTGCGCACCCAGAGCGCACTGACGCCAGCCGCCACGAAGACGGATGTCGTGATGGCCGCCCATTTGGCGATCTTGTAGCGCCGTTCGACCTTGTCGTCGGCGCTGACAAGCCCCGCCTCGCGGAACATCACCTCCTCGAAGAGCCGCGTCAGGAAGAAGGACCGCCCGGTCCCCCGCCCCGTCCCGATCGCCTGACGACCGATGCCAAAGGTGCGCGCCATGCCCATCATCAGACGGTCGATCGGCGTCCCCTCTTGCGTGCCGGAGGTGAAATACACCCCACGCAGAAGGTGCCGCTTCTCGAACCGGTTGTCCTGAAAGACCTCCGCCAGGAACTCCCGCGCCGTGGCACGGATCGTCGCCACCTGGCCGGGGAAGCTCGCGATGAGACTGCGCCGCTGGTGGTCCGTCTCGATCTGCATCCGCTCAAGCGACTGTGCGTTGAGCTGGCCCAGAAGCAGCGCAAACTCCTCGTCGAACGCGGCGATGGGTGATTGCTCGGCCTTCGTCTTTTTCGGGAGCGGCAGCGTAAAGCCCCAGACCTGCTCGCGATCCTCCTTGCCGAGATTGTCGTAATACTCGGTGAAGCCGGCAATCAGGTCGGACTTTGTGAAGAGCACATAGACCGGGAAGCGCACGCCGAGCTTGTCGCGCAGCTCGTGCAGGCGGCGGCGGATGGCGGCGGCGTGGCTCTTTTGCGTGGCCTCATCCTGCATCGCGAGGTCCGAGAGCGAGATCGCAACGATGGCGCCGTTGATCGGCTGGCGCTTGCGGTACTTCTTGAGAAGGCTCAGGAAACCGACCCAGGCGGCGTTGTCTTCCGTCGCGCCGGAATCCTGCGTGGTGTAGCGGCCCGCGGTGTCGATCAGGACGGCGTTGTTGGTGAACCACCAGTCGCAGTTGCGCGTGCCGCCGACGCCGGAGAGCGCGGCCGCCCCGGTCGTCTCCGCGAGCGGGAACTGCAGGCCGGAGTTGACGATCGCGGTCGTCTTGCCCGCGCCCGGCGGGCCGATCATGACGTACCACGGCAGCTCATAGAGGCTACGCCGCCCCAGCTTGGACTTGCGCAGGGTCGTCAGCGCCTCGCGCAGCTTGCCCTTGAGGTCGGCGAGCTCGGCCTTCACGAGCTCATCTTCCTCATCGACATCGTCCATCGCTTCGACGATCTCTTCGGTCATCTTCTTGTCCTTGCGGATCCGCCGGACAAGGATAATGAGGAGGATCAGCAGCGAGATGAGCCACAGGATCCCGATGGCGATCCCGCGCTGCATCACCGAGGTGAGCGGCGCAAAGTCACCCATGACGGCCAGCGGCCCCATGAACCAGATTGCCGCGCTCAAGGCGCCGGTAATCAGAAAGATGAGGCCGATCGTGCTGCGTAGGAGGCGTCTGAAGATCATGTCGCGTCTTCCTTCACCAGGATGATTTCGATGCGCCGATTCTCGGACCGGCCTTCGGCCGTGTCATTGGAGGCGATGGGCTCACTGTCGGCGCGACCCTCGGCAGACAGCCGCTCCGAGCCCGCAATCTCTTCGGGGACGTAGACACTGCCGTCATCGTTGTAATCCAGAGGGTCTTCCCCGTCTTCGATGCGCTTGCGGTACTCCGCCACCTCCGTCTTGGAGGCCTCGGCCCCCTCATCAAAGATCGGCGCCATCCGGTTCATCACGGATTCCGCGCGGGCGAGCGACAAATGCATGTTCGACGGGAAACGCGAAGACCGGATCGGGATATTGTCTGAGTGGCCGACTACGATCACCTTGCCGGGCCGTTCGTTGAGCGCGCGGGCCACACGGTCGATCCGGTCGTGGTACTGCTCTTGGAGCTGGTCGGACGCGGAGGCGAACATCGCCTGACCGGAGATCCGAACAGTCACGGTGTTGACCTTGTCGATCACCTCGACGAGGCCCTCGGCCACCTCTTCCTCCAGGAAGGACTCGATCTCCTCGACCTGCTGCTGCGCGGCCTCGACGACAGCCGGTGGCAGCGGCGCAGGCTCGGGCGGTGGCGCAAGGCGCGCGAGCTGAGCCACGGCGCCGGAGTCGAGCACCGAAATCTGGCCCAAAACGCGATCGGAATCGCGATTGAGCAGGTAGGACAAAGTCATGAACGTCCCGGTGAGCAACAGCGCAACGAGGGCCGTTACAATCCACACCGGTTTCCAGATCGAGAGAAGCTTGTGGGCCATCTCGACCCCTTTCCAGTGTGGCGAGAGATCCCGCTCCACCGGCCCGCGATGCCCGCGGATGATTCGCGCCAGGCCTGCGCGGATCTGCATATGCCGATCGACGCCCCCGGCCTCGACGCGCAAGCGCCCCTCAAAGCCGAGCGACAAGCACATATAGAGAAACTCGAGGAGCTCGATATTCGTCCCCGGCTCCTTTTCGAGGCGGGCGAGCAGGTCGTAAAACCGGTCGCCGCCGACGACCTCCTTGTGAAAGGTGCCCACCATCGACTGGGTCGACCAGCTGGACTGGCTGCCCCAGGGCGTGTTGAGCACCACATCGTCGAGCGTCGCACAGATCGCATAGCGGGCGATCTTGACCTCCTGCGCCTCGATCCCCGCCTGCAAACAACGGTTCTCAAAGGCGCGCACCTCGGAGATGACGGACCGGCGCAGCTTGTCCGGATCCATGTGCTGAGCCCGGTTGCGGATGCGGCTGACGAGGGAAAAGAGCGTAGACGCGGCGGCATTGAGCCGGTTCATCCCCGTCATCCCCGCTTCGACGCTGGGCTCCGTCGTCGCTGTCGGCGCTGCGGGGGTGGCGGGGGCCGCCGCATGCGGCACGCCAAACTCGGGTTGCGGCGTGGGCGGCGGCTGCGGCACGCCCGCCGGCGAAACAGGGTCAAACGGCGACGCGGGCTGGGGCTGGGCCGGCGCGGCGGCGCGGCGCCCCCCGAGGTTCGGCTTGATGACCGTGCGATCCGCGTCGTCCGGCTCTGCGAATGGATCGTTGTTGGACATTGTGCGCCGCCCCTCGTTCCGCTGTGTCGAAGATTGCGTCTACCCGGCCCGAATGGCCCAGAGCTCCATCTTCAACCCCGGGAATTCCCCGGTCACATGGACGGCCACACCGCCCGACGTTGTCATCTTACCCCAATGGGGGCTCTCTCCGTCCAGTTCAAAGTACGTAACGCCCGCGTGGTAGGGAATCTGTCGCGGCGCGACCGGCAGCGGCCGGAGCGGGATGCCCGGCAGCGCAGAGTTCACCAGCTGGCGGATCTCCTCCACTGGCCCGAGCTTGGCCTGCGTCGCAAAGTGGCGCCGCACCTTCTCGGACGGGATGTCCGCTTGCACGGCGAGGACGAAGCTGGCGGTGGTGATGAGCTTGCGGTCGGCAATGACACCGACGCTGATGCCGTATTTGCGCGGGTCGAGCGGGATCGAGACCGCCGTCTGCTCCAGCACGGAGGACAGATATTGCCGCAGCGCCTTGATGACGGGCGCGAACGACGCCGTCAGCTCGTCGTGCTGATAGGCCGGAAACTGCGGCGCGGCGCGCGCGTCGGCCATGTAGGAGGCAAGCTCGCCCGCAAGCGAGGCGCAGACGCGGTACAAGTGCTCAGGGTGCACGTTCTCGACATTGACGAGGTGGCGCACGAGCGGCAGCGCCCGGTTTACAGAGATCAGGAGCAGGAAGTCCGAGATCTCGGCCACACCCTTGGAGGGTCCGCCTTCGGCCAGACGCCCGGCCAGCGCGGTCATCCGGTGACCCAAAAGGCCCTCCAGCTCGCGCAGGAAGCCAGAGAGCGGCGTCGCCGCGCGGATGTCGACGCAAGACGGGATGAACGCCGTGTCGAGCACGATCTCGTTGTCGGGCTTCACCTCGATGATGCGGGCGATGGGAATCGCGAGCTTGTCGGCCAGGTCGTCGACCTGCAGCGCGAACTGCAGACGCAACTTGCCGATCCCGAGCGTGGTGGCCTTCTTGCCAGGGCTGTTGATGTCCGACACTTCGATCTCGCCCGGCCGGAGCCGCGCGGCCGAGAGCTCTGCCCCCGACATGTCGACCTCCAGCGCGCCCTGCCGTCGCTGTGGGACGGTGAGGTAGACCACGCAATCTTTGATCGTCTCCGGCACCTCCATCGCGGGCGGATGATCCTCCGCCGCAGGCACGCGGAACACGGTGCCGTCTGGCGTCAATCCCGTGACCGACTTCAGCGCGAACTGGCCGATTTTGAGCACATCGTAGTCGATCTCGATGCTGCTGACACCCCAGGCATAGGGCGTGACCCGCTGCGCCAGCCCGGCGACAAGCGCCTCGGTGTAGCGATCGGCTTGTTGAAAATGGTGGGGCTGGATGAACAGGCCCTCGGTCCAGAGGACCTTACTTTCCCAGGACATCAGGTGGCCCCACTCGTCATCGTCGTCATTTCAGTTTTTCCAGCTGCTCCTGGTAGGCGCGGGCAAATTCCTTGGCAAAAAGCTCGTGGAACTCGTTCTCGGCCTGATCGGAGATCTCGGCGTACATCTTCTCGTAAACTTCCCAATATCGGGCCTTCTTGCTCTTGAGCATGCCGCCGATGCCGCCGCCGGCCTCGATCTTGCCCTCCAGCTCCGCGGGGTCGAGCTTGGCCAGAACGCCCTTCAGCGCGGCCTCCATGCCGGACACCATGGCCACTTCGTGCGCCTTGATGTCCTTGAGCGCCTGATCGGCGGCGTCGGCGGCGTCGAGGTAGCCCTTGGCCTTGGTCTTCACCATCGCCTCGATGGCCTGCTCGGGGCTGATCGAGAACTTCAACGGATTGTTGCCGCCCGCGGAGATTCGCGTCTGTTCGATGCGAAACTCCGACTTGATCGAGGTGCGCGTCATCAGGATCTCACGGATCCCCTCGATCATGATGCGCAGCACATGACCGAGGCGCGACATCGTGTGCACCGTGTCCGCTGGGTCGATCCGCACCTCGTCCGCCCCCAGCGCCTTCAGAAAGGCGTCCGTCGCGGCACCCGGCGGCGCGGAAACGACCGTCGCCGGAGCCGGCATCGCGGGGGGTGCCGCTTGCGGCGCCGGCGTCGCCGCATCGGATGGCTCGGGCGCGGGATGCGGGGTGGCCGGTTGCGCGGGCACAGCCGTCTGATCCTCGGGCAGGGTGTCCTGTGCAGGAACGACCGTGTCGCCCTCGGATCCAGCCTCCGCACCGAACCCGGAGGGCGTGGGCGACGCGGGCTCTGTCACGGACGGCACAGGGTCCGCAGCCGGAGCAGCGACAGGCGCGCTGGTCTCGCCACCATCCTCGGGAAAATCCGCCAGGTCGATATCATCGAGCGGGTCCGGCGCGATGTCGAACTCATCTTCGACCTGCTGACGCCCCACACCCGCGATCGGAGGACGCGAGTCGCCTTCCTCCCCGAACGGGTCCCCCGCACTTCCCGGCGCGGGCGGCGCAGCGGCGGCTGGCGATGCGGTCGGCTGGGGCGGCTCGACGGCCGCTTGCGGGACGGGCGCTGGTTGCGGCACGGGTTGCTGCGGCGGGGCAGGTTGCGGTTGCGTTTGCGGTTGCGCGGCCGAAGCGGCAAGCGGGTCGGCCTGCGCAAGCGGATCCGCGTCCGGAGGCACGGCCCCAAGCGGGTCGGCCCCCAAGGGATCTGCACCCAACGGATCCGCACCCAACGGATCCGCACCCAACGGATCCGCACCAAGGGGATCCGCACCAAGGGGATCCTCGCCCAGGGGATCTGCGCCCAACGGATACGCTTCAAGAGGGTCCGCCCCGAGGGGATCGGCCCCCAGCGGATCTGCTGTCGCGGGATCCGTACCTGCGCTTGCCGGCATCGGCTGAGGTGGTGCGGCTTGGGGCGGAGCCGCGGGCTGCGCTGGCGCCGCGGGCTGCGTCGGAGCAAAGAAATCATCGTCCCAATCATCCGGGATGATGCCGCCGCCGGAGGTCGTATCCGCCCCCAGGAAGTGATCTGTCGCAGACGGATTATGGTAGGCTTGCGCCGGCCCCGTGTACTCGTCAGCGCCCGCAGGCGGCAGCAACGGGTCATCCGGCCCCAACGGAGGCAACAACCCGTCCTCGTCCGGCTCCTCGCGGTTGACACCGCGGTGGCCCACTGGCCCCTCACGCCCGCTTAGAAGATCGTCCAGAAAGTCCACACCGTCGCCCGGGGCGTCGAGCAGGTCCGACGCGCTCGGCGCCGCGGCGGCGCTCCCGTGCGAGACGGGCCCCTCGACCAGCGGGTCCGGGATCACATTGCCAGAATCCTGCGCCGACGAGATATCGACCAGCACCTCATAGGGCCCGATCGTCAGAATATCGCCGTTGTTGAGCGGCGTCGGCGTCGGCCCGAGAGCGATCTTGCCGTAGTTCAGGAATGTGCCGTTGCTTGAGATATCGACAACCACGACATTGCCGTTGTGATCCTCGATCACGCAATGCCGCTTGGACAATGTCTTATCGGGGTCCGGCAAGACGAGATCGTTCTCGTCGGCACGCCCAATCGTCAGGCTGTTGCCCCGCATCTGAACGGGGTGCCCGGTGCCGGGAATGCTCCCGGTTGACTGAAACCTTAACGTTACCGCCATGTCCCTGCTGCCACGCACTTTCCGGCTCTGTGCCCCCATGGAGACGGCGCGTCCAAGGCCGCGCCGCTCTGTGGGTGCCGCTTGGGCACCCACCCGTCGTTTCTGACTCCAGCGGGCTTTTCGTTCAACCCTTCGCGGGCGCATTCTCCTCTGCGGCGACGACGACATCATCTTCGTCGTCGTCGTCATCGTCATCATCTTCCGGCTCCGGAGGCTTCGGCTCGGGCTTGTCGACCCGGCCGTTGCCACCATTGGCAATGTCGACCGCGCGGTCGATGAGATACTTCATCCATTCGATCGCGTCATGCTCGTCGTTGAGGCTCTGCAGGTTCTGGCCCAGCACACAGCTTGCGACCGAACCCGGCGGCGCCGGTTGTTCCGCCAGATCGCCCGGACCAAGGTTGCCCTCCGCGTAGTAGGCAGCGGTGGCGGCGAGGGTCGTCTCGTCGTCCGCATCCGCGGCTTCAAGCATCTCGCCCAGCGTGACGCGGTTCTCCTCGGTCGGCCCAAAGACCCAGGCTTCGGTGGCCTTGAGCACCGGCGAGGCGTCCGCCCCCGGCAAGTCCCGCGCGGCGAGACAGGCCCACCACACGCCCTCGCGCGCGGGCAAGGCCGCGGCGAGCACTTTGAGCATATCCACCCAGGCCTGCTTTTCCTCGAGCTCGGTCAGCACCACCGAGACCGTTGCGCTGACGGGCGCGTCCAGCTCCGTCTCGAGCTTGAGCGGCGTGTCTGCGAGAAACCGCGCGGCAGGCCCGTCCGGCATCTTCTTCAGGTTTTCGAATCTGTTCGCCATCTGGACCTCAGTTGATCATCACCATGCCGCCCTTGAGCGTTAGCATGGCATCGCCCTTCACGGTCGTCATGAGCCCCTGCGCGTTCAGCGTCGTATCCGCCTTGATGTCCACCATGAGCGATTTGATCGTGATCTTCGTGGGCTCCATCGTAATCTTGCTCATTCCGCAAATGAGCTCCAGCTTTGATAACGCCTTGATAGTGGTTTTCCCGACTTTTGTTTCATGCTTGGAATCGCCCAATTTGACCGTAGTCGTCCACTTCCCTTTTTCGACCGTCTGAGTGTAATTTCCGGTCTTGATTTTCTGGGTTGTGTTTCCGGTGATCGTCTGGGTCGATTTACCCTCGATCGTTTCGGTGTGGTCTTTCTTGATCTTGATCGTCTGCTTACCTTTTTCCACCGTGAACGTGTGATCGCCTTCCTTTAGGGTTTCCGTCTTGTGGTTCTGGATTGTCTGCGTGAGATCACCCTTGTCCTTATGCTCAAGGCCAATCGTAATCACCGCGTTGTTCTTGATCGTTTCCTTGTAATCGCGCTCTGACTGCAACCGGATGAATTCCGCCTCTTTCTTGTCTTCAAAGACAAGCTCATGGAACGTGTCCTTGCTGCCATCCTTTGTGCTGCGCGTCACAATGCCGGTCTGCGTCTTGTTCGTCGGGAAAGCATAGGGAGGCATCGTTTCCTTGTGATACATCATGCCAGTGCAGATCGGTCGGTCTGGATCGCCCTCTTCGAATTGAATGACGACCTCCTGGCCAATGCGCGGAATCCCGAACATTCCCCAATCGTCACCGGTCCAGGGCATGGCAACGCGCACGAAACACGTCGTGTTCTCGTCCATCTTGCCCTTGCGATCCCAATGAAACTGCACCTTAATGCGACCGTACTGGTCAGTGTAGATCTCGTCCCCCTTTGGCCCGGTGACGACCGCAGTATGAAGCCCCGCAATTTCGGGCCACTCTGTCTTTTGGGGTGCGCGATATGGGATATCTTTCGGGATAACTCCAAAGGTGCAGCGATAAGCCATGCCAAGATTCTCAAGATCCTCTGGCTTCGGTTTTTTCCTGGAGATGAGCGGATTAACGACGTCATCCGTCTCGTAATCCGTGTCAATCCCGATATAATGCGTCGCCTCGGTCAGCAGGAATTCGCTATTGTCGGGAACAGTCGGATGCTCCTTGATCTTGAAGGTTTGGCCAACGCGCATGCCACGAATATTGCAGACACCCTTGCTCTTTTCATGGTCTACCGCCAGAGATTCAATTCGCACCCGCGCATGCGTGTTGCCCTCAGCGCTCTTTCCGTAGCGCCCGGGGTAGTCGTAATGCTCGTACTTATTGTGCGGCGAGTGATTGCCCTTGATGATCTGCTTGGTCACCAGGAGATCCGACAACGGCGTCTCAAAGTTGTAATCTTCGAAGGAAACTTTTCCCGTCGTGATTTGCTCTCCATCCAACCAATCGTAGATGTGCTCGAGGTCGCGCTGGAACGTCCCATCGACTGCGTGATATTCGAATGTCGGTCCGTGTGGCGTTGGCGAGTGGGCGGAGATACTGTCAGCAAGGACCAGCTTCTCTTTTTTGCCGTCCTGGGCGAAATAGAAGTATATTCCATCCTCCTCCATAAGGCGGCAAATAAAGTCGTAGTCCGATTCACGATACTGCACGCAATAGTGGCGTTTTTCGTATGTAGCGCTCAGCTTGTTTTGAACGTTACCCCAAAATCCATGATCCGAAAGGACCTCCTGTATAATATCCACAGTGCTCTTCTCTTGGAAGATCCGATTATTTCGAGTCAACGTCAGAAACCACAGCCATGGCCGAATCTCTGCGGTAAAAAGCCGCTTGCCCTGATACTCACCGATCTCGTCAACCGAGACGCAATAGCCAGAGAAATAGCTCTTGCTTTCATCCTGCTCCTTGACCGAGACAATCATCGTCTGGCCCAGGAAGTCTGCGTGCTTGACCTTGCTGTCATTCGAAAAGAACTCAAGCGTCGTTTCCGTCAGCTTACTCAAACCCTCAACAACGGATGCGTCCTTCATATTTATCTTGTCGGGGTTCTTGTAAGACCCCTCCATCTCGAAGTCGCGGCCTTCAAAGTGAATAACTTGTTGTGACATGGAGGGTCTCCTCTCGAGACATTAAGAGTTAACAGCGGTGGCTTATGCCACCTTTTCAATCAGTAACTTGTCATCGCGGAGACGCGCGATGATCTTGGGGTGGATTGTCCAATACTGGGCCATGTTGATGGTCTCACCCATTTTGGCGTGGATATCCTGCACAGTGTCAAAGTGGATCATGAGGATCGGGGTCGGATACGTCCCGTCCACGATCAGCATTTCGTCCAGATGCTCCTCACCTTCCACAATGTAGAACGTCTCATTCGCCACAGCGATGAGGGTGATCTCGGGGTCTTCATTGCCGCCGCCTTGCGGCTCTTCTTGCGTATCTTTCATCACAAACCTTTCAGCAATTCTGCGAGTTCCGGGTCCATATCATCGTCGTCCCCGCCGTCGTCATCTGTGTCGTCGCCAAAGCCCGCGAGCAGGTCATCGAGCGACATGTCATCGTCCCCATCCTCGGCCGGTGCGCTCGGCGCCGGCGCGCCTTCGGCGGGAGTGTCGGGCGTCTGGCCCTCGATGTCGACCTCCAACGCAAGGCCGACGTTGCCCGATGCGGAGCTGGCGGGCGGCACTTCGGCGGACCACGCTCCGGCGAGTTCCGCGCCGCTCACCGCACGGAACGAGCCCAAACGTATCTCGTTGCGCCCCTTCATCGACAGGACGGGCATGATCCCGCGCCCGATCGAGGCCTGAGCCAGCGCGGCGGTCAGGTTCCGCTCGGTGCAGGGCAGGGCCACCTGATCCCCGTGTTGATCGGTGATGAAGTAAAACGGCACGTCGTCAAGTGACATCATGCTGCCGAGCGACATGCCGGACGGCTTGCCCGCCTCCTTGTACGTCCCTGCGAGCAGGATCGCGACGAGCGCTGCGGGGTTGGCCCAGAGCATGCCGGAGAGCCCTTCGGCGGGCGTGAATTCCTCAAAATCGAAGGCCGAGATCGGCTCCGTCTTCTTGCCGTAGGGCAGGCGCAGCATGAAGCGGGGCGAGGCGAGCCCAAGGTACGACGCTTCGGGCATGCCCTTCAGCGCGTCCCAGGCCTTGGCGACCAACGGGTGCCTGTCCTGCGGCTCGACCTCCAGGTAGCCTGGGGACAGGGCTGTCACGAAAGGGGCGTCCACATGGGCGGCGACCTGCGCGATGCGGCCCAGAAGCTCGGCGTGGGGCGGCGTCTCTTCGAACGTGTAGAGCCCGAAGAGCGCAGAGAAACCGCCGCGCCCCTCCTCTGGGTCGAGCACGCTTGTGAGGAGCCCAAAGAGCCCGCTCTGCGACAGATCCTCCTGCGCGGCGAGGTCGATGGCCAGCTCCTCGGCCGAGACGTCGTAGAGCACGAGCTCTAGCTCCGCATCCGTCTCGATCCGGCGCGCCAACAGGTCCAGCGTGCGCCATTGCGCTTCCACCGCCTGGAAATCCGGATGATGCAGCACCAGCCGCATCGCCCCGCTCAGCGCCTCGTCCACCGCCGCCGTCATCGCCGCGACACCATCGTCGGGCGCCTTCACCGCGTAGGGGCCGACGATCTGGGCGATCATCTCGTCGAGCGGGCTGGCCTGCGTCAGCCGTCCAGCGGTGTCGCCGATCAGCGCCTGAAAGTCGCTCAGCTTGCGGTCCGCCGGGATCGACGTGCTGGAGGAGCGCTTGGGCAGCCGGATCGGCTTGTCATACTCGGCGCCCCAGGCCTTGAGGCGCTCGATCGCGCGCGACGCCATCGACCCCATGCCCAGCTGCTGCCGCAGGCCGGAGAGCTCCTCGAAGATCTCGACATTGTCGTAAAGCTCGTCAGGCTCCAGGTCGTCAAACTCGCCCAGCTTGACCTCGATGCCAGCGCCGTCCTTGCCGATGGGGAGCATCAGAGTGGTCGCAAAACCCTCAATCGTTTCCTCAATGTCGTCGACATCCAGGGGAATCGCCTTGCGCTGCGCCAATGCATCACCCGTTTCGACAAGTCCGCGCGCAGCACGGCCGGTGAAGTCGCCAAAGATGGCAATACGAAATGTCTTGCGGTTGAGGCTGTCACGGTCGGGTCGCGGCGCGCTGACGGTGCCATAGGGCGCCTGGCGTGGTCCGGTCTCCACCGGCGCAGCGGCAGCCGACGTTCCTCCGACGGCCCCTGCCAGCAGGTCGTCCAGATCGCTGGCCGCGGTTTCCTCCACTGCCGAAGCATCTTCCGCCGTGGCGTCTTCCTCCGCGGAAGCTTCCTCTTCGGTCGTCTCCGCGGCGTCGTCGGCCTCGTCCAGCCCGGCGAGGAGAGCATCGAGGTCGTCGGACTCGGGCGCAGCCGCGCCCGGATCTTCCTCCGTCTCGGCTTCAGCTTCGGCGTCAAGCGCGTTCAGCAAATCGTCCAACTCGGACAACGCATCAGATGCCGGTGCCTCCGGATCTTCCTCAATCGTTTCGAGCGACCCCTCAAGATCGGCCAAGAGACTGTCGAGATCGGCCAAGTCGCCGTCCTGAGGTTCCAAGTCATCTTTCATCTCTGGGGTCCCCTCTTGACCATGCGCTGCGGCCTCCTCGTCCGGCACTCCGGCGGACGGTTCAGCAGGCGGCTCAGACGCCGTTGCGGCGGGAGGCCCGCTCTCTTCCGGCGCGTCGAGATCAGCAAGAAGATCGTCGAGATCGGTCAAGCCGTCGTCCCCAGACGCAGGTCCGTCCCGCGCGTCACCGCAATCCTCGTCCAAATCGGCCAGCAAGTCGTCGAGGTCGGAAGCAGTGGACAGTGCAACCTCCGCTGCCTCTTCCACCACATCGACGTCACTGGCCGCGGCGTCGTCCGTACTGGTCAGATCCCCAAGCAGGTCGTCGAGCCCGTCAGCCACGGCGGTAACAGAGGCGCTCTCCATGCGAGAAGCATCTCCCTCCACATCGAGTTCCCCAAGCAGGTCGTCGAGGTCGCTGGTCGCGTCTGCCTCGCTGGCCTCAGCCCTCAAGCTCTCCGCGGAGGTGCTTCCCCCCTCTGGATCAAGATCCCCGAGCAGGTCGTCAAGGTCGTCTCCACCTTCCGCATCAGGCGGCGCGTCACCCGCACCGGCCGCATCGGGCACGTCACTGTCCAGGTCTCCGAGCAGATCGTCGAGGTCATCGCCGAGCGTTACGGCAACGCTGTCTTCCGCATCAGGCGGCGCCCCATCCGCACCGGCCGCATCGGGCACGTCACTGTCCAGGTCTCCCAGCAGATCGTCGAGGTCATCGCCGAGAGTCACGGCAACGCTGTCTTCCGCATCAGGCGGCGCCCCATCCGCACCGGCCGCACCGGGCACGTCACTGTCCAGGTCTCCCAGCAGATCGTCGAGGTCGTCGCCGAGCGTTGCGGCGTCGCTGACTTCCGCATCAGGCGGCTTTTCCCCGTCCACACCGGTTGCAGCAGGCTCGTCACTATCCAGATCCCCCAGCAGAGCGTCGAGGTCGCTCGCCGCATCCCCCTCCTTTGCTCCGGCATTGGAGCCCTCGGCAAAGGCGGTATTCACTTCCTCTCCAGCATCGCCGAACACAGCGTCGTCAGCCGGTGCCACTTCGGTGCCCTCGGTCGTAACTGTGGGCGGCTCCGCAGTCTCTTCGATACCATTGTCCTTGAAGGCCGACACGCCCTCACGGCCAAGCTCTCCCACCGGGTCACTGGGCTTATCCGCGGATCCATGCGCCTCCACTTCCGCAGCCGCGGCAGCAGCTTCCGTCTTCGTGAGCCCGTCCAGGACGTCGCCAGTCGGGTCGGGCTCGGGCTCCGCGGTGGGCGCCGCGTCGGCGAGACCGCTCAGGACATCGCCCGTTGTGTCGGCCTCAGGCTCCGCCGTGGGGGCGGCATCGGCGAGGCCGCTGAGGACATCGCCCGTTGTGTCGGGCTCGGGCTCCGCCGTGGGCGCCGCGTCGGCGAGACCGCTGAGGACGTCGCGTGTTGTGTCGGGCTCGGGCTCAGCCGTGGGCGCCGCAACGGCGAGACCGCTGAGGACGTCGCTTGTTGTGTCGGGTTCGGGCTCCGCCGTGGGAGCCGCGTCGGCGAGGCCGCTGAGGACGTCGCCCGTTGTGTCGGGTTCGGGCTCCGCCGTGGGAGCCGCGTCGGCGAGGCCGCTGAGGACGTCGCCCGTTGTGTCGGGCTCGGGCTCCGCTGTGGGCGCCGCGTCGGCGAGACCGCTCAGGACATCGCCCGTTGTGTCGGCCTCAGAC
>JBCCYI010000017.1:0-31646 GCA_039189975.1 Pseudomonadota bacterium
ACCGAAACCCATATTCTGAAGGAGTTCCCAACCTAGGCGTCCGTCCGCGGCGGGCGCGCGAGCCAAGCGCGAAGCGCAGGGTTCACCATGTCCGGCCGCTCCAAGGTCGAGAGATGCCCGCAGCGGGGAATACGCAAAAGCTCCGCGTCGGCGAGACCCCCGGCCAATTCCGCGGCTAAGTCGGGCGGCGTCAGAGCGTCGTCCTCGCCCACGACCACAAGCGTCGGCGCGGCGATGTCGGCGAGATGCGGCCGCTGATCGACCCGAGACATGATCGCCTTTTGTTGGCGCACGAAGGCGGGTTGGCCGACCCGCTTGGCCATCGCCGTAATCGTTTCAACGATCGCCGGATCCGTTCTGCCGGCTTCGGACAGCAACAACGGCAGCAGCAGCGGCGTGACGCCCTTGAACTCGCCCTTCGTCGACAATTCGATCAGACCGCGCCGCCGCGAAAGCGTTTCGGGATCGTCGGGCCGGGCGGAGGTGTTGAGCAGCGCGAGCCGCGTCACGCGTTCCGGCGCCGCGCGCGCGATCGCGATCGCGCAGTAGCCGCCCATCGACAGCCCCGCCAGCGCGAACCGCTTCGGCGCGGCGTCGAGCACCTGGGCGGCCAGCGCGCCGATCGTGGAGGCGCCGGTCAGCGGCGCCACCATCACCGCATGATCGGCGTTGAGCGCCAGGAACTGGTGCGAGAAGAGCCGCGCGTCGCACATCATGCCCGGCAGGAAGACGACAGGTTCGCCCATCGCGCCGGCCCTCAGCCCGTTGCGGGGACGCGCCCGGCGAGCGCTGCCCCTTCGGCCAGGGCGCCGAGCTTGGCATAGGCGATCTCGGGATCGACGGCGCCAAACCCGGCAAACGTGCCGAACCCGCAATCGGACCCGGCGATCACCCGGTCCTCCCCCACGATCTTCGTGAACTTCTCGATCCGCTCGGCCACGACCTGCGGATGCTCGACAAAGTTCGTCGTCGTGTCGACAACACCGGGCACCAGGACCTTGTCCTCGGGGATCTCGCCCGCCCGGTCCCGGAACACGGTCCATTCGTGGGCATGGCGCGGGTTCGACGTCTCAAAGAGGACGTAGCGCGCCCGGGCGGACATCAGCGTGGAGAACATCGTGTCCATCGGGATGTCGCAGACATGCGGACCCTCGTAATTGCCCCAGCAGATGTGGACGCGCACCCGCGCGGGGTCGATCCCCGTCAGCGCGTGGTTCAGCGCCTCCACGTGGGTTTGCGCGATCCGGACAAACTCGGCATCCGTCAGCTCGGTAAAGAGCATATGGCGCGAGAGCGCGAGATCGGGGCAATCGAGCTGCAGGTCGAGCCCCGCGTCGACGATCGTGCGGTACTCCGCGGCCATCGCGTCGGCCAGGGCCGCCAGATACGCCTCGCGCGTGGGGTAGTAGTCGTTCTGCAGAAAGAGCGAAATCACCCCCGGCGAGGCGGCATTCATGAAGCCCCGCGACACCCTATGCTTGGCCATCGCCGCCTTGAGGTTGGCGATGTCCTTTTCCAGCTCGCCCTGCCCCTTGGACGTCACCTCGCCCACGCACATCGGCCGCGCGTATTTCGGCGTGCCGCCATCCGCCGCGAGGCGCTTGAGAAAGCTGGGAAAGCGCTTGAGGTCGGCAGGGGCGTTGCGCGGGCTGTCCCCGTCAAAGCCGGTGTAGCGGTCCTTGACGTAGGTGGCGTAGCTGATCTTCGAGGTTTCGCCGTCCGACACGATGTCGATCCCCGCGGCGACCTGCTTGGCGACGGTCTCGTCCACCGCCTGCGCCATCGCCGCGTCGAAATCGGCCTCGGCGTAGGGTTCGCCCCGCTCCCGCGCAAAGATGAAGTCGACCACCTTTTGGGTCCGGGGAAGCGAGCCGACATGGGTGGTTTGGATGGGCATGGCGTCCTCTTAGATCTTGCGTGCCATCAGCACGGTGTGGCGTTCGGTCTCCGGGTCTTCGGCGAGAAAGCCAGTGAGACGCAAGCCATTCGCCTCCAGGCACGCCGCGTAGGCCGCCGGGGAGAGCGATGCGTGATAGACGGCCGTGCCACCAACGCGGCCGGTCACTTCGCCCGCCTCGGGCCCGACCGTCAGCAGCGCAGAGCCCCCCGGCACGAGATGGTTGGAAATGCGCGCAATGCAGGCGCGCTGCTCCTCGGGGGTGAGGTGAAAGAAGCTGTCCCAGGCAATAATGCCGTCGAAGGCCTCACCGAGGTCCAGCACGCGCATATCGCCCTCCCGCCAGTCGCCTGCCGGAAAGCGGGCGCGGGCGATCTCCAGCATCGCGGGCGAGAAGTCGAGACCCGTCACACCGAATCCCTCCGTGCGGAACCACCGCGCGATCGGGTCCCCCGTGCCACAACCGAGGTCGAGCACCCTTCCCCCCGGTGTCAGACACCGGGTGAAGCGCGCCAGCCACCGCGCTTCGAAGAGCGCGCGCGAGCGCTGCGCGTCAAATTCCGAGGCGTTCTTCTCATAAACGTCGCGGGTGCTGTCGGGGGTGGCGTCGATGTCGGTCATCGGAGGTCGTGGCGTCCTGATCTCTGCGCATTGCGTGCAGGCTTAGGGGCGGTCACCCCTGCGCTGTCACGATCTGTTTCCAGATCGCCGTCTCGTCGTACAGGACCCATTCGCGGCGCAGCCCCCATGGGCCAAATTCCGCGTGGCTGATCCCCATGACATGGACCTCCGCCCCCGTCGGTGCACCAAAGGCGCCCCAGCCCGCATGCGCCCCGGTCAGCGACCAGCGCACCGCGGCGCGCGGAGGCATACGGTCGTCCTCCCGTCCGATGACGTGGTGGATGCGGAACACCGCGCCAGGAAAGGACGCCCGCAGCCCCAGCCAATGCGCATCGGCCGCGGCATGACCATGCCCCGTCTGCCCGCCGGGGTACTCCAGATGGCAGGCGCGGTCCCATTCCTCGGGGATCACGGAGAACTCCGCGTCCATCAGCCGGGTGAGCAGATCGGCAAAGGCCTCGCCAACCTCGTGGCCATTGCCCTCCCCGGTGTAAGGGCCGAGCACGTCGATCTCAGGGGTAAAGACCGCCCCCCGCCCAGCGGCAACCTCGGCGACCGCCCATTCCCGTGGGTCATGGCCGAGCTGCCGCACGATCGCGCCATTGTCGCGCACAAGCCACTCGTCCGCGATCATGTTGTCCTTGGCCCAGCAATCAGCAATGGCGCGGTATGTCACCGGCTTGCCCGTCGCGGGCCCAAAGGCGCCGCCCCGGTGCGTGGCCGTGGACAGGATGCGGTGTGAGGAAAGCAGACCTTCTTCGGGGGACCCGCTCCAGATCACATCCTCGCCGAGGAGGACGCGGTCGGGAAACTCCACGAGGGTGGACATTGTGGCCGCCGTCGACGCGGGCTCGCCCGTTGAGATGCCGCCGGGCATGCGCACGATGACGTCCGGGTGGTAATACTCGCGCATCCGCGCGCCCAGGCCGCGATCCTCCCAGATTTCCTTGGTGATCCCCAGGATATAGTCTGGGAAGTCCCGCCACTTGTTATCAAATCCCCGCATCCCATCCCTCCGGTACCCGAGCGGAGCCGCGCACGATGAGCGGTCCGTCAATTGCGATCTTCTGTGCGGCACGATCCGGCGCTTCGATCAGCGCCAGCAGCGTCTGGATCGTCGCTTCGACCATGCGTGACGCGGGCTGGCGTACCGTAGTCAGGTCATACGCCTCCCAGGCGGCTGCCTGCACGTCGTCGTAGCCCACGACCGACACGTCGCCCGGCACGGAAAGCCCGCAGCGAAAGCGCAGCGCGTCCATGACGCCAAAGGCCATATGATCGTTACCGACGAAAATCGCGTCTGGCTGCGCTGTTTGCCACAGCGCGGTCGCGACCTCCGCGGCCACCTCGCGCCTGTACATCCCGTCCTCGACCGCCACCGGCTCGGCCCCCTGCGCCGTCAGACCCTTGCGAAATCCTGCTTCGCGGTCCCGCCCGGTGGTGGACCCTTGCCAGCCCGAAACATGGGCGATCCGCGTATGACCGCCGGCCAGAAGGAAGTCCGCCACGCGGTGTCCGCCGGCCACGTTGTCGGATGTCACTTCGCTCAGCCGCCCGTCCGCATGCCCGCGATTGAAGAGCACAACCGGAATGCCCGCCTCCTCACACCGCGTGAAGAGCTCATCCGACAGGCCGACGGAGGCCGCAATGATCCCGTCGACCTGATAATCCAGAAGCTCCCCGATCACCCGGTCGACTTCGGGGCCTCGCCCCATCGCGACAAAGACGAGCACATGGTAGCCTTCCGCCTGGAGCGCGTTCGAGAGCCGCTCAAGCGCTTCGGGGTAAAATTGGTTGTGCAGATAGGCAACGACGAGCCCAATGATCCGGCTCCGCCCTGTGATCAGTGATCGCGCGAGCACGTTGGGCCGATACCCCAGCTCGCGCGCGGCCTTCTTGACCCGCTCGGCCATCTTCGGGCTCACGGAAGCGCCAGGGGTAAAGACACGGCTTACCGCGGATTGGCTCACGCCCGCCGCCGCTGCCACATCGAGCGACGTCACCTTATCCCGGCTGGCTTTCTCCCTCGGCATCCTGTGTTCCTTCATGCGCACGGCCTGGCACGGACTGGTACGGACTGGTACGGGGCTAGCCTGCCGTCCAGCCGCCGTCCACAATGAGATGCGTGCCGGTGATGAGCGCGCTGGCGTCGGACGCCAAAAAGAGCACCGGGCCCATGATGTCCTCCACCTCGCCGACACGCCCCAGCTTGATCTTGCTTTCAATCCAGGCGACGCGCTCGGGGTTGGCAAAGGTCACTTCGGTCAATGCGGTGCGGATAAAGGTCGGGCAGATCGTGTTCACCCGAACCCCCTTTGGGCCCCATTCCATCGCCATGGCCTTGGTCATGCCCTCCACGGCAAACTTCGACGCACAGTAGAGCGCGCGGTCGACCCCGCCTACATGCCCCATCTGGCTCGAAATCTGGATGATCGACCCTCCGCCCTTCTCTGCCATCCCGGGCGCGACGGCGCGTGCCAGAAAGAACGCCGCCTTGGTGTTGGCCGCCATGACGGTGTCGTAGTCGTCCTCGCTTGTCTCGGTCACGGGGCCGGGCCGCGTCGTCCCCGCCGAGTTGACAAGGACATCAAAGGGCCCCCGCGCCGCCACCATCGCCTCAACCGCCGCAACGTCCGATACGTCGCAGACGGCCGCCTCCGCCGCGTGGCCCGCCTGCCGCATCGCTGCGACCGCCGCGTCCAGTCCCGCGGCGCCCCGAGCGGAAAGCACCACATGCGCCCCGGCCTGCGCCAGCGCCACCGCTGCGCCAAGGCCGATCCCGCGCGACGCCCCCGTCACCAGCGCCCGCCGTCCCGCGAGCGACATCGTCGGCATCCGCGGCAAGCTCACACTCATGGTCCGTCTCCTGCAAAAGCATCGTAGATCGGCAGCGCCGGATAGCGGATGCCCCGAAACGGAGGAAAATCGCGATAGCGCTCCGTGCGCCGTGCATCCGGCGTTCCACCAGGTCGGATAAGGCACCCCTTGGGCGCGACATAGCTATCGATCCGACGCATGTCCGACCCCTCGCGCCACGTTAGGTTGAACGCCGCGTTCTTTGGAAAGAACCATACCTCGTGAAAGGGAAGATGGTCATAGAGCCACCATGCAAGATCGCGCCAGCTCCGGCCCGCATTGTACACCCCCGCGAACCAGGGCACGCAGACGGTCGCACATGCGCCCATCCGACCCTTGGCATCCCGCCGGTCCCAGATATGCCCGCCGTAGTTCTTGGGGTTGGCCGCGCATTTCTGCGGCCGCACCTCCGTGGCGCCGAAGTTGTTCAGTTCTGGCGAGCGATAGCCCGAGCGGACGTCGATCGGCCCAAACGTCTCCACGAGCGGCTCCAGCAGGTGCTCCGCCAGACCGCGCCCCGCGGCGATCGCCAGATCCGGCGTCTCCGGCAGGTTCGGCTTGCCATAAAAGCAACCGATCTCGGTGAAGAGAAAATCCCGCATGGTGAAGTGCCGCGACAGGCGGACCCGCCCCAACGCCTCCAGCGAGACATAGCTCCCCGGACGCCGCATCAGGCCCGCAGCCTCATGCCACCAGCTCCCGCATGCGCGCCCAGACATCGACACCCAGCTGATCATACACATCGAGCAGATCCACCAGCACCCAGTTCTCGCGGATAAGCCCCCCTTCAAGCCGCCAGAAATCCAGCGACCGCATGGTGATGCGACGCCCCGCGGGGGCAATTCCCATCCACCCGCCATGGGTCAACGTCTGCACCATGTTCGGCCACCCCGTAACACCGACGTACGCGCCCTCGGCCATGAAGTGATAGACAATCTCGTCAAGGTACTGCCCCCGATCCGGCATCGCACCGAGAAAGGGGATCTGATGGTGCCGACGGAAGCCTTCGATCCCGCGCCCTGTCCCGATCCCCGCCGGTCCGTACCAGGTCATCTTCGGGTGCCAGAAGCGGTCCATCTCCATCACTTCCGGCCCGCCTTCGGACGGGTGCTTCTTGAGGTGCGTGAGCATGTCCACCACATGGGCCGCCGCCGCAGCCCCGTCTCCCTCGTGAGGGCCCAGCCCGTCACAGGTGGCCGGCCCCGGAATATGCCAGTCCCGCCCAAGGCTCGGCGCCAACGGCCAGGCCCGCGCCTGCATCATCACTTCCGGGATGTCCCAGAGCACTTGCGCCTCAACGACCTGTCCGCCCTCAATCCGAAAGAACTCGTGAAACCGCATATGGACCACGCGTCCGGTCGCTGGAATGTCCATCCAGGCGCGCTCAAGCGTCCCGAGATAGTATCCCCCGCCCCCGATCCAGTGCCCGCCGTGCTCATCCGGCCCTGCAATCCGAATATGCACACGCCGCTCAACATCCGGCATTGCAACGGCCAGCGGCGCCAAGCACCGCTCCCACCAACCATCCCACCCCGTCAAATCCCCGAAGGGCGCGCACATCCGCACCAGCGCGTCTGCGGCAAACGCGCGGTCCCCCGCACGGTCAGCCTGCCCCATGTCGTCGTAGAGCGCCGCCTCAACTTCCTCGAGCACCGCCCGCATCGCATCCCGCGCCGCCAACGATCCCGCCTGCTCAACCACATCAATGCCCTTCATTGTGCTTCAAATATCCTCGCCGAAGGCAGCCCGCGCGCGCCTTCACTCCGCCATATCCCGGTACGGCGCAGCCGCCCCATAGGGCACGTTCACTCCGCCATATCGCCGGACCCGGACGTTGCATTGCTCCGCATGACCGACAAATCCTTCGAGCATACACAACCGCGACCCATATTCCCCGATCAGCGTCGCCGCCTCGTCGTCCAGAATCCTCTGATAGGAATGCGTCTTGATAAACTTGCCGACCCACAGCCCGCCGGTATACCGCCCCGCTTTCTTCGTCGGCAACGTGTGGTTCGTCCCGATCACCTTGTCGCCATTCGCCACATTCGTCCGCGGTCCCAGAAAGAGCGCCCCGTAATTCGTCATGTACTCCAGGAACCACTCGTCACGATCGGTCATCACCTGCACATGCTCGGACGCCACGTCGTCCGACACCGCCAGCATCTCATCGTAATCCGCACAGAGGATGACTTCGCCATAATCCTCCCACGACACCCGCGCCGTTTCGGCCGTCGGCAGGATCTGCAACAACCGCTCGATCTCCACCAGCGTGTCCTCGGCCAGCTTGCGCGACTGCGTGATCAGCACCGCTGGCGAGTTATACCCATGCTCTGCCTGCCCCAGCAGATCGGTTGCGCACATCTCGCCATCAACGGTCTCATCCGCAATAACGCATGTCTCCGTCGGACCGGCAAAGAGGTCGATCCCCACGCGGCCGAAAAGCTGCCGCTTGGCCTCCGCAACAAACGCATTCCCGGGCCCGACAAGCATATCCACCGGCGCGATCGACGGGGTGCCGATCGCCATCGCCCCCACCGCCTGCACCCCACCGAGAACAAGGATCTCATCCGCGCCGCCCTCGTCCATTGCTGCCACAATCGCCGGATGCGGCTTGCCGTCGACCGGCGGCGCCGAAGCCACAATCCGTTTCACTCCGGCCACCTTCGCCGTCAGCACCGACATATGCGCCGAGGCAACCATGGGAAACTTCCCCCCCGGCACATAACACCCAACGGAATTCACAGGGATGTTCCGGTGCCCCAACACCACCCCAGGCAACGTCTCCACTTCAATGTCGACCATCGACGCCCGCTGCGCCTCCGCAAACCGCCGGATCTGGTCCTGCGCAAACCGGATATCGGCCATCTCCCGCTCCGACACCTGCGCCTTGGCCGCCTCGATTTCCGACCGCGTCAGCCGAAAGGCCTCTGGCGCGTAGCGGTCAAACTTCTCCGAAAGCTCCCGGACGGCCACATCTCCGCGTTGCGCGATGTCTCCCAGGATCCCCTCGACGATCCCCCGCACCTTGGCATCGTCTTCCGCCCGCTCCGCTGCCGGCTTGCCCCGCTTCAAATACTCGGCCATCGACGCTTCCCTCTCCTCGGTCCGAACGAAGCATACTCCAGCCGCGCCATGTCTCAACCGATTCCTGCAAACGTATGCACGAGCCGCATCCCGCGAAATCTCTCCCGTGAAACGGCCCAACGCCCCCGGCGAAGACTCCGCCGCTCCTTTCATTGTGCCCAAAATATCCTCGCCGAAGGCTCCGACCGCGCACCACAGGCCGCCGGGAGGTCAGAGCGCGCCAGCCCAACCCGCGATCAGTGCCGCAACACCCGCGCTCTGTCCGGGGCTCATGATGTCACCGGCAATCACGTGCGAGTCGGGGTCGTCCTCCGGCCCCATGACGAGTGTCTCGACATGGGCCGCGCCGCCCCAGGCCCACGCCACCCGCCCCGTCTCGCCCGGCGACACCACCGTGTCGTGCTCGGAATAGAGAAAGAGGGCCGGCAGCGAGACCGCGTCGTGGTCCAGATCGCGCACATGCGCGACAAGGGCCGCCATCGGGATGACAGCCTCTGTTGGATACCGTGTTGTCCAATGTGCGGCCTGTCGCGGGTTGTGGGGCACAAATGCACGCTCCGCGCCGATCAACAGCGGAACCCAGGACCGCGCCCAAGGCGCTGTCAGCAATCCCGATCCCGCCGCGCTCACCCTGAAGTTCGGAGAAACGAAGACCAGCCCCGCCACGTCGCGACCCAGCGCCGCCTCGTGGGCAGCCAGGGCAATCAGCGTCCCGCCTGTGGATGTTCCGATCAGCACGACACGCTCGCCAATGCGACGTCCAATCTCGACCGCCTCCGCGAGATCCCGGACCCAGTCGCCCGCCGTGGCCTCTGCCATCGCTGACCCATCGCGGCCATGGCCGGTGAGCCGTGTGTAATGCAGGTTCGCCCCCAGTGCGGCAGCGACAAGATCCGGCACGGGCCGGATCTCCTCCGCCGCAGCCGAAAACCCGTGCACATAAACGAGCGACAGAGCCGTCCGTTCCCCCGGCGTCCCGGCCCAGACGATGCGCTTTTCGGCGCCCGCGCGCAGGTCCGGCACCTCGGCTTCCCGCTGCGCCAGCCACGCGTCAAGGTCGTCCGAGAGGGCTGCAGGATCGAATTCCGCCGTCCGGTCCACCGGCTCCCGTGGCCCCAGAACCCAAGCCAGCCCGCCCGCCAGAACAAGAAACGCCAGCGCCCACTTCACGCGCTGACCTCCTCAATCGCGCGCACAATCAGATCCAGGCACTCCGGCGTCGAGAATCGATGGTCCGCCCCTTTGACGAGCGTCAGCCGCAGATCCGGCCCCTCTGCATGCGCCAAGAGACGCAGGGCCACGGACATATCGACATCCGCGTCGGCCGTTCCCTGCAGCAGGCGCACCGGCATAGGCAGCTCAAGCGGCGACCGCAGCACCAGATGCTGGCGTCCGTCTTCGATCATGCACCGCGTGATCACCATGGGCTCCCCGTAGTCCGACGGCAACGCCACCTGCCCGGCCTGCATCACTTCGCGGCGCTGCGCCTCGCTGAAGCCCGCCCACATACTGTCCTCGGTAAAATCGGGGGCGGCCGCGATCGTCACGAGACCGGCCACACGATCCGGCATCGCCCGCGTCGCCAGCAACGCCTGCCATCCCCCCATGGACGAGCCGACAAGCACGAGCGGCCCCTCGGTCAGCGCGCTGAGCGCGGCGGCTGTATCCTCGGCCCAATCTCCGAGACATCCGGCCTCGAAGGCGCCGGAGCTTTGCCCGTGGCCGGAATAGTCGAAACGCAAGAAGGCGCGGTCGTGATCCTGCGCCCACGCCTCGAGATGCAACGCCTTCGTCCCTTCCATATCCGAACGCAACCCGCCCAGAAACACGACCATCGGACCGGTGCCGACCCGTCTGTGGTAGGCCAGGCGACGACCTTGGGGCGTCTCCAGAAACTGCGGCTCCGCCATGGCATCCTCCCTCGGCTCGGCGGCAGCCTAAGGCAGCCCGTCATCCGGTCGCAAGCTGTGGCTTGGATGTCGGACGCTCCCGCAGGCGCCTTTGGGGCGCGCGGCACGCCGGGCCAGGCAAGGCCATCGCGCGGCATGGGCGTGCAGCGCAGCCTTGCCGCGCCGCACCGCGTCGCCTACGCGTGAGTCATGTCTGATCCACGCCTCACGCCTCTCGTCGCGGGCTTGCCCGCCACTATCCCCTTCGTTGGTCCCGAAACACAGGAACGCGCCCGCGGGCGTCCCTTTGCCGCGCGCCTTGGTGCCAATGAATCGGGCTTTGGCCCATCTCCGGCGGCCATGGAGGCTCTCGGTGCCGCCGCGTCCGAGATGTGGATGTATGGCGACCCGGAAAGCCACGATCTGCGCACCGCGATTGCCGAGCACCACGGGATTCAGCCGGACGCCGTCCTTGTCGGCGAGGGTATCGACGGGCTGCTGGGCAATCTCGTGCGGCTCTTCGTGGGCCCGGACGACGCCGTCGTGACCTCTGCCGGTGCCTATCCGACGTTCAACTATCATGTGGCAGGCTTTGGCGGGTCGCTCCACACCGTCCCCTATGACGGGGCGCATGAGGACCTTCAGGCCCTCGTTCGCACGGGTCGACAGGTCGGCGCCAAGCTGATCTACTTGGCCAACCCCGACAATCCGATGGGCAGTTGGCACACCGCTGCCGCACTGGAAGCTGCCCTGGACCAGCTGCCCACGGGCGCGCTGCTCGTGCTCGACGAAGCCTATGCCGACTTCGCGCCCCCCGAGGCCATCCCCACGCTCGACACGGCCGATACGCGTGTGATCCGTTTGCGCACCTTCTCCAAGGCCCATGGCCTTGCCGGGCTGCGCGTCGGCTACGCTCTGGGCCACCCTGCGCTGTTGGGCGCCTTTCACCGCGTGCGCAACCATTTCGGCCTGTCGCGCCCCGCGCAGGACGCCGCCCGGGCGAGCCTGGCCGACCAGGCCCACCTGAGCCGCACGCTCGCAAAGGTCGCGCAGGCCCGCGAGGACATCGCCGCCATCGCGCGGGCCGAAGGGCTTGCGCCGCTCCCCTCCGCGACCAACTTCGTTACGATCGACTGTGGGGCGGACGGCCCCTTTGCCAAAGCTGTCCTAACGGGATTGCTGGCCGAAGACGTCTTCGTTCGTATGCCGGGTGTCGCGCCGCTCGACAGGTGCATCCGCGTGTCGGTCGGCCCGCAGGACGCCATTGCCACCTTCGCACGGGCCCTGCCCAAAGCGCTCACCGCCGCACGGAAGGCCGCGGGCACGCAACCGTAACCCAACCTTAGACTTTCTGAGCGAAGCCGATAAGCTCACAGTGATCGAAGAGCGAGTCGGCCCATGCGCAACACCGAGCCCCGCAGGAGCGCCCCGAATTACACCAACGCCGCCTTGGCCATGGGTCTGGTCAACCTGCTATGGATGTTCATCGCGCTCTGGGCCTGGCAGGGCTTCGGCGCGGTGATCGTCGTCGGGATCGTGCTCAACATGCTGATCGACCGGCTGGAAGAACGCCGGCGCCGTTCCTGAGCGCGGTCGAGCGTCTACAGCGGCGTCACGCGTCTCGCGCAAAGGTCCCTTGCCGGGTCCAAACCTCCGCCTATCTCGCCTCCCATGCCAATGACCGCCCTCTTCTTGCGCATGATCGGGACGAGCTTGCTCGCATACATCCTCTTTATACTGTGGATGGCCGCGGGCTTGTGGAGTGTCCTGGCGCTTACGCTGGTGTTCAACGGCGGGCTCACGCTCGCGATGCAGGGCGACCAACCGCTCGAGACATGGCCGCTCCTACGGCGGCTGAGGATGCGTGGGGCGACGATGCGTGGCTGAGACCACGCGCGCTGAGCCGCACATCGTTGCGCCGTCGCCGCGCTTGGACAAGGCCCGTGACCCTGTCGGCGCCTGCGCCGTCCGCCGTCGCGCCCTTGCTGGCTCAGGGACGGGGGGTACGGTCGCGGCTCAGCCCCATGGCCAAGAGCACCAGCGCGCAGGCGACCCCTTGTGCCACGGTCAGCGCTTCGCCAAAGGCCAGCACGCCCACGGCGAACATCGTCGGTAGTTCGACACTCCCGATCACGGCGCTGCGCGCGGCGCCCACGAGGGGCGCGCAGGTCACGTAGATCAGCTGCGGGATGAGCGCCGTGGCCAACGCGATCCCGACGAGCAAGCCCCAGTCTGATGGATCGGAGGGCAGGATGGCCGCCGGATCGGTCATCACCACAAGCGGCGCAAGCCCCAGGACCGACCCGGCGGACGCGGACGCCATCCGGGCCAGCGGCGGAAGCGCCTTCAGCCGATGCACCAGCACGCAGATCCCAAAGCCGAAACCCAAAGGCGCGGCCAGCGCCCCGAGCACCACCGGGATCTGTTCCGGTGCGAGGGCGAAAGGCCCCGTCGACACGAGCGCCGCCACCACGATCAAGCCCGCGGAGACGATGGCCCGGATGGTCGGACGGTCTGCGAAAAAGGCCCATGCCAGCAGGACGGTGAAGACCGGATAGGTCATGTAGAGCACTCCCACCGTCGTCGCGGGCAGGGTCTGAAGTGCCGTTACGTAGCCGATCCATCCCATGCCCATGCAGATGCCCGCAGCTCCTCCCCACAGCAGCGCGCGCCAGGCGCGGCGTGACGCGTAGAGGACTGGCAAAAGGGCGACGGCAGCGATGATGTAGCGGTGGAACGCAACCGCATGCGGCGCGAGGCCAGCCTCCGTCAGCCCGCGGCTGAAATAGGGCACCAGGCCAAAGCCGACCGATGCCAGGAGCACGCCGAGACCGGCCAGCGGCAGGGGAATTACATTCCGTGGGACGACATCACCGACAGACATAGCCCGCCTTAGCAGGGATCGCCGAGGTACGGTTGTCCGGGGGCGACGGCCCGGCGTCGCTTCTGTCAGGCCTCCGACAGCACCTCCGCTGCCGCCGCAAGCGCGCCACTGCCGAAGGGCACGCCAATGCCCTTCAGGCCCGCCTCGATCGCGCCGAGGGCGCCCATCACCATGGTCGTGTTCACGTGGCCCATATGGCCAATCCTGAAGAAGCCGTCTGAGTTCGGGTCCTCCTCCGTTGCCATGCCAAGGCCAATGCCGAGGGTCATGCCGGCGCGCGCGGTGACCCACTCGCGCAGAGCTGTCCCGTGCGGTGACCCGAGCCGCACGGATGACACGGCATGGCTGCGGTGCGTCGCATCGGGGATATTGAGCGCAAGCGGTCCGTCCGCGCTCCACGCTTCACAGGCGGCCCAGATCGCCCGCGCCAGAAGCGCATGGCGGGCCCACACCTGCTCCAGACCCTCGGCCAGGATCATGTCGACCGCAGTGCGCAGACCGTAGATGTGGTGCGTCGGAGCCGTGCCGCAGAAATACTGGTAGTAGCCTTCCGGCTCCGTGCGCGGGCGCCAATCCCAGTAGCGCGTCACCAGATCGGCACGGTCGCGGGCTGCGTCCGCCCGCCCGTTGAAAAAGACGAACGCCATGCCTGGGGGTGTCATCAGACCTTTCTGGCTGCCGGTCACCATCACGTCGACGCCCCAGGCATCCATCTCAAACGCGTCGCAGGCCAGACAGGCGATGCAATCGACCATCAGAAGCGCGGGGTGGCCCAGCCGGTCGAGCACCGCCCGAAGGGCCGCGATATCGCTGCGCACCGAGGAAGAGGTATCGACCTGCACGGCGAGCACGGCCTTGATCTCATGCCCGGCATCGTCGGCCAGCGCTTCCTCGACGCGGGCGATGTCAATGGGTGCGCGCTTGCCAAAATCGATCCGCCGGGTCTGCACGCCCATCTCTTCGGCCATGTCGGCCCACCCGTGGCAGAAAATGCCCGTCGCGAGCGACAGGACCGTGTCGCCACGGCTCAGCGTGTTGGAGAGCGCGGCCTCCCAGGCGCCATGCCCGTTGGCGATATACATCGCCACGCGGTGCTCTGTCCGGGCGATGGCGCGCAGATCCGGGATCAGACCATCGGTTATCTCATGAAGCTCGCCGGTATAGATGTTCGGCGCCGCCCGGTGCATCGCGCGCAACACAGCCTCCGGCATGACGGAGGGTCCGGGAATGGCAAGGTAGTGCACCCCATTGGCAAGGGTCATGGCAGGCCTCTCTTTCGCGCTTCAGCGTCCCTGATGCGGTGCGACGCAAGCGGCGTCAATCCGTCTTCGGCGCAATCTGGAGCGCGCGTCGGCGGAGGCCAGCGGACTTGCACGGCCGGACTGTTTCGGGCACTAGCCCGCACCATGTCCGCCGAGAAAAAATCCCCCCTCAAGCGCATGGAGCGCAAAGTGCGCAATGCCTTCGGGGACGATATCTCGACGCCGCGCGCGCGGATCCTGTCGTGGGTGCACTTTCAGCTCTTCGACCATGCGTTCCTGCGCACGGTCTGGACGAATTTCGACAAGGTGGCGGAGGGGGTTTACCGCTCCAACCACCCGAGCCCCGCGCGGCTCAAGCGCTGGAAGCGCCGCGGCATCCGGTCTGTGCTGAACCTGCGGGGCGCGGACGGCCACTCCCCCTGGCTCTTTGAGGAGGAGGCCTGCCGCGCGCTCGAGCTCAACCTCTATGTTGCCAAGATTTACGCCAGAAAGCCCGCGACCCGCACCGAGATGATCCGCCTGATCGACACACTCCGTGTGGTCGAAAAGCCCTTCGTGATGCATTGCAAGTCGGGAGCGGACCGCGCGGGACTGGCTTCCGTGCTCTACGCCCACATCATCGACGGGCAGCCGCTGGCCCAGGCGCGCAAGCATCTGCATTGGCGCTATGTCCACTTGAAGTCGACAAAGACCGGCGTGGTCGACCATATCCTTGATGTCTACGAAGCGCGCAACGCCGAGACCCCGATCAGCCTCGAGGAATGGCTGCGTACGGAGTATGACACCCGCGCCATCGCAGCCAGCTTCGCCGCGCTGCGTGGCACGACGCCGCCTCCCCCAGGGCGGGCCAAGCCGATCCCCCTCAGCGCCGAACCCATCGTGCCCGTCGTGCGCGCCCCCAAGACGCCGTAGGGCGCGCGCTAGACGCGCAATGTCAGCCGCACCAGGAGCCACGCGATGATGATCGTGAGGAACTCGGCCGGCATAAGCGCGCCCAGCTCCGGCGCGTCGATCTCCAACGGCACCAGATAGAGCGCGAGCCCCGAACCCGGCCCGGCCATGGCCGTTCCGAGGAGCGCGAAGGCATTGGTCGCGATGTGCAGGCCCAGCGCGGCGCCCAGCGTGCCGGTGCGCGCGGTCAGGTCCGCGGCCAACAGGCCAAAGAGCATCGCCCAGAGCATATAGGACGTCGCGTTCGGCCCCGCTGTCTCGGGCGAAAAATGCGCGAGCCCAAAGAGGGCGGAGGGCACCAGAAGCCACGCGGGCCACCCGGCAAAGCGCGCCGCAAGCTGCTGCTGGAGATACCCGCGAAAGAACGCTTCCTCCGTTCCGGCCTGCACCGCAATCGCCAGCAGCGACAGCGGCAAGAGCGCCAGCCAAAGCCCGGTGCGCATCGCGTCGTTCCGGATCAGCCCCGCATCTGTCGGCAGCAAAAGGGTCAGCACGAGGTACAGCCCGGTCAGCACCATGAAGCTGCGCAGAAAGTCCGACAGCGCCCCCTCCCATGGCCCAAGGAGCGACAGAAGCCCCCGCTCGTGCAGTCCGACCAGCGCCATGGCGAGGCCCACCGCAAAGAAGACATAGGAAAAGAGGGTGATCAGAACGGCGCGCGGCGTGTCGCCATAGTAGCTCGCCTCATCGAGGATCTGCCGCATGGCATCCGGCCCCAGAACCCAGGCGAACATCGCCATCGTCAATTGGTAGAGCGCGATCCCCGCCACGATCGCGACAACGATCCCCGCCGCGGTGCGCCAAAGCTCCGCGCGGTCGCCAGCCACGGCGACAAAGCCCGCATGGGGGGTATATCCGCGATCCGGATAGGACATGGATCCTCCTACCCGTCAGCTAAACACCCGCGTCGCGAAACTCAAACACAGAAACGGGCGGGCGCCGCATCGCGAAGCTGCCTTGGTCATCGGCACATTCCGAACGGTCCCGTCGCTGCGTCGGCTTGCCCCCCCGTGCAGCGGCGTCTATCCAAGCGCGCAACCCGTGCTGCCAGGAAAGAGGACTTCGCCATGTTGAAGCGTAAGTGGGACAAATCCAAGCTGCCCAGCCGCCATGTCACCGAGGGTCCGGCGCGCGCGCCGCACCGCTCGTATTATTATGCGATGGGGCTGAACGAAGACGAGATTGCCCAGCCTTTCGTGGGCGTCGCAACCTGCTGGAACGAAGCGGCCCCCTGCAACATCGCGCTTTCGCGGCAGGCGCAGGCCGTGAAGCTCGGGGTGAAGTCCGCCGCGGGCACCCCGCGCGAATTCACCACGATCACCGTGACGGACGGCATTGCGATGGGCCACGAGGGCATGCGCTCCTCGCTCGCCTCGCGCGAGGCCATCGCCGACACCGTCGAGCTGACGATGCGCGGCCATGGCTATGACGCCATCGTCGGCCTTGCGGGCTGCGACAAGTCCCTGCCGGGCATGATGATGGCGATGGTGCGGCTCAACACGCCCTCGGTTTTCATCTACGGCGGGTCGATCCTGCCGGGTCGGCTCAACGGCAAGGACGTGACCGTGCAGGACGTCTTTGAGGCCGTCGGCATGCACCAGGCGGGCAACCTGACCGACGAGGCGCTCGCAGTGATCGAGCGTGTGGCCTGCCCCTCGGCCGGGGCCTGTGGCGGCCAGTTCACCGCAAACACCATGGCGTGTGTCTCCGAGGCCATTGGCCTCGCGCTGCCGAACTCCGCCGGAGCGCCCGCGCCCTACGAAAGCCGCGACCAGTACGGCATCGCCTCAGGCGAAGCCGTGATGAACCTCATCGAGAAGAACATCCGGGCGCGCGACATCGTCACCCGCAAATCGCTGGAGAACGCGGCGCGCATCGTCGCCTGCACCGGCGGGTCGACCAATGCAGGCCTGCATTTGCCCGCCATCGCGCACGAAGCGGGGATCGACTTTGACCTGATGGATGTCTGCGAGATCTTCCGCGACACGCCCTATTTCGTCGATCTCAAGCCGGGCGGCCAGTATGTCGCCAAGGACATGTACGAGGCGGGCGGCGTGCCGATCGTGATGAAGGAGCTGCGCAAAGCAGGCCTCATCCACGAGGATTGCATGACCGCGACGGGGTACTCGATGGGCGAGGAACTGGACAAGATCGAGGGCGAGGCCGATGGCCGCGTCGTCTATCCGGTCGAGACGCCGATCACGCCGACGGGCGGTGTCGTCGGGCTCGCGGGGAACCTCGCGCCGGAGGGCGCCATCGTGAAGGTCGCTGGCATGGCGGAGGCCGATCAGGTGTTCACGGGGCCCGCGCGTGTTTTTGAGTGCGAGGAGGAGGCCTTTGCCGCCGTGAAGGCGCGCGAATACAAGGAAGGCGAGGTGCTGGTGATCCGCAACGAAGGGCCCGTGGGCGGCCCCGGTATGCGCGAGATGCTGGCCACGACCGCCGCGCTTTCCGGCCAGGGCATGGGCAAGAAGGTGGCACTCATCACCGATGGGCGGTTCTCCGGGGCCACGCGTGGCTTTTGCGTTGGCCATGTCGGGCCGGAAGCGGCCAAGGCGGGCCCGATCGGCCTGCTCCAGAATGGTGACATGATCACCATTGACGCGATCGAGGGCTCGCTCTCTGTCGCTCTCAGCGATGAGACGCTGGCGGCCCGCAAAGACGCATGGCAAGGCCCGCGCCCCACGATCTACGCGACGGGCGCGCTGCACAAGTATGCGCGGCTCGTCGGGGGCGCGCGCAAGGGGGCCGTGACCCATCCGGGCGGGGCCGCCGAGGCCCATACCTACATGGACCTTTGACAATGCGGCGGGCCGTGGGCGCGGCGCAGCCCGGTCCTGTCGGCGCGACGGATCGGGCGCGGCGCCTGACCTTATGGTGTGCCAGTGGGGGCCCCTTTGTCGTGGCACCCGCTTGAGGGGCATGGGACCAGCGTTCCCAGATGCGCCCGCGGGGCTTGCGTGGCCGCCGGGGACGACGTGGGCCTGGCGCCCCCCCGTTTGGCGCGGGCGGCAGGCCGAGGCAGGATTACTCTCTTCCGGGCAGGAGCTTGGCCCGGGGATCAAGGTTTTTCATAGCGCGGACGACGGCGTTCTCCGGGCCGAGACCGGCGAACGCGCGCCGCTATCGCTGCATATGTCGGCGGGAGAGTTCGCGTCGCTGGTCATTGATCTCGATGCCGATGCGCTGCGGGCGTTGACGCCGCGCCGGATCGTGCGGCTGGCCGGTCTGGGCAGCATGACGGGGCCGGGCCGCGTTTACGGCCGGATGAACCTGCGCCACGGCCCAAACATCGCGTCGCAAACGCGGGAGGCGGATCTCGCGTCGGGGACCCTCGACGTCGCGTTCGATCTGTCGCGGATCGGACTGGACCATGCAAGGATCGCACAGGGCTGGGTCGACCTTATGGTCGCGCAGCCGCAGGAGACCGTCCTGACCCTGCGAGATCTGGCGCTCAGCTGTCATCCGCGCGCAGAGCTTTGAGCAAAGGCACCCTCCGAGGTCGGGTGTGGTTTGGGGGGCGCGGCCCCCGCCGCCCGTTGGGCGGCTCCCCCGGGATATTTTGGGCACAATGAAGCGATGCGGGACGCTTTGAGAGACCTGGGGGGGCGCGCGTCTCGGGCGGGTGGCAAGGCTATGACGCAGCGTAGCGGATGACAGAGCGGGTGTGAGCCCACAGAACGGGGCGGAGGAGGACCGTTTGATGACCGACTATCCGCATCTGCTCGCGCCGCTCGATCTGGGACATCTTGTCTTGCCCAACAGGGTTCTGATGGGCTCGATGCACACCGGGCTGGAGGAGGTCGGCAACTGGGACCGGATCGCACGCTTTTACGTTGAGCGCGCCGAAGGGGGCGTTGCACTGATGGTCACCGGCGGGATGGCACCGAACCGGGAAGGGGGCGTTTTGCCAGGCGCGGCTGGTCTCTTTTCGGCGCAGGATATCGCCAACCACCGGCAGGTTACGCGGGCGGTGCGTGCGGCAGGCGGGCGACTTACGATGCAGATCCTGCATGCGGGGCGTTATGCGTTCTCACCCGAGGCAGTGGCGCCATCGCCGATCAAGTCGCCGATTTCGCCTTTTGCACCGGCGGAACTCGATGCGGACGGGGTCGAAAAGCAGATCGCTGACATCGTGACTTCGGCGGCGCGGGCACGGGAGGCGGGGTATGATGGCGTCGAGATCATGGGGTCGGAAGGGTACTTCCTGAACCAGTTCCTTGTGGCGCGCACCAACACGCGGGCCGACGCATGGGGCGGATCCTACGAGAACCGGATGCGACTGCCGGTGGAGGTGGTGGCGCGGGTGCGGGAGGCTGTGGGACGCGACTTCATCGTGATCTATCGCCTGTCCATGATCGATCTGGTTCCGGAAGGCTCGACCTGGGAGGAGGTGGTGCGTCTGGCACGGGCAGTGGAGGCGGCGGGGGCTTCGCTGTTGAACACCGGGATCGGCTGGCATGAGGCACGGGTCCCCACGATTGCGACCTCGGTGCCGCGGCGGGCGTTCGCCTGGGTGACACAGAGGCTGATGGGCGAGGTCGCCATCCCGCTGATCACGTCGAACCGGATCAACACGCCCGAGGTCGCGGAGGCGGTTTTGGCTGAGGGTTGCGCGGACATGGTGTCGATGGCCCGGCCATTTCTGGCGGATGCGGACTTTGTGCGAAAGGCGGCGCAGGGACGGAGTGCCGAGATCGCACCCTGCATTGCGTGCAATCAGGCGTGCCTCGACCACACGTTTCAGCTCAAGGTCTCGTCCTGCCTGGTGAACCCGCGTGCGTGTCACGAGACGGAGATCTCTTACGGGCAAGCAACCGCACAGCGGCGCGTCGCGGTTGTGGGGGCCGGTCCGGCGGGATTGTCGGCTGCGCTGGTGGCCGCGGAACGCGGCCACGCTGTCACCTTGATGGAGCGGGAGCCACGGATCGGCGGACAGCTCAACATGGCGCGGCGCATCCCGGGCAAGGAGGAGTTTCACGGGCTGGTCGATTACTATGCGACGATGCTGAGGGTGCGGGGCGTGGACCTGCGCCTTGGGACAGACGCACACGTGGAGGCCCTGGCGGCATTCGATGATGTGATCGTCGCAACAGGGGTCACCCCGCGTGACCCCGGCATCGACGGCCAGGAGGCGGCGCATGTCGTCAGTTACATTGACGTGCTGAAGGGGAATGCCGCGGTCGGAAAGAGAGTGGCCATCGTGGGGGCAGGCGGGATCGGTTTTGACGTTGCGCAGTTCCTCACCCATCCTGCGGGGCCCAGCGCTACGGAGGATCTGGCGCTGTGGCAGCGGATTTGGGGCGTGGGAGATCCGGCGGACGCAGCGGGCGGGCTTCGTCCAGAGGGGCCGCAGGCTGAGGCACCCGCGCGGCAGGTCACGCTCTTGCAGCGCAAGGCGGAAAAGCCAGGCAAGCGGTTGGGCAAGACGACGGGCTGGATCCACAGGGCCGAGCTGAAGCGGCGGGGCGTGACCATGCGGGGCGGCGTGGCGTATCGCCGGATCGTGCCGGAGGGCTTGCTGATCGGCGCGGGCGACCGCGAGGAGATCATCGAGGCCGACACCGTCGTTCTGTGTGCGGGGCAATTGCCCGAGCGAGGCCTGGCCGACGCCCTCGCCGCGCGCGGCATCCCCGCCCATGTGATCGGTGGCGCCGACGTGGCAGCAGAGCTCGACGCCAAACGTGCGATCGACCAGGGCGCCCGCCTCGCGGCGTCCCTCTAAGCGCGCCTTGGGGCAGACACACAGTCCTATCGAACCATTCCCAGGTGCCCGAAGGCGCGCGGTCGCGCCGGATTTTATCGGGGCGCGGCTGCAAAAAACTGGCCGGAAACGCCAGCGGAATGCGGCACCAAGATGTGCCCAATTCGTTTCCATTGGTGCATCTGAGACCCCTGTCATCGCCCTATTGTCTCCTGAGCGTCCCAATTCAGCCCAGATTCCGGGGCAAACAGGATCCCAGACACCCGTGGGGGCGGTTGTCGGAAGGTGTACGAATGGACAGATTAACGGAAATGGAAGCGTTCGCCACGGTCGTGGATCAAGGAGGCTTCACAGATGCTGCCAAAAAGATGGGGATCTCCAAATCCGCCGTCTCCAAGCATGTCTCCTCGCTTGAGGCGCGTCTCGGCGCCCGCTTGCTCAATCGCACGACGCGGCGGGTTTCCCCCACCGAGATTGGCCTTGCTTACTACGACCGCGCGCGACGGGTGCTGAACGATGCGGGCGAGGCTGATGCGCTCGTCACGTCGATGCAATCCGCGCCGTCCGGGCTTCTGCGGATCTCCGTGGCGACGGATTTCGGCGTCAACCACCTCTCGCCCGTGCTGGGCGACTTCCTGGCCGAGTACCCCGAGATCACCGTCAACATGGTGCTGAACAACCGCTATGTGGAGTTGATCTCCGAAGGGTTCGACATGGCGATCCGCATCGGTGAGCTGGAAGACAGCACGCTGCGTGCCCGGCGCCTCGCGACGACGACGAAGCGCATGATCGCCTCACCCAACTATTTCCAGACCTATGGCCGCCCAATGCGGATCGACGATCTGAACGAGCACAAGCTGCTCCACTATTCGAACCAATCCGCCGGCAACCTGTGGAAGATCACCGCCCCCTCTGGTGAGAAGCGGCAGGTGCGTACGACAGGTTGGCTGACGGTGAATGACGGCCAGTCTCTGCTCAATGCCGCCATCGCCGGGCTGGGCATCGCCTACCTGCCGGATTTTCTCTACACCGACGCCATGCGGGACGGGAAAGTCGAGGAGGCCATCCCCGATCTGCCCGTCGAGCCGCTCGGCATCTACGCGGTGTACCCGCCGGGACGCTTCACACAACCGAAGGTCCGCGCGTTCATTGACTACCTCGTCAAGCAGTTTGCGGACCGCACCGAAGGCCAGTGGTAGCACTATCAAAACGGGGTCCCAGGCCGCTGAATGGGATGGGATCGCGCGCTACAGACGCAGGGAAAGATCGGCCAGCGCGGCGGTGACCTTGGTCAGCGTCCGCTCTGCGTCGAAGAAGCCCGGACGTTTGGAGAGCGTATCTTCCTCCATGTAGAGGGCGCGGTTGATCTCGATCTGGAGGCTGTGGCGCCCCTCCTCCGGTCGTCCGTGGCGCCGCACCAACTCGAAGCCCTTGTAGGGATCATTGACGGCGACGGAATGCCCCCCCGCGGCCAACGTCTCGCGCACGCATGCGATGACATCCGGTGCGCAGGTGGTGCCGTCCCTGTCAGAGATGACAAAGTCTGGACGTGGCACCTCCCCGTCCTCCGTCGTGCGGTCGCCCATGCTCGCCATCGAATGGCAGTCGACGTGAATGACACGGCCAAATTCGGAATGCACCCTATCCAGCGCGTCGGCCAGCGCGTTGTGGTAGGGCCGCCAATACCTTTCAATGCGCGCTTCGACCTCCCCGGCCCTCAGCTTACCCGCATAGATCGGTCCGAACGCTTTCATGTCCCGCCAGATAAGGCCGACGCCGCGGTCGATGGTCTTGAAGCTCGGGTTCACCGGCCGCGTCCATTCGCCGTCGATCATCGACAGGTCGATGTCGTCCTCATTGCGGTTCGGGTCGATATAGCTTCGCGGAAAGAGAGCGTGGACGAAGGTCGCGCCATGGTCCACGACATGGGCAAACAGCTCGTCGACATGGGCGTCTTCGGACCGGCGGAGGGTCATGCGGTCAATCGCGTGGTTGAAGTCCGACGGGTAGACGGAGCCGGAATGCGGGCTGTCGAAAACGAGTGGGACGGGCGCGGCGCGGGGGCCAACGACGGTGACGGGCGGGGTCATGTCGCCTCGTGGAAGTGGCAGGACACCGTGCGCGTCGGCGCGGTTTGCTGAAGCTCGGGACGGTCTGAGCGGCAGCGATCCTGCGCAATCGGGCAGCGCGGGTTGAAGTGACAGCCGGGCGGCGGGTCGAGCGGCGAGGGGATCTCGCCCACGATGGGCGCGAACTCCCTGCGGCGCTGATCGAGCCGGGGCGCCTCGGCGAGGAGCGCCTTCGTGTAGGGGTGGCGCGGGGTGGCGAAAATCTCTTCGGTCGTCGCGGATTCCACGATGCGACCGAGGTACATGATGGCGACGCGGTCCGCGATGTGCTCGACCACCGACAGGTCGTGCGAGATGAAGAGGTAGGTGAGCCCCAGCTCCTCGCGCAGGTCCATGAAGAGGTTGATGACCTGCGCCTGGATCGACACGTCGAGAGCCGCAATCGCCTCGTCACACACGAGGAACTTCGGCTTCACCGCGAGCGCGCGGGCGATGCCGATCCGCTGGCGCTGTCCGCCGGAAAACTGGTGGGCATAGCGCTTCTTCAGCGAGGGATCGAGGCCGACCTTCTCCATCGTTTCGTCGACATAGGCGGGCAGCTGCGCTTTGCTCACGAGGCCCTGCACCCAGGGCGCCTCGCCGATGATATCTTCGACGCGCATGCGGGGGTTGAGGCTCGCAAACGGGTCCTGAAAGATCATCTGGATGGCGAGAACGGCACGGCGCCGCGCAGCCCCCGTCAGCGTCGCAACATCCTGCCCTTCATAGAAAATCTGCCCTTCGGTGGCGGAGTGGATGCCGGCCACCACCCGCCCCAGCGTGGACTTGCCGCACCCGGATTCACCCACCAGTCCCAGCACCTCGCCGGGCGCAATCGAGAGCGACACGTTGTCGACCGCGTGCACCGTCTCCTCCCGGATATCGGCGCCGAGGCGGTGAGCGATCTTGCCCGCGATGTCGAGCCTTTTGGTGAAGCGCTTGGAGACGCTCCGAATTTCGAGAATCGGTTCAGTCATGCGCTGTTTTCACGTGCCGGTGTCGCCTCGAGATGCGGATGGAAGCAGCGCAGGGCCCGCCCGTCTGTCTGGCTGATCGCGGGCGCGGCCTCGCAGGACCCGCTGGCGCGGCGACAGCGGGGACCAAAGGCGCAGCCCTTGGGAAGAGCCAGCATGTTGGGGGTCATCCCTTCGATCTGGTAGAGCCGCTCGCCCCGCTTGTTTGAGGTGGGAACCGAGCCCAGGAGACCCACGGTATAGGGGTGCAGCGGGCGGTCGATCACGTCGTCGGTCTCGCCCTGCTCGACGATCTTGCCCGCGTACATCACCGAGATCCGGTTCGCGAGACCGGCCACCACCGCGAGATCGTGGGTGATCCAGATCATCGCGGTGCCGGTCTGCCGGGTGAGCTTCTGCGCCTCGTAGATGATCTGGCCCTGGATCGTGACGTCGAGCGCCGTGGTCGGCTCATCGGCGATGATCAGATCGGGCCGGTTGAGAAAGGCGATGGCGATCGCCACCCGCTGGCGCATCCCACCCGAGAGTTGGTGCGGGTAGGCCTTCAGCCGCTCCTCGGGAGACGGGATGCCGACGAGGCCCAATGCGTCGCGGCTGCGCTCCCAGGCCGTGCGTTTGTCGACCTTTTCGTGGGCGACGATAGCCTCGATCATCTGGGTGTCGACGCGCAGCACGGGGTTCAACGTCATCATCGGGTCCTGAAAGATCATCGCGATCTTGTTGCCCCGGAGCTTCTGATAGCTCTCCTCGGAGGCGTTCGCGATCTCCATCCCGTTGAACTTGACCGAGCCTTCGACGATCCGGCCCGGAGGGTCGATAAGCCCGAGGATCGAGAACCCGGTGATGGACTTGCCGGACCCGCTCTCGCCCACCAGCCCCATCACCTCGCCCTTGCCGACGGTGAAGTCGACGCCGTCGACGGCCTTCACGACGCCCGCGCGGGTGAAGAAATGCGTCTTCAGCCCGGACACCTCCAGAACGCTCATTTCTTGAGCCTCGGGTTCAGGACGTCGCGCAGCTGGTCGCCCACGAGGTTGATCGAGACAACGGTGAAGAGGAGCGCGAGGCCGGGGAAGACCGAGATCCAATAGCGGCCCGACAGCATGTATTCGAACCCGTTCGCGATGAGGACACCGAGGCTGGGCTCCGTTTGCGGCAGGCCCACGCCGAGGAACGAAAGGGTGGCTTCAAGTGAGATCGCGCTCGCCGTCTGGACAGTGCCCACGACGATCAGGGGCGCGAGGCAATTGGGCAGGATGTGGCGGAAGATGATCCGCATGTTCGACAGGCCAAGGCAAGCCGCCGCCTCCACGTATTCCTTACGCCGTTCGACAAGCGCTGTCCCACGTACGGTGCGCGCGTAGTACGCCCATTGGGCGACGACGAGGGCGAGGATGATGTTCTCGATCCCTTTGCCAAGGATCGCGACCAGCATCAGGGCCACAAGCGTCGCGGGGAAAGAGAGCTGCAGGTCCACCACCCGCATGATGACGGCCTCCGTGCGCCCCCCGGTATAGGCGGCGAGCAGGCCCACGGCCATGCCGATGGCGAGCGCGATGATGCCCGAGGTAACGCCGACCGACAGCGAAATCCGCAGCCCGTAGAGAATGGCGGAGAAGAGATCCCGCCCCGCGCCGTCTGATCCGAGCCACATCGTATAGCCCGCGAAGGCCTCCTCGCCCGGGGGCAGGCGCCCGTCCATCACGTCGACCTGAGCAAGATCGTAGGGGTTCTGCGGGGTGATCCACGGCGCGAGGACCGCCAGGACGATAATGGCGATGAGGGTGAAGAGCGCAAGGGTCGCGATCTTGCTCTCGAAGAATTCCGAGGCAAAGCGCTGAAACGGCGTTTCGACCCGGACGGGCGCGACGGCGGCGGGGGCTTCTGTCGTGACGTCGGTCATTGGCCGTGATCCTGCAGGCGGACGCGGGGGTCGAGCACCGAATAGAGGATGTCGACCACCAGATTGATGACCACGAAGAAGAGCACGATGATCATAAGATACGCGACCACCACCGGCCGGTCGAGCTGCAGGATCGCGTCGATCAGGAGCTTGCCCATGCCGGGCCAGGCGAAGATCGTCTCCGTCACCACCGAAAAGGCGATGAGGCTGCCGAATTCAAGCCCGAGGACGGTGACGACCGGGATCAGGATGTTCTTCATCACATGGACGAAGATGATGCGGTTGGTCGAAAGCCCCTTGGCGCGGGCGAACTTCACGTAGTCCTGCCCCATCGCCTCGCGCACACCTGCGCGGGTGAGGCGGATGACGAGCGAAATGTTGAGGAGCGCGAGGTTGAGCGCGGGCAGGAAGAGGTGGCTGAGGCCGTCAAGCGTGAAGAGGCTCGACTGCATGCCAAGGAATGTGCCGAGATCACCGCGCCCGGTGGATGGAAGCAAGCCAAGCTCCACCGCGAAGAGAATGATCAGCATCAGACCGACCCAGAAGGTGGGCAGCGAGAAGCCCAGGATCGAGGTCGCCATGATCCCCTTGGAAATCGGGTTCTCCGGGTAGAGGCCGGCAAAGAGACCCAGCGGAATGCCAAAAAGCACCGCCAGCACCAGCGATGTCAGCGCCAGCTCCATCGTCGCGGGCATGTGCTGCAGGATCAGCTTGAGCGCGGGCTCACCGAAGATGAAGGAGTTGCCCAGGTCGCCTTGCAGCGCGCCCTTCATGAAGAGCCAGTATTGCTCAAGGATCGGACGGTCGAGCCCGAGGCGCTCGATCGTGGCCTGAATGTCGGCCTGGTCGGCGTCGGGGCTGACGAGCATGTCCACCGGATTGCCGATGACGTTGACGCCGAAGAAGACGATCACCGACATCAGGAAGACGACCAGAACGGCCTGCATCAGGCGCCTGATGATAAAGACGGTCATGGTCAGAGATCCTTAGGGGGGCTTGCCGCGATCGGCGAGCCCGCAAGGGGGCCCGGGCCACCGCGAGGGCGGCCCGGGTGCGCGTCGCGCTTACTCTTTCACAACACCGATGGCGAGGGTGTACTCGTCGGTGCGGGCGTTGTACTTCAGGCCCTTCTTGGCGGCCCAGGTGTTGACCTGGAAGTGCGTCGGGATGATCGCGACGTTCTCCATGGCCATCTCGGTCGCCTGCGCGAGCAGGTCCTGACGCTTGGCGTCGTCGACCGTGCGCAGCGCTTCCTCGATCACCGCATCGACCTCCGGGTCGGAATGGCGACCACGGTTGGAGGCGCCGAAGCCGGCGTCCGCGTTGTGCGTGTGGATGAGCGACTTCAGCGGGCTCGAGGCTTCGCCGGAGCCCGCGCCCCAGCCCACGAGGATGAAGCTGAACTCGGGCAGACCGTCCGGCGAACCACGCGAGGCACGACCGAAGTAGACCGAGCGGGGCATCGTCTCGACAGCCGTTTGGATGCCGATGCGCGTCAGCATCTGGGCGACCGCCTCCGCGATGCGCGCGTCGTTGATGTAGCGATCGTTCGGACCGTGGATGGTCATTGCGAACCCGTCACCGTAGCCCGCCTCCTCAAGGAGCGCCTTGGCGCCGTCCGGATCGTAGGCGACGACGTCGAGCTTGTCGGAGACGCCGAAGAAGCCCTCGGGCAGGAGCTGTCCAGCGGGGATCGCCACGCCCTCCATGACGCGGTCGACGATGGCGTCACGGTTGATCGCCATGGAGATCGCCTTGCGCACGCGCACATCCATCAGCGGGTTCTTGATCTCGCTGCCGTCTTTCGCGGTGACGAAGGGCGAGTTCTCGCGGAACTGGTCCATGTGCAGGTAGATCACCCGGTTGGACACGCCCTGCGAGAGCTGGATGTCGGAATTGCCCTCAAGCGTGCCGATGTCCGTCGTGGGCACGCCCGCGATCATGTCGACGTCCCCGGCGAGCAGGGCCGCAACGCGGGTCGGGCCGGAGGTCAGCGGGCGGAATTCCACCTCGGACCAAACGGGCGCATCGCCCCAGTAATCGTCGTTGCGCTCCACCAGGATCGAGGCGCCCGGCGTGTAGCTGACGAACTTGAAGGGGCCGGTGCCGACGGCCGCGGTGCCCGCGTTGAAGTCCTCAGTCGAGGCGCCACACCCTGTCTCATCGGAGATGATCGGCACGGTCGAGATGTCGTTGCCCATCAGCGGATAGGGCTCTTCGGTGATGAAGTGGACGGTATAATCGTCGATCTTCACCGCCGTTTTGCCCTTGAGATAGGTGCCGAAGCTTGCAGGCGAGTTCGGCACATCCGGCGCGCGCTCGACGGTGCAGACAACGTCATCGGCGTTGAACGGCGTGCCGTCGTGGAACGTCACGCCTTCGCGCAGCTTGAACTCCCACGTCAGGTCGTCGATCGGCTCCCAGCTCACGGCGAGGCCGGGCATCAGCCGCTGCAGCTCATCCTGGTTGATGAGTCGGTCGAAGATGTGCCGCGACATGGCATTGTTCGGCCCCAGGTTGTGGAAATGCGGGTCGAGCGAGGTCGGCTCGGACGCGAGCCCGATCGTCAGCTTTTCCGCCGAGGCCGCCGTCAGCGAGAGCGCCATAACGCTTGCCGCGGCCGCCAAAACTTTGGTGGTCTTCTTCATCTACATACTCCCTGCGGATCCTGGCCGGGCGCATCCGTTGATTGGGCGCCTGGTCCGTTTGTCCTGGATCGCAGCGTAGTAAGGGAAGTTTTCCTTGCCAACGGAAAACTGGTGCGCGTCACGACGCATCGGTTGGAGCGCCCCGTGGCGTGCCAGACAATTGAGCACGCTGCGTCCTCTGCGATGGGCTCCGTTGCCATGCGCGTGCGTGGCGCCGAGCCCGGTCAGCGTGTCCGCGGCTGGGGCGTCACGCATCCTGTTCAGCGGGTGCCCACGTCGTGTCCGGGTCAAGGGGATAGGACGGGCGCGGCAGGTTCTCGAAGGGCCAGCGCTCCAGCACGGGGCTGGTCAGGCCCATCGTGTCGACCTCGTAGACCTGCTCGGGCGCGAACCAGTGCGAAAAGCCGGCCCTGAAGTGGCCCCGTGATTTCACTGCGATCGCCCGCGCGCCTGCGACATCGAGCCCGAGCATATGAAAGAAGACGGGATCTGCCGTTTGCGTCCGGTCCGTGATGACGACGACGTCGATGCCGCCGATCCGCAACGCGGCGGAGGGGCCAAGCGTCAGGCTGCGCCCGGCGGTCTTGCCGCGCTCCCAGACAACGTTGCCGTCTGTCAGCGCCAAAACTTCCGCCTCTGCGGCGAACGGCGCATCCCATTGCTCCCAGGGCGCCGCTCCGGCACTGCGGTTAAACTGCGCCTCAAAGCGAGCTCCGACCCCAAGCCTATGGGCCTCCGCCGCCAGCTCGGGATCACAGAAGGAGCCGTAGAGCGTGTTGGTGGCGCCCGCGTCCACGAGCGCTTTGAGCAACTCGGTGGTGCGTCCCGAGCCGCCACCGCCCGGATTGTCCCCGGCGTCGGAGAAAAGGACGGGGGGCCCGTCGCCCGTAGCGAGGCCGACGGCCGTTTCCACCGAGGTCAGCTCACGTCGAAACCGCTCCCGATCCGCCCAGGCGCGCTTCGCGATCTCGTCGGCGAGTGCGATGGCGGGGGCGTCGTCCGTGCGCCCCGTCACAAGGACAGCGACGCCGTTGTCCGCCGTGTCGGCAAAGACAAAGTTGCCGAAGACGGAGACATTCAGGATCGCGCCCCCCATCTCGGCCTGCCGCCGCTGGCCAAGGTCGATCAGGTCCGCATAGGGACCCGTCGCGGTCAGGAGCGTCACCGAGGCCGGGACGATGGGCGGCTTGCGCAGCACAGGCTTGGGGCGGACGCCGCTTGCGAGGATGCGACGGAGGGAGAATGCCGCTTCTTCCCCACGCTCGATGAAGTCGACATGGGGGTTGGTGCGGTATCCGACGATCAGGTCCGTTGAGCGGACCATCGTCTCGGAGATGTTGGCGTGCAGATCGAGCGTCGAGACGATGATGGGCTCGGGGCCGACCTTTGCGCGCACGGCGGCCATCAACGCCCCGTCGGGGTCATCGATGTGCTCGCCGACCATTGCGCCGTGATTGCAGATGTAGACCGCGTCGACCGGCCCGGCGGCCTCAAGATGCGCCAGCGTGTCGGCCTCGACCTTCGCGTAGACGTCGCGCCTCACCGGACCGGCGGGGTGGCTCGCGGCGAGCAAGCAGGGCACCGGCTCCCACGGTCCGGTGGCGTCCATCGCTCGGACAAAGCCAGCAAACTCCATCTGCAGTTTGGGGTGCTCGGCCCGAGCTTCGGCCAGCAGCGCCTCACCTTCGAGCCAGTAGAGGCTGTGAAAATCCTCGAACGTGGCGGGCTTTGCGAACCGGTTTGATTCCAGGATCATGCCCAAAAGGGCCACTCTCGGTGCTCTGGACATTTCCGCCCCTCCCGCTCTAGCTCTGCGCCAACAAGGGAGCGCAAATCATGTCCACGATCAATATCCCCAACGAATACCCCGTTGAGCTGACGCCGCCCGACATTTCGCCCTACAAGGCGGGCAACACCGGCGTTCCCTATGTCTGGACCTTCGACAGCGGCGTGCCCGGCCCCAATGTGATGGTCAGCGCGATTGTGCATGGCAACGAGCCTTGCGGCGCGATCGCGATCGACTGGCTGATGCAGCGCGACGTACGGCCCGTCGCGGGCAAGCTCACGCTCGGGTTCATGAACATCGCGGCCTATGAGGCCTTTGACCCCGCCGATCCGAACGCCACGCGCTGGATGGACGAAGACTTCAACCGCGTCTGGGGCGAGGATGTCCTCGACGGCGACCGCGACAGCGTCGAGATCCGCCGCGCGCGTGAGGTCCGGCCGGTGCTCGACACGGTCGACTACCTCTTTGACCTGCACACAATGCAGCATCTTGCGCCGCCACTGATGATGAGCGGGCGCCACCAGAAGTCGAAAGACCTTGCTGCCCGTGTCGGTGTGCCCGAGCGCGTGGTGGGCGATGCGGGCCATGCCGCGGGCAGGCGCATGCGCGACTATGGTGGCTTCGATGACCCCGCCTCGCCCAAGACGGCGCTGCTGATCGAGTGCGGCCAACATTGGGAGAAGGCATCCGAGGAGCTCGCGATCGAGTCGACGGTGCGTTTTCTGACGGCGCTGGGCACGGTGGACGCGGCGCTCGCCGAGCCCTTCGGCGCTCCGGCCCTGGAGCAGCGCTTCTACACGGTGCAGCGCGCGGTGACGATCGAGAGCGACGTCTTTGCCTTTTCCCAGCCATTTACGGGCGGAGAGACGATCCCCGAGGCTGGTACGTTGCTCGGCCACGACGGGGAGACGCCCGTGACCACGCCCGAGGACAACATGATGCTCGTCATGCCCTCCAAACGGCTTTGGAAGGGGCAGACGGCCGTCCGCCTGGCCGCGCTCGACGCGCCGTAGCGGGTCCGGCCCCTGCGGTGCCGGACCCGTGGCAGCCGGGGACGCGCCGTTCCGCCCACAAGGAGC
>JBCCYI010000018.1:0-30693 GCA_039189975.1 Pseudomonadota bacterium
CGCAGGCCAATCACCCCGAATACGGTCTGGCCACGGCCGTTCATACCGGCAATCTGGACCGTGCGATGCAGGCCGCACGCCGCATCGAAAGCGGGACCGTTTGGATCAACCACTGGGGCCGTGGCGACGATATGACGAGCCCGTTCGGCGGCGTGAAACGGTCCGGCATCGGCAAGGATCTCGGACGGGCCGGATACGAAAAGTACCTCAAGTCAAAGTCCGTTTGGGTCGAGCTCGGCGCTCCCTCCTAGCCCGCTGCCGTCGGAGAGCGGAACGCCGCGGCTGACCTGTCCTGACCTCACCTAGCCCGGGACGGGGCCACGTCCACGCTACAGTGCCGGTTTGGGCGCTCCTCGCCCGGTCGCCGAGGATAGCCCCCCGAAAGCAGCCGGTGCCGGCACGCGATGTGCAGGCATTTGGCGCTGAAACATCGTGAGACTCCCGTGGGCGCGCGCTGAAATACGTTACAGGGCACCCCGACCAACATCGGCCTCCCTTTGTTTTGCTGGGCACGGACCTGCCAAGAGGCCTCGCGCGCCCGTGATGTGCGCATGCGCACAAAAGAGACGTCAACCTTGCCCGTTTCTTTTCTCAGGGCACAGGCCCATCTCTTCCTCATCGAACGCGGCACCACACACACAGCCGCCGAGACACACGACCACACACACCCGAAAGGACCACACCCATGACCCGCACTTTGATCGCCGCCGCCCTCGTCACCGCGCTTGCAGCTCCGGCATTTGCCTCCAACTCCTTGGCGGCGTCGCTTGGCGTTGAGCCGGGCGTCTACACCACGTCCCAGCTGGTACAGCTGAAGGCCGCAAAGGCCGACGACGACCACGTTCGCATCCGCCAGATCATGGCCGAAGTCGAAGCCGGTGGCTTTGACGGCGCTAGCGACTTCTCCCAAGTCGCAAGCAGCATCGACGCTGAGGGCCTCAGCGGCTCCGACATCGTCGCGCTGAAAGCCGCGATCGACGAAGACGATGCCGACCGTATTTTCGCTCTGCGCGGCAACGTCGACGTCGCGTCGGAGACGACGTTCTCGACGCGGGGTGGCCCGGTGTCCGAGCAGCTGTCCGCGTCGGTGGGCGTTGCGCCCGGTGCCCTGAGCACCGCCGAGCTGGTGCAGCTGAAGGCCGCTCAGGCCGAGGATGACCACGACACGATCTTCCGCATCCTGTCCTCGGTCAACTAAGGCGCTTGCCGCAACGCGGCGCCACAGACCCGGCGGCTGCGCTGTCCTCCCCAGCGCAGCCGTTGGCTTGCCCTTCCCCGGAAGGCACCGTACGTTCCTCTCACTCCGCTGCTTTGGACGGAAGTGTGTGGCCAACCAGAGCCACGCGGACAGCCGCTGTCGCCCACCCAAAAGGTGGCCGCCGACAGCGCACCAACCCCAGCGATCCGACGGGATTGCTGGGGTTTTTTGTGTGTTGCGCCCGTTGTGGCCCTGTCCTCGGGTTTCAGCTCTCAGGAGGGACGGATTGCCCGCAATGGCGCCCGTCTGCCCATGGCGCTCCACCTCGACCGCCGATGTGTTCTTGCGACGGCCAAGCGGTCCGCCTGGCGGCGGGCCGTCCGACATTCCTCCGATGAGACGACTTCTGCGATCCTGGCAGGCTCAGGTGAACGGTCAGAAGCCGCCTGATTAGCGAGGACACAGGACATCAAGAAGGGGCGCCGTCCGCTCCATAGTCTGTGTGCGCACTGACTGCCCCGGCGCGCCGGCGGTGGACACCCGGCCTGAGGCGCGCGGGCGGGTTTGGACACGCGCTTACCCGACCCAACCGCTTGCGATTCGCGACACCCAATTGGCGTGCTCCGCGCGCTTGGCGCATGCGATCATACGGCTCGGATCGTAGGGGATGTGGCGAAAGGTGGTGATCCATCCGGCCGCGCTCTTCTCGACGATGGCGTAGCTGGCGGCGGCGGTCCCCGTCTGAACACTGTGTCGACGCGGCGCATCGTCCGTGTAGGCCGGACATCCGACGCTGCCCGGATTGAGGATCACCCGCCCCTCCGGCAGATCGATCCGACGGGGCAAATGGGTGTGGCCACACAAAAAGAGCGACGCATCTATCCCCTCGGCCTCCCGTTCGATCTGCGCCCTGTCCCGCAGGACGATGTCGCCCCCGTCGGTCACGCGTTCCGTCCAGTAGGTCTCATCGCTGGTCGGTGTGCCGTGACAGGCGAAGATCTTTGGCGATACGTGCAGTGTCGCCGGCATGTTCCGAAGCCAGCCGAGGTGTTCCGGCCCGAGCTGCGCATGTGCGACCGCGTCGATCGAGCCCATGTCTTCCGGCTGCTGGGTGAGAAGCCAGCGATCATGGTTGCCCTGGATCGACACGAAGTCGCGCTGCATCAGTGTCTCGGCGGTCTCGCGCGCGGCGAGGGGGCCGCTCAGATGATCGCCGAGGTTGACGACGGACACGATCCCCTGCCGGTCGATGTCGTCCAGCACGGCCGCCAGGGCGTCCGCATTGCTGTGAATGTCGGCGATTACGGCAAAACGGGTCTCGTCGAATGGGGTCATGTCTCAGCTCTCTTCGCGGCGGGTCATATGGGGGCACTGGCGGCCTGAGGGGTCGCGGGCGCATTGGCCACGACGGCCAGTCATACCCGAGCCCGGGGGAGGCGTCTTGCCCGATCAAGGGGTGGCCCCTGAAGCGGGTGCGCGCGAGGCCGATGTCCTCGTGCCCTGGATCGGGGAGGGTCGACTGGCAGATCAGCCCCCGAGCCGTTCGGGCTGCGCTGCGACGGGCGGCGCTGTCAGGCGCGCGGAAAGCTCTGCGCCAGAAGCGCCCGCGTGTCCGACTGCGCCTGCCATTCCGCACAGCCCAAATAGAAGCGCGTCCGAAAGTCCACGCCCTCCACATGCCGGATCACCAGATCGGCCGTCCTGTCGCAGATCCTTTGGGCGACCAGCGCGTTGTTGAACGTGACCGCGCCCATCGTTTCCACCATCTGGATCGAGAACCCGGCGAAGGGCGATTGCAGCACTGTCTTCACCGAAATGCGATGCGCCTGCCAGAGCTTGGCGAAATAGTGAAACGCGGGGTCGCTCCGCGTCGAGGTGATGATGCGCTGGCCGTCGAAATCCTTGATGCAGATCCTGTCTTGCGCGGCCAAAGGGTGATCGGCGCTCATCACGGCCACTTGCGGTGCGTCGCACATCGGCTCGTTGTGCAGGCCCGGATGCTCAAAGGGGCGGGTGTGAAAGGCAAAGTCGATATGGCCCTGCACCAGGGATTGCACCATGCTCGCCAGCGGCACGGAGCTGACGTAGAACATCGCTTCGGGATGGCTCTGCGTGATCTCGCCGACCATCTGGGGCAGGATCTCGCTGGCGATGCTCATCGAGGCTGACAGCCGGATCGTCGAGAGCAGGCCGGTGCGCCCGTAGCTGAGCTGCGCCTGAAACCGATCGAGATGCGCCAGCAGGCTCACGGCATCCTCGCGCAGGCTCTCGGCGCGGTTGGTCGGAAAGATCGCGCCGTTGCGCCGGATAAAGAGCGGCGCGCCGATGGCTTCCTCGAGCACCTTGATCAACTGGCTGATCGCCGGTTGCGACACGCCGAGCTGGCGCGCCGCGGCCGAAAACGAGCCCGTCGAAATGACCGCCGAGAACGCCTCGATGTGTTTGAGACGCCGGATACGGTTGGATTTGGTGCCGTCTGCCATACCGTTGCCTTATGGCTCCCTCGCGCGTTCAGATCGATTCTGCCCTGTTTCGGGAGCCATTCAAAACAATTCTTATGCTGCATCCTCCGGCCGAAAGCGCGGCATCGCATCGAGGAGCCCCTGCGTATAGGGGTGATCGGGGGCCACGAGCACCTTGTCGCACGCGCCGGCCTCGACCACTTCGCCGCTCTTCATCACCATCACCCGGTCGCACATCTGGCGCACCACCGCGAGATCGTGGCTGACGAAGAGAAGCGTCAGGCCAAGCTGGTCCTGAAGGTCCTTCATCAGGTTCAAAAGCTCCGCCTGAACCGTCACGTCGAGGGCCGAGGTGGGCTCGTCGCAGAAGATGAAGTCCGGCCGGAAGGACAGCGCCCGCGCGATGCCGATCCGCTGACGCTCGCCGCCCGAAAAGGCGTGCGGCATCTTGCGGGCGGAGGCGCGCGGCAGGCCCACCAGCTCCATCAGGTCGCCCGCAAGCTGGCGAGCCTCGCCCCGGTCGATCGTGCCATGGGCGCGCAGGGCGTAGGTGATGTTGTCCCCAGCCGTCATGCGCGGGTTGAGCGAGGAATAGGGGTCCTGAAAGATGCATTGCAGCGACTGCCGGTGCGCCAGCTTCTCGGCGCGGGACGTCAGCTCGTTCACGTCGCGCCCGCGGTAGCGGATCTCGTAGCCCGGATCGGGCGTGTGCAGGCCCAGGATCATGCGCCCCACGGTCGACTTGCCTGATCCGCTCTCGCCAACGATCCCCAGCGTTTCACCGGGCATGACGTCGAAGCTCACGTCGGAGACCGCCTTGAACGCGCTGGCCGCCTTCAGCGCGGTGGCCTTTGTGGTGAACGTCTTGGAGAGGTTGCGCACGCTCAGGAGCGGCGCGCCCGCCTCCCCCGCCTCCGCCTTGCGCGACATCAGATATTGGATCGCGCGCTGCCGGTCCTCGGCCTGCCCGAGCCCGCCGGGGACGGCGAAGCGCTCGACCTTCTGGTCGATCCGGGGGATCGCGGCCATCAGCTCGCGGCTGTAGGGCTGGGTCGGGTGCTTGAGGACCTGCGCGGTCGGCCCCTCCTCCACGAGCTTGCCGTGGCGCAGCACGTAGACATAGTCGCACATCTCGGCGACGACCCCCATGTCGTGGGTGATCAGAATGATCGCGATATTCTCCTGCCGGGTGAGTTTCACCAAAGTGTCGAGCACCGCCTTTTGCACCGTCACGTCGAGCGCCGTCGTCGGCTCATCGGCGATGATGAGGTCCGGCTTGGCGCTGATCGCGATGGCAAAAACGATGCGCTGACAGAGCCCGCCCGAGAGCTGGTGCGGGTACTTGGAGAGCCGATCCTCCGCCTGCGGCACCTCCGCCTGTTCCAGCAGGTGAATGGCATAGGCCCGCGCGGCGGCACCGCGCTTGTCGGTGTTGGCCTCGATCGCCTCGATCATCTGCTCCCCGATGGTCAGCACGGGGTTCAGCGCCGTCATCGGGTTTTGGTAGATGTAGCCGATCTTGTTGCCGCGGATGTCGGTGAAGGCATGCTCTTCGAGCTGGGTCACCATCACCTTGTCGAGCGACACGCCGCCGGTGTCGATCACGGCGTTTTCGTCCAGCAGCCCCAGCGTGGCCTTGCCGATGGTGGACTTGCCGGCGCCGCTTTCGCCGACAACCCCCACGATCTGGCCCCGGTTCACGCTCATCGAGAAATTGTCGATGGCGCGAAAGACCTCCCCGTCGGCCATGGGATAGGCAATGGTGAGGTCTTCGACTTCGATCAGACGGTCGCTCATGGCTCAGTCCTTTCCGCGCAGATAGGGGTTGGCGTGGTCGCGCAGCCGGTCGGCCACCACGTTGATGCAGAGCACGAGGCCCACGAGCACAAGGCCCGGAAAGAGCGAGATCCACCACTTGCCCGACAGGATGTAGTCGTTGCCGTTGGCGATCAGCAGGCCGAGCGACGGCTCGGTGATCGGCACCCCGACCCCGAGGAACGAGAGCGTTGCCTCCGCGCCGATCGCGCCGGAGATCGACATCGGCAGCACCACGAGGACGGGGGAAATCGAGTTGGGGAACAGAAAGCGCCCCATGATCCGCCAGTCCGAGAGCCCGGCGAGGCGCGCGGCGTCGATATACTCCTTCTTGAGTTCCGACAGGGCCACCGCCCGCACCAGCCGCGCCTCAGAGGCCCAGGCCCCGATGATGAGCGCGATGATGACTTTGTCGATGCCGGTGCCGAAGACCGCGAGCACCATGAGCGCCAGGAGGATGCCGGGAAAGCTCATCTTCAGATCGACCGTGCGCATGATCACGGTTTCGACCCAGCCGCCCTTCATGGCCGCCAGCAGCCCCATGAAGACGCCGATGGCCGAGCCCACGATCACCGCCACGAGCGCCACGAAGAGGGAGATCCGCAGGCCGTAGAGCACGGCCGAGAGGATGTCGCGCCCCAGCGCGTCCGTCCCCAGCACGCTCGGCGTGCCGTCCCAGAGCTGTGAGCCGGGGGGCAGCAGCCCGTCGAGAATGTCGAGCTGCGTCTGGTCGTAGGGGTCTTGCGGCGCGATCACCGGGGCGAAGATCGCAAGGAGGACGAAGACGATGATCCCGATCAGACCCGCGAGTGCGGCGGGATGGCCGCGAAAGACCTTCCAGAACTTCTGGGCAAAGCTGGGTTCCTGGGCTTCGGCCTTGAGGGCGGAGTCGACGTCGGTGGTGGTTGCGTCAGCAGGCATCTTGGACCCTCCTCACGTGTAGCGGATGCGGGGGTCGAGCAGCGCGTAGAGCACGTCGACGACGAAGTTGATGGTGACGAACATCAGCGTGATCAGAATGAGATACGCCACCACGACGGGCCGGTCGGAATTGTGGATGCTGTCGAGCAGGAGCTTGCCGATGCCGGGCCAGGAGAAGACCGTTTCCGTCACGGTCGCAAAGGCGATGAGGCCCCCGAGCTGCAGGCCGGTGATCGTGACGATCGGGATGAGGATGTTGCGCACCAGATGCCGCCGCACGATCCGCTCGCGGCTGATGCCCTTGGCGCGGGCGAAGGTCATGTAATCCTGATACATCACCTCCTGGGTGCCCGAGCGCGCGAGGCGCGCCTGCAGGCAGATGGTGTAGATCGCGAGGTTGAGCGCGGGCAGCATCAGGTGGCTCAGCCCATCGAGCGAGAAGATCGACCAGCCGACGCCAAAGATCTGGGTCGTGTCGCCCCGGCCCGACGCCGGCAGGACCTGCAGCCAGACCGAGAAGAGCATAATGAGCAGCACACCCTGCCAGAAGTTGGGGATCGAATAGCCGACCGTCGTCGAGAAGCTGATGACCTTGGTGGCGGGCTTTTTCTGGTTGAGGCCGGAGTAGACGCCCAGGGGGATGCCGACCACGAGCCCGATGAACATCGCAAAGAACGCGACCTCCAGCGTCGCCGGGAGCCGTTCAAGGATCAGCTCCAGCACGGGGCGGTTGTACACGAACGAGGTGCCGAAATCGCCGCGGACCACATTGCCGAGAAAGGCCGCGTATTGCAGGATCAGCGGCCGGTCGACCCCCAGCTCCTGGGCCAGCGCGACGCGGTCCTCCTCGGTGAAGTCCTCCCCCGCCAGCACGGCAACCGGGTCGGAGACCACGTACATGCCGACAAAGACCAAAGCCGACATGATCAGAACCAGAACCGCGCTCTGTCCCAATCGTCTGGCGACGAAATTCAACATGGTTGCCCCCTCTTGGCGAGAAACGAGATCAGGCGCATCGGGCCGGTTTGTGCGGCCCGATGCGGTGTCGCTTTACTTGCGTGTCACGGTCGTGGCGCTGGTGCGCTCGTCCTGGCGGCCGTTGACCTCCAGATCGGCGCGGTGCGCCCAGATCGTGTGCTGGTAGTAGAGCGGGATGCCCGGCAGGTCGGCGACGGCCACGCGCATCGCGTCGCCCAGCAGCGCGTTCGCCTTGGCGTCATCGGTCTCGATCGCCCAGGCCCGCATCGCGTCGTCGAACGCGTCGTTCTGGTAGTTCGAGTAGTTCGATGCGCCGAGGCCGAGCTCGGCATCGCGGGAGGCGAAGGCAAAGGAGATCATCTGCGCCGGGCCCTGCGGGTGGCCCCACCCATAGAGGAAGATCCCCAGCTCGTTCTCGCGCCGCTTGCCCGCAAAGACCGACCATGGCTCGGTCTTGAGGTTCACCGTGATGCCGATGCGCGACAGGTACTGCGTGACCGCCTGCGCCACGCGCGCGCCGTTAGCGTAGCGGTCGGACGGGGCGAAAAGGTCGATCTCGAAGCCGTCGGCGTAGCCTGCTTCGGCCAGAAGTTCCTTGGCCTTTTCCGGGTCATAGGCGAGGTCGGGCATCTCCGGCGCGCCGGTGCGGTAGCTCGGGGCAAACTGGTTGGCCACCGTCGCTTCGCCGCCGAAGAGGCGGCTGGTGATCGCCTCGCGGTTGATCGCCATGGACATCGCCTGACGGACCCTGAGATCCGCGAGCGGCGCGGAGCCGTCGGCCGCGGTGACGCCGGGTGCGCCCTCCGGGTTCACGTCGAGCACCAGAAAGATCGACCGCCAGGAGGGGATCGCCGTGTAGGTCAGGTCCTCGTTGGCCTCCAGGCCGGGCAGGTCTTCGGTGGTGGGGTTTTCGATCAGGTCGAAATCGCCGGCCAGCAGACCGGCCAGCCGCGCCCCGGCATTGCCGATGGTGCGGATCTCCACCGCGTCCCACTCCGGCGCGCCGCCCCAATAGTTGGGGTTCTTGGCCAGGTCGGCCTCGCCGGACTTGTCAAACCGCACGAAGGTGTAGGGGCCGGTGCCGATGGCGGCGTCGCCTGCCTCGAATTCGGCGCGCGCGGGATAGGCGGTGATGCCGCAATCGCCCTGATCGTCGTAGGAGATCGGGCCGTCCGGCACGTCCGCGCCGGAGGCGGGCAGGATCGAGAGAAACTTCATCTTCTGCACCCAGAGCGGGTAGGGCGCCTTCATCTCGAAGCGGACCGTGTGATCGTCGACGGCCACCACGTCGGCCACGGGCCCCATGGAGCTCGTCAGCAGATTCCGCTTGCCATCAATGAGATACATCATCCGGCAGGCGGAGTAGACGACATCGCGCGCGGTGAAGGCGCCGCCGTCGTGAAAGGTCACGTCGTCGCGCAGCGTCACGTCGAGGGAGGTCGGGCTCGTCCATTCCCACTGCGTGGCCAAGAGCGGGCTGTCGTCGGCCGCCACGAGCGCCTCGAAGACGTGCTCCTTCAGCGAGGCGGTCGGCGTGCCGCCAAACGGATAGGGGTCGATCGAGCGCGGCGCGGACGAGAACGCCATCCGTAAGGTCTCGGCGCCCGCGGCAGCGGGCAACGCCAGCGCCGCGGCGACACCAAGCGTGATCAGGGATTTCTTCATGGATACCTCCGGCATCATAGGGCTTCCAGGACTGCGGGCTCGGCCGCGCCTGTTCGGGTTTCGGTGTAGGACTTGAAGTGTTGGAGCACCCAGGCGCAGTCCGCCTGGACCTTGTCGAAGTTCTCGGTGCGCATGCGCGTCGCCTCGTCCATGTAGAGATCGCGGCGAACCTCGACCTGGAAGATGTGCTGGCCGATCTTGGGCCAGCCGTACCGCAGCGTGATCTCGCCCCCGATGAAGCGCTTGTTCATCCCCACGTCGTAGCCGCGCGCGGCAAAGAGCTCGGCCATCTTGTCCGCCAGATCCGGGGCGCAGGACGCGCCGTTGCGGGTGCCGATGTCGATCTGCGGGCGCTCTTTGCCGCCCCGCAGCTTGTGGTCGAACTGGGTCATGGAGTGACAGTCGACGATGTAGACCTCGCCGTGCCGGGCGCGCAGGTCTTCGACCATGCGTGTCATCGTCTGGTGGTAGGGGATGAAGTAGCACGACAGCCGGTGATGGGCCTCCGCAACGCTGAGCTTGCGGTTGTAGATCGGCGTGCCGTAGGCCTTGGACCAGAACAGGGTCGCGCCGACCTGGACCGACCCGCTGGGCAGAAACCGCCCCGGCCACGCCTCCGGTGTGTCGAGCATTTCGGCGTCGATGTCATGCTGGTGCCGGTTCACATCGACATAGGCGCGCGGGAAGTTGGCCTTGATCGTGCTGAGACCGAGCGCCTTCCCGGCGCCAAAAAGCTCGTCGACAAACTTGTCGGAGGGGTGGTCGATCTGGGCGTAGCTCAGCGCCGGATCATAGCCGAAGTCATCGGGGTAGACGTCGCCGGAATGCGGAAAGGACAGCATCAGGGGCGCCGTCCCGTCCGTTGTCGAGAGCACAGCGCCATCCCGTGGTTTACTTATGGAAGAATTCTCAGTCGCCATAATGCTTGTTTTACCCTTTATGGACGTTCGCTGAGAATCATCTTTAAGCATGCGGCAACGGTCCGGAAAGATTATTGAGGCGTCTGACATAGGCATAAGTTTGCGTTATGCCTTGCGCCTTATGGCGGCATAACCTGCACCAATAATCTGGAGGCCTTCTGGCGGACGGGCTACGCACCGTGGCACGTCAACCGGAGTCTCTGGACATGAAGATCTGCATCCTACACATCGGCCATCGCGACCCGAACGAACCCTCCAAGCATCCGCCGTCGCCGGACCGTTTCCGGGGGGCGCTGGCGCCGCATCTGCCCCAGGCCGAGTGGACCGTCATCAGTGCCGTCACGGACACCCTGCCCGCCATCGACACCTTTGACGCCTACCTGATCACCGGGGGCAAATACTCGGTCTTCGAGGATCTGGACTGGCAGGATACGCTCTTTGAGTTCATTCGGGCCCTGCATGCCGCGGCCAAGCCGCTGATCGGGATTTGTTATGGCCACCAGGCCATTGCGCATGCCCTCGGCGGGGAGGTCTCGCGCTCTGACAAAGGCTGGGGCGTGGGCCTCATGCCGGTGGACGTGGTCGCGGACACGGGCTGGGCCGCGCGGGCGCAAAGCGTCTCGTTGCACGCGATGCACCAGGATCAGGTGACGGCGCTGCCCGACGGGGCCCGCGTCTTCCTGTCCAGCGCATTCTGCCCGATCAGCGGCTTCACGCTGGGCGACCACTTTCTGGCGATCCAGCAGCACCCGGATTTCACGCCGGAGCTGAATGCCGACCTGATCCATCGGCGGGCCGACCGGATGGGCGCTGCCGCGGAGGCGGGCCTGACGTCCCTCAGCGGACGGGACGACACAGCAGTGAGCGTGCAGTGGATGAGCGGTTTTCTGGAAGAAGCGGTCCGCGCGCATTAGGCCCCGCGCGGGTGGGCGCAGTGGACAAGTTCAGTGGACGGGCGCAGGAGAAAGGGGGAGGGCAGCGGCCTCCCCGTCCTGTCAGTCTGGCTCCGGGGGTGGGAGGGAGGTGACGTTAGACACCACCCGTATTTGTCCATCACAAATTTGCGAGTGTTAAGTTTTAAGGTGGGAAAATTTACAGTATGCCGGATACGGCGCGTGAAGCGTCGTATTTGAGCTGAACATTCGAGCGCAATAGTTTACGCGCGTCTCGTGGCCACTTGCCGTTGCGGTACCTTGGCCACACTTACCCATACGACACATTTTCATCCTTGTTCCGGAGATGCGAGACTCGCATGGCCTATGATTGCTTCTTTCAGGATATTTCGAACAGCGTTTTGACTGGTCAGTTTGACCGTCTGAGTGCCAAATGCGATGTGGCGCTCCCGGTCTATGTGGACGGCCGGGTGATCGTCTACCAGACACGTGCGGCGATGCAGGCCGGACTGGAGATCTACCGGGCCATCCTTCGGCGCGACGGGGTCACGCGTGCCGAGACGCGTATTGTCGCGCAATCCCTCTCGCGGGGACGCCACAGCACCTTCTGGGTCGAGACGACCTACCTGGACAGTGGCAACCAGAAGGTGGGCGGGGCGACCATCCGCTACTTCTGCCGGCGCGGGGCGTGCGGTCTGGTCGTGCAGATGGTGGAATATCTGGAGACCTCCTGGGCGACCCGCGTGCAGGACTTTGAGAGCTTTCTGGCGGCCTGAGCGCCCCGAACGCGCGGTCTGCCCCGCTAGGCAAGCGCATCCCAGCTCAGATCGAAGCGCGCCAGGTATTTGCGCAGACGGTCGGCATCGTTCTGGCTGGCCTTTCTTTGACGCGACGCGGCGAAGAGGGTGCGGCCCGCAGCACTGAGCGTCGCCGAAGACCGGCACACACGAATCGTCGCGGCGAGCTGCACCCTGTCGAACGGATCCAGGCTATGGGCGGCCGGGCCCAGCACGGTCGCGATGAGGCGCACGTCGTCATCCCGCTCCGCCCCCTGCCACATGGACTGCAGCGTTGCGATTTCGGCGTTGACCATGGTGCGCGTGATACGGCCGCGCGGCGCGAGGGTGCACAGGCGCTGAATGGAGCCGGAGAGGTCCCGAAAGTTGCCTGGCCACCGCGTGGCCGGGTCGCGGGCGAAGCGCAGATAGGCCTCCGCCGCGTCGGTGTTGAACCCGACCTGCGTGCCGAGCGTGCGCTCGGCGCGGGCCAGCTCATACATCAGGTTGGGCTCCAGATCCTCGGGGCGCGCGCGCAGGTCGGGCAGCGTGTAGCTCCACAGGTTGAGGCGCGACAGCAGGTCGGGTCGAAACGCGCCATCGGCCGTCATGGCGACCAGATCGCGGTTGGCGGCGGCGATGACGTGGAACCGGCTGGTCACTTCGTGATCCGAGCCCAGCGGGTAATACCGCCCGGTCTCGACAGCATGCAGCAGCAGCGATTGCGCGTCGTGATCCAGCACGTCGACCTCGTCGAGAAAGAGCACACCCCCATCCGCCTCGCGCAGCAGCCCGCCGCGCTCGGAGCCTGCCTGCCCCGTATGGCCCCGCCGCTGCCCAAAGAGCGTCGGCAGCGCGGTGCCGCCTCGCAACGTGGCACAGTTGATCTGCACCAGCCGCCCCTTCACGCGCCGCCGCTGCAGCTTCAGCTCGTAGATCCGGCGCGCCAGCTCGCTCTTGCCCGTCCCGCTCTCCCCCAGGAGCAGGATCGGCGCATCGGAGCTGGAGGCGACCAGTTCGATCCGGTCGATCAGCGCGTTGTAGGCGGCGTTGCGCGTGGCGATGCCCCCTTTCAACAGGTCGCTGTACGCGCGCGAGAGCACGTCGAAGCGTTGTTGCAGCGCGTTGTACCGGCTCAGATCGAGGTCAATGATGTCGAGCGACGGCGCCGTGCCCGCACCCCGCGGCGGACCCGTCTGCACAAGGCGGGCGGGGACGTGCCGGCTCTCGGTCAGCAGAAACCAGCAGATCTGCGCCACATGCGTGCCCGTCGTCAGATGGACGTGATAGTGCTCGCGGTCCTCGTCAAAACCATAGGCGCGGGCGAAATCGAAGAGCTTGCCGTAGACCTCCTGGAAATCCCACGGATCGTCGAGGTCCAGGCGGACAAGCCGGACCTCCGCGCCATGGAGGCTCTCGATCTCCGCCTTGATCCCCTCGGCCAGCCGGATGTGACGGCCGTCATGGAGCAGCTCCAGCCGCTCCACCTCAAACCCGTCATGGACAAAGAGGCTCGGCGTCGGCTTCCAGCGGCGACGAATCCCCCGATCGAGCTGGGTGCCCAGAAAGCCGATGACCACGTTGCGCACGGCGCTTATCCCTTATGATACAATCCTATCGCCTAAGATAGTATTTCCAGTAGCTTGCTCCGCGCAATGCCTGATTTTTTGTTTATTATCAACGCGTTGTGCAGTTTTTCGATTTTCCTACGCCTCCCTGCCGAATCCCCGCACAAAGGGGGCGTTCGAAAGAAGGAAGAGAGACATGGCAAACAAATCCGTGTTTGCATCGACCAAAGGCCGGCTGCTTCCGCGTGCGGAGGCTCACAACGCGCACGGAGCGCCGGCCTACGCCTACAGCGATGCCCATGCCCTGGCCCAGCTGGCCGTCACGGGGACATTCGGGGGCACCTACTACCAGACCGCCCAGGCGGAGCTGGAGGAGGTGTGCGTCGCGGCGGAGGTCGTTGCGCCCGAGATCCTGGCCAAAACGGCGATCTATGCGCGCCAGAAAGGCTACATGAAGGACATGCCAGCCGTCTTGCTGGCGGTGTTGGCGCGGCGTGATCCGGCGCTCTTCCGGCAGGTGTTCGGGCGGGTGGTGGACAATGGCAAGATGCTGCGCACCTTCGTGCAGGTGGTCCGCTCCGGTCAGACGGGGCGCAAGTCCCTTGGAACGGCGCCGAAAGCGATGGTGCAGACCTGGCTGAACACCGCATCCGACCGGGCGATGCTGAACGCTTACGTCGGGAATGACCCGTCGCTGGCGGACGTCATCAAGATGGTGCACCCAAAGCCGGCGACGCCGGAGCGCGAGGCGCTCTTTGCCTGGATCATCGGGCGTCCGTGCGACGTGTCGCTGCTGCCGGAGGCGCTGCAAGCCTGGCTTGTCTTCAAGGAGACGGGGACGGGCGCGGTGCCGGACGTACCGTTCCAGATGCTGACGCAGCTGGCGCGTTCGACCCGCCAATGGGCGCGCATCGCGCGCAACGGCTCCTGGCAGATGGTGCGTCAAAACCTGAACACCTTCCACCGTCACGGCGTCTTCGGCGTGAAGACCGAGGTGCGTCAGGTGGCGGCCAAGCTGCGCGACGCCGAGCTGATCGCACAGGCCCGCGCCTTTCCCTACCAGCTGATGGTGGCGGCGCAGAACCTCGACCCGGGGATGCCGGGCGAGATCCGCGAGGCCCTGCACGACGCGATGGAATGTGCCGTCGCAAACGTGCCGAAGCTGAAGGGGCACATCGTCGTGGCGCCGGACGTCTCCGGCTCGATGACGTGGCCGGTGACCGGGGTCGAGCGGGGCAAGCCGTCGAAGGTGCGTCATGTGGATGTGGCCGGTCTGGTCGCTGCAGCGATGCTGCGTCAGAACCGCGGGGGCCGCGTGCTTCCGTTCGCCACCCGTGTCCGGGACGTCAAGCTGCGGGCCCGCGACACGATCCTGACGAACGCCGAAACGCTCGCAGGCCTCGGCGGCGGGGGGACAACCGTCTCCGCACCGCTGGCGTGGCTGAACGCAAGACGGCTGGCGCCGGATCTGGTGGTGATCGTGTCGGACAACCAATCCTGGATCGATGCCGGGAGCGGACGCGAGGCAACGGCCACGATGCGCGAATGGGAGGCCCTGAAGGGGCGCAACCCGAGGGCCAAGCTCGTCTGTCTGGATATCGCGCCTTACGGCACGACCCAGGCCAAGACGCAGGCGGACGTGCTGAACATCGGCGGCTTCTCGGATGCCGTCTTTGACCAGATCGCGGACTTCGCCGCAGGTCGGGCCGGGGCGGCGCATTGGACGCGCCAGATCCAGGCCATCGACCTTTGACATTCGGGGGGGCCATGCACGGCCCGCCCGACCCGATCCGTACGAAAGGATGACGAACGGCGCATGCCGGTGGAATGACAGGGTCAGCCCGCAAGGGCCGGGGTGCGATGCCCCCACCGGTGCGGGTGCGCCGGTGGTCCTGGATTGTCACTCTCCCGTGTCGCCCATCGCCATGCCTCCACGCAACAGCAAAAGGACGCAAAAAGGACTGAACTCTGGCGAATGCTGATGGAATTACAGGTTTGTACACCCGAGGATGCGGGTTCGAATCCCGTCGCGCCGACCATGACGGCGCGTAGCTCAATCGGAAGAGCGCGTTTCAATTTCATCGCCCCTTGTCGCCAGATCCAGAGGGGAAACCCTGCAGACCATTCCGGGGGAATGCCCGTGGGATTACATCGCTTTACTCGATCCAGACATCTCATGATCTCCCTTGTCCCCCGGACCTCTGCCGCGTTTCTTGCGCGCCGATGCGAAAGACTGAACCGATGACCGACACGCCTGATTTTGATCCCGTCACGGGCACTCACCTCAAAGAATGGGGGCATCCGCCAAGCCCACGCTTTCCCGAGCTTCTCGCCCGGGCCAATGCACTGCGGGCCGAGGGCTATGGCCTCGTCCGGATCCGCGACGTGCTGGCGCCCGAGATCCCGCCCATTCCGGTCACGCGTCCGCTGCGTCGGCGCGGTGAGGTGCCATGTCACGTCAACATCGACGCCGCGAACCCCGATGAGGAAGACAACGTCGCCAAGGTCCGCGCCACGATGACGGAGCTTCTGCGCGTGCCGACAATCGAGGCCGGCGCGATCATGCCGGACGCCTGCCCCGCCGGGCCGGTCGGCACGATCCCTGTCGGCGGTATCGCCGCCGCGCGCGATGCGCTCCATCCGGGCATGCACTCCGCCGATATCTGTTGCTCGGTGATGATCACCGACCTCGGTCCGGCGGATCCGAAGGCCGTGCTCGACGCCGCGACGGCCGTCACCCATTTCGGCCCGGGCGGGCGGCCCGAGGGCGACCGCTGGGCACCGCCCCGCGCCGTCGCCGAGGCGATGCGCGAGAACCCGTTTTGCAACGGCGAGAAGACCACCCGCATGGTCGAAACGCACTTCGGCACGCAGGGCGATGGCAACCACTTTCTCTTTGTCGGCCGCTCCCGCGCGACGGGGCGCACCGCCCTGATCACGCACCACGGCTCGCGCGGGCCGGGGGCGATGGTCTACAAGGCCGGGATGGCGGTGGCGGAGCGCGTGCGCGCCGAGCTGGCGCCATCGGTGCCCAAGCAAAACGCGTGGATCCCGGCGGACAGCGCGGAGGGCCGTGCCTATTGGGCCGCCCTCCAGCTCATCCGCGCCTGGACCAAGGCCAACCATGAGGCGATCCACGACCGCACGGCAGACCGTGCAGGCGCCGCGCCGGGGGAGCGGTTCTGGAACGAGCACAACTTCGTCTTCGAGCGCGGCGGGCTCTATTATCACGGCAAGGGCGCAACGCCGGCCTGGGACAGCTTCGCCCCCGATGCCACGGCGCGCACGCTCATTCCGCTCAATATGGCCCAGCCCGTGCTGGTCGTGCGCGGCAAGGATGCGGCCCACGGCCTGGGCTTCAGCCCGCATGGCGCGGGGCGCAACGTCTCGCGCTCCGAGCACAAGCGGCGCATGGGCGGCGTAACGCCGGACCAGGCGTTGAAGGCGGAGACAGCGGGCCTCGACGTGCGCTTCTTCGCCGGGGGCGTCGACGCATCCGAGCTGCCGTCGAGCTACAAGGACGCCGACGCGGTGGTCTCCCAGATCGCCTCTTACGGGCTGGCGGAGATCGAGGATTACATCGATCCCTATGGCTGCATTATGGCGGGGGACATCCCCCCCTTCTGGGCCAAGAAGAAGCGCAAGCGCGCACGGCCTGCGGCCTGAGCCCTGTCCAATGCCACACCGCGCGGCAATTCGCGTGTCGCGCGGTTGCGCCCTGGTCGTCAATGACCTACATTATGGTCACCTTATGGAGGTGCCCCGTGAAGATTGCCATCGCCGAAGCGAAAGCCCAGTTCGCGGAGTTGATCCGCCGTGCGGAATCCGGCGAGGCCATCGAGCTGACGCGGTACGGGCGCCCGGTAGCGCGGATCGTCGCGGCCGAGCGCCCCGTCGGACGGCCCCTGATCGGAGCAATGGCGGGCGCGTTCACCCTGCCCGACGACGTGTTCGAAGGGGATGACGCGATTGCCGAGATGTTCGAGCGCAGCACCGAGCTGTAGATGCGGCTGCTGCTGGACACGCATGTCTTGCTCTGGGCTGTGCTGAACGACCCCAGGCTGAGCGCGCCCCAGGCGGCGGCAATCACGAGCGCGGAGGTCTATGTCTCGGCCGCAAGCGTCTGGGAGATCGGCATCAAGCGCGCGCTCGGCAAGCTCGACGTGCCGCGCGAACTCTTTGACGTCGCGGTCGATGCCGGCTGCCGCCCGCTGCCGATATCCTGGACTCACGCAGAGACGGCCGCGGCCCTGCCGCTCCATCATGCCGACCCGTTCGACCGGATGCTCATCGCGCAGGCGCAATGCGAGGGCTTGCACCTCGCCAGTTCGGACCGAAAGCTCGCAGCCTACGATGTGGCGCTCGTCAGCTAGAGCGCGTCGCCTGTGATCGGATCAGCCTGGTCTCGGGTTTTGCATTGGAGGCGAGGGCACCCGTGCGCCACCGCTTCCGCTCAGCTGCGGCCGCTAGACCACGTTGAGGCCATCGTCCTCCACCAGACGGTTGAACTCGACGGCCCCGACGGTGAACAACCCGCGCCCCTCGGCACCGATCTCCACGCGATCAAACGTCGTCTCGCCCTCCAGATCGTAGCTGACCCGGTTGTCCTCGATTTCGAGGAGCACACGGTCGACCTCCTCGGTCTCGTCATAGAAGATCAGCTCCACCTCGTCGGAGCGGCGCACCCGTTCAAACTCAAACGTCACGTCAAGCGCATCGCCGAGGCCCTGATCGTCCTCCAGGGCAAAGGAAAGCACCTGCGCGCCATTGACCGCCTTCTTCTCGAAACCAAAGAACCGGTCGGCAAAGACGGACCACACACCGATGCCCTGACCCAGCGCCGACACGTAATCGGGGGTGAAGGCCCGGTCGTCCCGCGCCTCGATCGTCAAGCCGAGCCCGTCGATCTCCAGATCCCAGGCGAGCCATGGCACGTTGATGCTGCCGACCTCGACGCCATCGACCGTCGCCACCGCCTTGTCGAAGAACCGCCGCTCCTCAAAGGCGACGCGGGCGAGCGCGGTCTCGGGCTCCGCCGCGCCCCCCAGATCAAGCCCGACGATGATCGGGTCGTGATCCGAAGAGCGGAAGGGATCGGGCGCGAAGAGGTCCGCGTCCTCGGGCTTAAACTCCTCGTTGTAGTCGATATAGGCGGGCTCCACCGCGTTGATGTTCCACGCCGCCGCGCCGGTGACCTGCCCGGCGAGGCTCTCGTTGCCGAGCGCATAATCGAGCGCCCCAAAGGCCTGGACCTGGGGCGCGGTGCCCAGATCGAGCGGGAAGCCAAAGGTGTTGTCCTCGGTCAGCAGCTGCAGGTCGTCGGCGGTGTCGCGGATGTCGTCCGACCCGTCGAGAAGGGCCTGGATCGGGTCCTCCATCATGTAGGCATTGAGATCGCCGATGATGAGCACATCCGCGTCGCCGCTCCCTGTCGGGTCCGTGGCGATCCAGTCGGCGAGCGCCTCGGCGGCATTGGTCCGGGTGGCGTTCGCATTTCCGGCGCCGTCGCCGATGTCCTCATCGCCTGGGGTCCCCGCCACCGGAGACCCCTTCGATTTGAAGTGGTTGACGACCGCCGTAAAGCTCTCGCCGCTGTCGATCTCGGTAAAGGTCTGCGCCAGCGAGGCGCGCTGGTTGTCACTGTCGAACCGCGCGTCGACGGTGTTGTCGAGGACGGCAAAGTCGCCCGTCAGAGACACAGTCGTCGTGTCGTAGATGAAGCCGACGGCAATCGCGTCACCGCCCACGCGCCCGGCCTCGACAGCCGCATACGTGCCGCCCGCAAGGTTGAGCTCATCCACCAGCGACTGGATGGCGCTGTTCTCCTCATCGCCGTCGTTCTCGATCTCGATGAGGCCCACGACGTCCGCGTCAATTGCCGAAATCGCAGAGACGAGTTTCTCCGTTTGCCGCGCGAACTCCTCCGGCGTGTCGGCGCCACGCGGGGTGGGAAAGCCGTCGCCCAGCCCGTCGCCATTGAAATAGTTCAGCACGTTGAACGACGCGACCTTCAGCGAGCCGCCCACATCGGGAACGACCTCTTCGCGCGGGGTCGTATCGACGAAGGTCGGCGCCTCGGTCGGATTGATCCGGTAGTTCTCGTCGCCGAAGCCGCCCGAGCCTCGGCTGAACCGGAGCACACCAACCAGATCCTCGACAGTGTCGCCCCCCGTCAGCCCATCACCCACGTCAAACGCGCCGTCGGGATAGGGAAGTACGTCGGGATTCCGCTCCGTCCGGCCATCGTCGATCACCACCGTGTTGCGCACGGCTTCGTCGACATACGCGGCAAAGCCCGTGACGCTGGGGGCGTTGTTCTGGGTATAGGTCTCGATCGGCCCGCCGGCGTTGAGCCCGATCTCGCCAAACTGACCGTAGCTGAAGAGATCCCCAACGGTGAGCGTCTGGGGCACCTCGACGCGCATGCCCTCGTACGCTTCGAGGTCTGCGATCAGTTGCCCGTCCGCATTCACCAGCGTGGAGGCGACCGGAAAGGTTATCTCGGCAGCCGTGGGCAGCGCGACCTCGCTCTCCTCGATGACGACCGAAGAGACGGAGATCTGTGTCTCTCCAAAGAACTCCGTCGCCGTCCCCGTGACGGTGACCCGGTCCCCGACATTGACGTCGAGAAGCGTCTCATCGCCGCCTTCAAAGACGAAGATCCCCTCGGAGGTTGTGTCATCCGCATCGGCATCGGCATCTTCCTCCTGCAGGTAGAAGCCGCCAAGGTTGCGCGTGTCATCCGCGTCGCCGTTCTGGAAATCCCCGACGACGACGGCGGAAACGCTGACCGTCGCTCCGAAAAAGGGCGTGGCATCGTCGCGCCCGAATTGTTCACCCCAGGTCGCTGCGTTGCCCTGGATCTCGCTGATCAGCGTGATGTCCAGTTCGTCGCTTCGAATGACACCCTGAGCCGTAGCGGTGCCCAGATCGGCACCCACCGGATTGCTGAGCGTCACGGTAAAGGCCTCGTCGGGCTCCAGCGTCTCATCCCCGCTGACATCGAGCGTCAGCGTCGTGCTCGCCTCATCGGCGGCGAAGTTCACCGTGCCGGAGGGCAGGGTTCCGCCAAAGTCGGCGGCATCGGCCTCGCCGGACACCGCGAAGTCGACGCTCGCCGCTTCGGACGTGTCGCCGGTGCGGCTGACCGTGAAGGTGAAGGGCGTGGTGCCCGTGTCGCCCTCGGGCTTGTCGGCGTCGAGCGGCGCGATCGAGATCGCCTGGGGCGTCGTCCCGCCGGGCGCCCCGGTGATCTCGATGTTGTCAAAGGCGAAGGCCTCGAACGGCATGTCCGCCGTCACCGTCACCGTCAGCGTGCTGCCGGTGCCCGCGACCGACGTCACGAAGGTATCGAGCGCGCCCGTCGCCGGGTCGGACTTGTCGACGAAGGTGTTGTCCGCCTCCGACCCGTCCTCGGCCAGCAGCTTTGTTACCGTCGCGTCGCCGGACACGTCGAGGACACTGCCGCCGCCCGTGGCGTCTCCTGCGTCGTTGGGCCGGGTTGTGAACGATCCTGCGGCGCTGGCTTGGACCGGGTCGATGTCAAACACCGTCTGCAGCGCGCCGTTGTCGATCTGGACGGTGAACTGCACATCGGTTTCGGCGAGATTATACCCGCCGAACGCATCGTCCGAGATGCCGCCCATGTCGATCGCGATCTCCAGATCGGAGAACCCGGCGATGTCGAAGGTCCAGCGCGCGGTCTGCTGCGCATTGAACGCGTCGCTGTCCGACATCGCGAAAAAGTCGTTCTCGGGATCGGCGTTTTGCCCGAAGATGCCCTCCGCATCGCCGTCACGGACGCCGCCGCCCGAGATCGCCACAACCGAATCGTCGGCGATGGAGAACGGCACTCCGGCGCCTTGCGGCCAGGCCCCAAGGTTGGCGACGCCGAAGAAATCGCCCGGCCCGCCGTCTAGGTTGTCGTTCGCCGGATCAAAGCCGGTGATCAGGCCCACATCGCCGCCATCGAAATCCGTCGCAGCGACAACGCTGCGGGCACTGTAGGTCCCGATCGGAAAGGGCGTCGCGGCCGTCGCGTTCGACGTTTCGCCATCCAGCGCATTGCGGCCGGAGACTGTCCAATCGTTGATGTCAAACGTGGGCGATGGCGCCGCACCATCATTGCGGTAGGCCCAGCCGTCCATGTAGTTCCATGGGTCGGTCGTGCTGGCGGAGTTCACGTCTCCGTAAAGGTCAACGACCGCCCCATCCTTGAAGAGCTCGATCGAATCGTCGCCATTGAACGACGCGACCGTCGAGATGTAGTCCGGGTCAAAGCCGAAAAAGCTGTTGAAACCGGCTGCCTGGCTCGCAACGTAAATCGTTTCGCCCTTGGCCAGCGCGACCTCCGGAAAGGTAAACTCCTGGCCGTCCGAACCGCCGCCGTTGTTGGCAGTCCCGATGCCGTAGAGCGACAGATCTGCGATGTCGTCGAGCGCGGTGAGTTCGATGGCCTTGGGCAGACCCTGAGGAAGTGGGCCGTCGATGACGCCGGTGATGAGAAGAGACATAAGACACCCCTGTCTTTTGGCCCGGCAAGGCTGCCCGGCAACCGCGATGTGATCTAAGAGGCCGCCTCTGCGTCGGCTCACACCATCGTGGTAAACGCCTTTTGGGCGCACGTCACGCTCGCGATTGCGCACGGGGTCAGCCCAAGGGCCGCCGCCCCGTTTTGGGCAGAAGAACGCCGATCCGACACCATTCCGGACAGGGGTTTACACGGTGTCGAGCCGCATCTCGGGCGGGCCTGTGGCGGCTGTGGCGGTGGCTTCGCGCGGGAGGCCGCCGGGCGAGGTCAGTCGCGCTGCGCCCACTCCCGAGGGGCTGCCGCGCGCGACGATCCCACGCCCCGGACCGGGATGAGCGACGCAGCATCCGATCGGCGGAAGCGCGCGTGATCGGGCCGGGTTTCGCCGGTTCGCGCCCCTAAGCGTCTACCGCGCGGTGAACGCCAGCTTCAGCACTCCGACCCCGCGCGACGTGCCGACACCAGGCCCAGCCTCGGATTGATCGGCCCGAGCCGCCGCACACACAGACCGTCGCCTCCCGCCTAAGGGATCTCAAGCTGCAAAAACGTCGATAATGACGTCGTTATAGTCTCGGTCCGTCTCCGCGCCGAGGACATCTTCGAAGCCGACCATCAGGCTTCCATCCGCTGGATCGACGCCGCTCCAGATCATTTCAGCGCCCCCTTCATTCAATTCGCCGAAGATGTGGAAAACGTCGGATGAGACGACCTGACCATCGGCGAGCAGAAGGGGCGTCTCGCCGTCAAAGGCGTTGGCAGGCGTGGTCGCATCGCCAGGCCCGGAGACAAACTCAAGTGTATCGCTATCGGCGAGGCCAGCCCCGCCCGCGATCAGGAAGAGGCCTAAAACGTCACGGTCAGCCAAAGGCGCAATACGCACGGTTTCTCCCGCGGGTGTTTCGTTCGTATTGCCGAACACGATCTCGACAGTATCAATCGTCCCATCTTCGCGCACAATATAGCTGCCGATGAGGCTATCGAACGCGGCCTGGCTTTCAACGAACGCTATATCGTACCCGCGTGCGCCATTCCCCGTCAGAAACGCTTCCCCGATCAGACCGTTGATCGCGCTTGGTGCTATTGAGATTGTCTCCGCCAGCGTTGGAAGGTCCGGCAGATATTCAATGATGAATTGCGTCGTCCCGCCCTGCTCAATCGCGCTGGTCAGAAATCCACCTCCGTCATACGATTCCGATATGTCCACGGTCGCATCGGCGACGCCATCACCATCCGTGTCAATCTCGACAAAGGCACCGGCATCCGTCGAAACCACGGAAATCTGTTCGATTGTAAGCTCTTGAGAAGACAGGACGAGAGCTCCCCCCGGGCCAAAGTTGGGCAGGTCCGTCAGGGCAGGAAGATCCTCTGCATTATAAAGCCAAATGCGCGCTGCATTATCTGCGAGCGACGCATCATATGCGAATGAGACGGTTGCCGTATTTTCGTTTCCGGCGGCATCGGAGATCGTATACTCGAACCGGTCGGCCAGCGCCTCGTTTTCGGCGTCCCGGTTCAGGGCATATCTGAATTCGCCGCTGTCGAATAACGTGAGCATGGCGCCAGAGGCCAGATCGAGAATGGTCGGCTCCCCTTCGCTGAGCACCCTGCCATTTATCTCCGTGACCCGCAGCACATCGCCATCCGGATCGCGGTCGGGCAATCCGCCATTCGCTGCCAGAACATTTCCAATCAGCTCGACGGTGCCTCCCGTGAACGTAAAGCTGTCATCCTCGGCGATCGGCCCGGAACTGGCGCCGATGACGGTGACGTCCCGCGCGACATCGGTCGTCTTGCTGCCATCGGAGAGCGTGAACCGGAGGGTGATCGTCTCCTGGTCACCCACTGTGAGCGACCGGAACTGGGCGGAGTCGAAGACGACCACGCCGCCGGCCGACATCGTGAGGGCGACGTCCGAGCGACGGTCCGACGTCGCCGATAGCATCTGCACGGTGAGCGGCGCGCCCTCCGGATCGCCCGCCCCCTCCAGGAGGGAGAGGCTGAGGTCCCGTCCGTCGGCTTGGAGGACAGTGTCCGCGGGCGGCACATAGGTGGGCGGATCGTCGAACCCGTCGATCGCGTCATCGTCCTGGGAAATCGCGGTCGTAAAGGCAGCGGAGTTGTTCCCGGCGGCATCGGCCAGCACGAAGGTCACGGGAATGTCCTCGCCAGCCGCGCGGTCCGGGTCGCCCTCCTGCACCGTATACACGGCGGTGTAATCCCCGCCGCCGATGTCTGTGAACCCAGTCACCGCGACGCCGTTCACCGTACCGGTGGTCAGGCTGAGGCCTGCTTCGCTCGCGGACAGGCTGACGGTGATCGCGTCTCCGATCTTCGCCGCGCTGTTCGGGATCGACACGGAGGTGACGCTGGGCGGCGTGGCATCAATGGTGATGTCAAGCACCGTGGACGCGGCAGAGACGTTTCCAGCCGCATCGGTCGCCGTTGCCGTAATGGCATGGTCACCGCCCGACAGGGCCGCGGCTTCAAAGCTCCACGCGCCGTTCGCGTCAGCCGTGGTCGACCCTAGCGCTCCATCGAGATCGCTTGCCAAGGTGACAGTGGCAAGCGCTTCTACAGACCCCGCGCCGCCCTCAAAAGTGGGCATCGTATCGTAGGTGATGTTGTCCGAATTGCTGCGGCCCAAGTCGGAGCCCGGGCTCAGATCGGGCACGGCGGGTGCCGCCGGCGCCGCGGTATCCACCCGCACGTTCGCCAGCGAGTCGAGCCCGGTGAGCGCCAGCGCCGCGGCGACCCCATCGGCTGACGCGATGGCCCCGGTGTTAAGGTCGATATTCGTGCTGGTCAGGGAAATACCGTCCGCATCGGCATCGCCATTCGCGGGCTGGTAGCGGAAAACCAGCGCCGTTGTCCCGCTGCCGGACTCGTAGACAGCGTATTTCGTCTCGCCGCCCACGGACAGCACCAGACGGGGGGCGCCGGTCACGAGGACCGGCGTGTCGTACGTGACGAGGAAGTCGATGGTCTGGGCGGCGCGATAGCTGCCGTCCACAGGCTCGACCACATCGGTAACGTCAGGCTCAGGGCGTACCGTGACAGTCAGCGTGTCGCTGTCCGTCCCGCCGCCGCCATCGCTCACGTCAACCTGGATCGACGCCGTCCCGCTGAAGCCGTCCGTGGGCGAGAAGGTGAGATTGCTCAGCGCCGTATTCACCTCGGAGAGCGTGCCGTTGAACGCCAGGGTCCCATCGCTGCCGTCACTGTCGGTCGTGGCGGCGCCGCCAAAGCCTGTCACGTCGATGGCGCCGTTGGCGGCGGTCAGCGTGACGCTGTAATTGGCCGCGACGCTGGCCTGCGAGATGGAGATGCCGCTGATCGCGTTGGCCGCGCTATCCTCATCGACGGTCGGCGCCATTGGCAGAGTCGTTTCCGGGGCGGGCACGACGGCGGCAGAGAGGACGATATCATCGAAGCCGAGGACATTGATGGTGTCGCCCGTCGCCGTGACGACAAACGCATCGATGTTTTCGAAGTCAGTCCCGAGACTGATGGTCCGGTTGCCGCTGGTGCTGGATCCTGAGGTGTGCGTAGCTGACGTAAAGGTCGTGAAGCCGACATCGGAGCCGTCACGCCGGGCCGTCACGGTATAGGTGACGCTGCCGGCGTCATTGATGCTGCCGACGACAAGGCCGTCGAGCTGAAACTCCGACCCGTCGTTGCTCGCGAACGTGACGCTGTCGAGCGTGGTGGCTGCGTCGACCGTCACCCGCAGCGTCTTGTCCGCGCCGTTCTGCGCGGCGTGGCCGAACGCCGTCGCGTTCAGCACGCCCAGGGACGCGCCCCCTCCGCCGGTCGTTGCAGCGGACACCACGAGGCCCTGGTCAATCGCATATCCGCTCGGATCCTGAACCTGTGACGTGGTCGCTATATCGTTCAGGAATTGAATGGTACCCGATGTCACCGCCATGGTCTTCCCCCGCAGAGCTGTCTGCCCGGCTTGCTAAACCTTGTGGGTAAACAAAGTCATAGTGTCCACGGAGCGCCATCGCCGTGGTCCTGCCGCGACAGATACCTCGGCATTGCGCCGAACCCCGTCTCGAGGGCGCGCAAGGCCCGGCACGGCGAGCCTTGGCACGCGCCATGCCAGAGGATCGGGGCCCCGCATCCCCTGACAACGGGGGGCGGCGGATCGTGCGGCGGCGCGTCGCTTTTCGATCGCGCCGCCGCTCTTTCAGAAGAGGACCATCAGAAAAAGACGAAGTCCTGCGCGTCCAGCGTCTCCACCTGGACACCCCTGAGGACCACCTTATTCTGACCGCCAAGGTCCAGAACCGCATCGGCTCCGACTTGTGTCAATCGGGCCAGAGCATCCGCAGATGTGGTCACTCCGGTGCCATTCACGTCATGCGCGATGGCGATTTGATCATCAGTCCCAGCCCCGAAATCATGGATGATATCTGCGCCATTGTTATCGTAGAAAAGAAAGACATCGCTTCCCCCGCCGCCCCAGATCTCATCATTTCCGGCACCGGAGTGAATTTCGTCGTCCTTGCCAAAGGTCTGCACCGTTCCGCCATTCGCGGACATATAAACCACATCGACCTGCGCAGACGCTGACCCGTTGTTTGCCCAATGCCCCTGGCCATCCTCCTGGCCCGGAACAAGAGAGCCGACATATCCCGGAATCGGCCCCTCCTCCTGAGCGCCCACCTCATCAAAAACATACGTATTCTGAATTCTGTTATAGCGCACACCGTCCAGGACAAACCGATCGTCCATCACCCCGAAGTTATAATGGTCCATCTCGTTCATATCGATCTGCTCGACGTAGTAGATGTTGCCGTAATCGGCGGCGCCGTGAAAATCGATATTGGAATTCGTATAGTCGATCTGAATGTTATTATATCCACCCGACGAGCTGTACCCAAAGACAACAGCATGGCGCGTGGCGAAGATATTGCCATCCTCATCAATACGGCCCATCCGCAGGCCTTCGAAATCGCCGTAGAAGCTGTCGTCGAGCAGGATGCCATAGCCATTCCCGCCCCCGCCGATATTCTGCGCTCCGTCGAATGTGAAATTCTGTATCCCGACCTGAAATCCAGCGTCGATCCAGATCCCGAGCGACGCCGCATTCTTGACCGTAACGTTCAGCACATCACTTTCGTGCACACCCTCCAGACGAATACCCGCAACCTTGTGCGCATAATCCCCGCCATGCTCCTGGGTATTGTAATTGAACAGATCGTGTGGATCGACGATCTGATGATACTCCGCATCATCCATATATTGAATGGTGAGATCGGAAATAACCAGATTATGGATGAAATCATCCTGATCGTAGATCCGGACCTCTGCGTTGCCGACATTCCGGTCCGGATCGTAATCCATTCCCACGGTCTGGCGCAAAGTGACGGTATTGGTACTCGCGTCAACAGAGGCGATCTCGACCAGCGAAGACAGCTTATTGAAGCTGTCACCGGAATTCACCCGAGTATTCAGGTCGGCATCGTAATTGTAGACGAATTCGATGAAATCGCCCGCCTCGATCCCGGAGACGGACGCAAGCGTGACGCTCTGCTCTTCCGCCGAGACCGCGCCGATCGTGTCTGTGGTGAGCTGCACCTCGTCCGGCGTCAGCTTCGAACGGATCCCGTCGGACACGCGGAACGCGGCATCATCGGTCACGGCGTCGGCGCGCAGGATCACCGCGTCTTCTGCCACGCCTTTGATGTGCAGATCCCCGCGGGTCACGTTGATCGTTTCGGTGAGCCAATAGGTCCCCGCCTGGAATTCAATCGTGGCGCCGGACGGGGCGGCGTTGATCGCCTCTTCAATGGCCCGCGTGCTCATGCCCGGGTCGACCCGGATCGTCGGACCGCTGCCAAGAGGCTCGCCGATCTCGCGGTCGCGCCCGCCATAATCGAGCCCGCGATACATATTCGGGTTGACGCCGCCCCAATTGTGCCCGCCGTAGCCCGTCTGGCCAAAGTCATTCGACTGGACAAGGTGCGTGTCCGGCGTGATCTCGGCAAAGTCGGGATTAGGCGACGCGATGTACTGACCGGCCTTGATCTCGTCGAAGTGAAAGAGCGTGGCCGCCGTGTCCGTACCCGGGGACGGGGCCGGCGTTTCCGGGTCGTCGACAGGCGCAGGCGCCTCGATCGTAAACGAGAGCGCCTCGCGCGCGACGACACTGCCACCGCCGCCGGGGGCGCTGAAGGCCGTCAGGGTCAGCGTGTACGTGCCGGGCGCCAGGTCGGCGCCGCCGAATAAATCGCCGCCCGAGTCGCCGAAAAGCGCATAGGGTTCAACACTTTCGACCTTGCTGCCGATCCCGTCGACCGTCAGCTCGACGCTGCCCGGCGCGGGCGCGCCCGCCGCACTTTCGGCCACGAGCGTGATCGGACGGTTCTCCACCAGATCGAAGTCGAAACTGGCGCCATCGCTCAGCGCCGTGGCGATCAGATCCGTGTCCGTATAGGCGAGATACACGTCAAACAGGCCGGGCTGCGGATCGGGATCCGGGTCAGGAACCGGGTCAGGATCTGGGGGCGGTGCCGCAACGTCGACGCGCACGAGGGCCGCGGCGCTGGCCCCTTCCACGTCGCGCGCGCGGTAGGTGAAGCTCTGCATCCCGCTGGTGCCCGCGTCGGGCGTGTAGATGATCCCGTTCGCGGTCACCACGGCCTGCCCCCCCGTGGGCGGCGTCTCGATCTCGATGGTGAGCGCGTCGCCCTCCGGGTCGCTGTCATTGGCGAGGACATCAATGGTAACAGCCGTGCCCGCCGTGGTCTGCGCGGTGTCATCGCGGGCAACGGGGGCCTGATTGACGATCGGCTCCCCGGTCTCGCCCGCGCCGTTCAGCGCCAGATCGGACAGGCTGTCCGGCCCCGCCCCACCACGCCCGACGAAGCCGAACGTGACCGCCTGACCCGGCGCGATCGTGCTTGTCCAGCCGTCGGCCACGAGCGTGTAGGCCTCGCCCGTCTGCTCGGCCACGCGCGCGCCCCAGATATCTCCGATGGTGAAATCGGCCGCGAAGGTGACCTGCCAGTCGCTCAACGGCGTGGCGCCGGCATTGGTGATCGTCAGGTCGCCGACAAAGCCGCCGTTCCAACTTTGCCGGACGGCGAAGGAGACAGACGCCGCGCTGTCGTCCGGGTCCGGCTCGGGATCGGGCTCCGGGTCGGGATCGGGTTGGGCGGCGTCGTCGTTGGTGATCGTGGCCACGGCCTCGGCACTGGCGAACGCGGCATTGCCCTGAAGCGACGACAGACGGAGCGAAAAGGTCTCATCCGCCTCCACATCGGCATCCCCGGACACATCGACGGCAATCGTCCGGCTGGTCTCGCCGGGGCCGAAGGTCAGCTGACCCGTCCGCGCGGCGTAATCCTCCCCGGCGCGCGCGCTGCCGTCCTGCGTCGCGAAATCCACGGAGATCGGCGCAGCCGCCGCGTCGGACAGCGACACCGTGAAGACCGCCTGGGTCGTGCCGCTGTCGCCCTCCAGGACCGCGTCGCCCGTAATCGCCACAAGCGCAGGCGGATCGACGGGGTCGTCGGGCGGCGGCCCATCCCCCTGGGCTTCGGCGAGCAGATCGTCCAGCAGGTAGGTGAACGCCCCCGCGCGCGGCGTTTGCCAATCGTCCTCGACCACACCGCCGGTGTCGCCCGAGTTTGGGTTCCACGACCAGAACGCCCAGTCGATGTCCTGCTCCAGCAGGTAGTCCGACAGGACAGGCCCCCAGGCGCGATCCGTCGCGCTCGCAAAGGTCGAGCCGAACTCGCCCAGGAGCAGCGGCGCGATCCCCTCCTCCTCGATGAACCCCCAGTTCTCCCGAAAGATCTCCGGCAGGTCCGTTTCAGGATCAAATCCGGGCTGCGAGAAATAGGGCTGGTTGAACACCGAGGTCGCGTATTCGTGCGGAGAATAGACCAGCTTGTCCGCGGAGGTCAGCTGAACGGGGCGATCGGCGACGCCTTGCAGGTTGCCGCCCCACCAATGGCTCTCGCCCTGATAGGTCTCGACCCCTTCAACGACGATCAGCGCATCGGGATGGCTGGCCAGCAGCATATTGCCGGCGGTCTCGGCGATGGTGGCCCAGTCGCCCCAGGCATAGCCGTGGGGCTCGTTGTAAAGGTCAAAGCCGATGACAGCCTCATGGTCCCCGAACCGGTCGGCCATCGCCGCCCATTGGTCGAGAAAGGTCGGCACATCGGGGATGCGGCCGCCCGCCTCCGGGCCATTGCCGGGCGTGGTGCGGTGCATATCGAGCAGGACGCCCACGCCCCGCTCCGCCGCCGCATCGAGGAACCGCTCCAGCACCTCGTGCGACGAGAGGCCGGAGAGCTCGGGATTGGCCGCAGCGTTGATGCTGCCCGGCGCGCGATCGTTCAGCGCGAGGTCCCCCGCGAAGGGCAAGCGGATCATGTTAAAGCCAAACCCGGCGATCTCGTCGAGCATGTCTTCCATGTTGCGCGCCCAGAGCCCGTGGAGCACAGCCAGATCCGTCTCGAATCCGAACCAGTTGACCCCCTTGAGGTCGACCTTGTTTCCGTCGGCGTCGATGATCTCGGTACCCTGGGTCGAGAGCGGCCCGTTCAGCACAGCACCGCCCGGCGGCGCGGGATCGACCGGATCGTCGACAGGGTCGTCCACCGGATCATCCACTGGGTCATCGACGGGATCATCCACTGGGTCATCGACGGGATCATCCACTGGATCGTCCAGCGGATCGTCAGCCGGATCATCCACTGGATCGTCGGCGGGGCCGCCCTGCCCGACCACCGCGACAAAAGCCGGACCACCCTCGACCTGGAAGCCGAAGCCGGTCGTCTCTCCGGCCGGGACCGAGGCGTTGTACGCCTTGGACACGAACGTGTAGACATCGCCGTCCCGCGCGGCGATGTCTGCGTTCCAGATGTTGACGATCTCGCCGTTCAGCCGCAGCTGGACCGTCCAGCCATTCGCGGCCTCCGTGGGCGTGAAACTGGTCTCGACGTTGTA
>JBCCYI010000019.1:0-30456 GCA_039189975.1 Pseudomonadota bacterium
CTTCTGCAGCGAGATCACGGACGCATGGCCGGACCCGAAATCGTCCATTTCGATACCAAAGTCCTGGAACCTCAGGTCATTGATCCGCTCGAGAAACTCCGCATCCTGTCTTTCGAGGAGCACGCTCTCGAGGATCTCCAAAGAAACGCGGGTAAAGCCGATGTCTTTGCTCCGCACGATGCGGGCGAGATCGGGGTTGGTGATCTGCGCGAGTCCCGCATTGAACGAGATCTTCGGAACAAAGAGGCCCTCTCCATTCAGATCGGCCATGCGATCCAGTCCGTAGTTGATGACCTGGCGGTCGATCTCAGGCACGAGCTTGAGCTGCTCGGCGACCGGCAGGAACGCATCCGGTGTAAGGACCCCGCGGGTCGGGTGGCGCCAGCGTGCCAAGGCCTCAATCCCGACGAGCACCTGTGTCTCGGCGTCGAACTGGGGTTGGAAATACGCCTCAAACGCGCCCAGTTCGATGCCACGTGCTATTTCGAGCGACAGGGACCGTTTCTCGAGCACGGAGGCATGAACGCATGGCGTATAAAGATGGGTTGCGTCGCGCCCCATGGCCTTGGCGACGTAAAGTGCGGCGTCGGCGCTCTTGAGAAGATCTTCGTTGGGGATCAAACCTGTGAGCGCGCTGGCAACGCCGAAGCTTGCCCCAATGCGGCAGGTCTGATCCTCGTAATGCATGTCCTCGCGGATCTGTTGGCGCAAACGTTCGGTGAGGATGACAGCGTCTTCCTCTGTGGTTCCCGCGGCGAGCAGGATGACGAATTCGTCGCCCCCGACTCGGGCCGCGACATCATTTTCGCGGACATGCGCGCGCATCACATCCGCCACTTTGCGCAGCACGAAGTCCCCCGCCGCATGGCCCAGCGTATCGTTCACATTTTTGAAATGGTCGAGGTCGATGCGCACGAGCGTACGCGGCGCATCGCTGTTCGTGACTTCCGCGTCCATCACCTCGTCGATGAAGCGGCGATTTGGCAATTCAGTGAGCGGGTCCTGGCGCGCCTGCTGGATGATCCGGTCATTCGCCGCTTCGAGCGCGTCCACGAAGGCGCGATCCTTCGTGATGTCCGAGGCCAGTGCGACAAAACCTGACAACGCCCCGCACGCTTCGGTCAGCGGGGCAATGCTGAGGTTCACCCAATAGCTCTCGCCCGTTTTGCGGTAGTTCAGAATGTCGGTGCGGACGGGCACACGCTTGAACATGGCCTGCGCGATCTGGCGGCGTGCTTCCTCGGACGTCCCTTCGCCTTGCAGGATCGCGCCGGGCTTATGCCCTTCGACCTCATCGAGCCCGTAGCCCGTCAGCGCTTCAAAGGCCGGATTGACCCAGGTGATGATGCCTTCGGGATCCGTGACGGTGATGGCGTCGTTAGCCCGCTCCGCGATCGCGGCCAGCTTCGTGAGTTCCTGCGTTTGTCTGGCTTGCATACGCTGGGCGAGGATGATGTCCCGCCCAATGCAGAGCAGCGCCAATGCAAGACCAAAGCCGATGCAGGCCGTGCCCCATCGCACGAAGAGAGACACTTTGTCCTCGATGACACTCACATATGGCTGAAAGGCGAAGCTGTCGGCCAGAATATCCTGCGCATGGTCGCGCAAGACCTGACCGATCGCAGGAGACAGGGCGGCGCCTTCAACGTCCAGGGTGGCCGCCACAGCGTCGAGAACACCGAACGCGGCGCGTGCTAGATCCACGTTGTGGGCGCACACTTCGAGGGCGGGCCCCGCGCCGAGGATCCGAAACAGGCGCTTCTCCGCCTCCGAAAGGACCGCGAGACACCATTGGGCCTGGGTCAGGGCGCCATTCAGATGTTGACGCGCCCGCGCGATATCGTTCGGACGCAGCTGTTCGGGTGCGCTGTCGAGCGTGTCGATCAGCGCATAGGCTTCCGACAGGTGGATCATGTTGCGCTCACGATACTCGCTGGCGAGGCTCAGATAGCGATAGCCCACGAAGGAAATCGCCGTGGACGTTGCCAGAAGCAGAAAGAGGCAAATGATCAAGGACTTCAGGCGCATGGGACCCCGCAACAGGCGCGATGAAGGGTTGTAGGCTGAAAGGTCCTAATTCTGCGTTATTTGCTTTGGGATGCGGCGGCCCGGCACGAGGCGCGGGCATGCCTTCGGCGTCAACCGGTCCGGGGGCGGCGCACGCGTTTCGTTCCGAACCGCGAATAGACCGGCGCGGCGGTGTGACGCCCTGAGGCGATAGAAGACGCGGGATCGGTACGGCTTGACGGACGACTTGGCACGCGTGCCGGGTCGCTATCGGACGGGTCCTCTGGCGATGCTTCACCCGGCGGCCGCCGCCGCAGACGCGCGACAAGCGGTCCGTCCGAGGTGTCTGGCGAGGGTATCGCCGACGCGCCCCGTCGCGCCACGGGCATCGGCCGTGTCACCGCGCCTCGGGCGGGGCGTGCTGTGGGCGAATGCGCGTCGGGTGCGCCTGTCTGTATGGGAGCCTCTTCTGTGGATTGTGCGGCCTGGCCCAGTTCGATCCGGCCCCAAAGCGCCCCGACGACAAGCCAGGTGACGGGCGTGATCCCCGAGTTTGGCACAAGGTCAATGATGTTGGCGGCCAGCAGGACGCACAGCCCCGACGTCGCCAGACCAATCTCATAGCGCCGGGACCGCCACGCCAACACGAGGAGCGGGATGCAGAGGAGCCCGTAGCGGGCATAGAACCCGATCAAGCCATCTTGGCCGATGGTGATCAGCCAATGTCCGTCCCGAGCGGTCAGCCGGTCACCATCCTCGTCGTAGATCTCCGCGCGCCCAAACCCGCCCCAGCCAAAGGCCGGCTTCTCCATCGCACGCTCAAACGTGATCACTTCGGCATCGAGCCGGTAGGCCAGGGAGCCCGCGCGATCTGCCGCGATCGGCTCGATCACCTCGACCAGCCCTGAAAGCGGGCTTGCGCCCACAGCGCGCATTGCCGGGTAGGTCAGGACAATCGCAGCCACAAGCGCCGCGCACATCAGCTGCCAGCGCGCTGAAGCAAACATCAGCACCGGGATCAGCGCCGAGGCCACCAGGACCATGCCAAAGGATTTGCTGAGAAACACGACAACCACCATGTAGGCGGCCGCAAAGAAGTAGAGGATACGCTTGTCCCCATCAATCGCCCGCATGTAGCCGACGATTGCCAGCGACGAGAGACACAGGAACAGGCTGAGCTCCAGCGCATGGTCCATGAAGACCAGCGGGCGGAATCCGCCATCTCGGATGTGCTGCGCGAAGGAGTGCGGGAAGTATCCGTAGACGATGTTGTGAAGCTGCGGCGACAGCCGCACTTCCGCCAGCGTCGGCACACTCAGAATGAGACCGGCGATCGCGAGTACGAGCAACAGCGCCCTGTGACCTTTCTCATCCGCGAGGAACCGTCGCCCCAAAAAGAGCGCCAGCGCCGTGACGATTGCCGCCTGAATGGCGCTGAGCGTGGCATAGGGTGTCAGGCCCGGTAGTGTCACCGGCCCCCAGGAGACTGGCGCACGGTTGAAGACGAAAGTTCCGATCGGAACGAGGAACATGGCCAGGAGCAATCCCTGCATCCCCCGTCCTCGCGGCCACCACCGATCCAGCACGATCTCCGGAAAGCTGGCGCGTTTCTCACGGTGGACGGCCAAACGATCGTGCGGGTTGGCCTTGCGGTAGAAGAGCAGGATCAGGAACAGTGTCAGGAGCGCCGGCATTGTGTCTTTCTGAAGCGACGGCACGATGGGGAAGTTGATGGCAAACCGCGACGGCAGCATCAGAAAGCCGAGCACGAGCGTCGCCGGGATCGCGTAGACGAGCCGCATCGTCGAGAAAAACAGCCAGCCCAGCGCCGCGTAAATGACAAACGCCGCGTAGGTCATCGCTCAGCCCACCCGCTCGGCGCGCCATCGTACCCGGAGGGCGCGCGCGCCCATGCCCGGCAAGAGTGCCGCACAGCGTGCATAGCGCCCGGTCAGGCGGCGCGGATCGTGCAGCAGCCGCCAGAGCCATTCCAGCCCTGCCCGCCGCACCACCCGTGGCGCGCGCCGTTGGGCCCCCGCCAGAAAGTCGAGGCCGGCCCCGACGGAGGCGATGCCGAGCCGCGGGGCAGCGTTCAGCAGATGCGCCGCAAAGATCTCCTGCTTGGGCGCGCCCAAGGCAAGGAAGACGAGGCCAAGCGTGTCGTCTTCGGCCAGGCGCCTTGCAAGGGCGGAGGCTTCTTCGCCGGTCGGATCAAATCCAAACGCAGGCGCAATCTGTGCCGATATCCGCAGGCCGGGAACGCGCTCCTGCAGATGTGCCGAGGCGCGCTCCAGCGCGTCCGGGGTCGACCCGACGAGGGCCACCCCGCGCCCCGCGTCCGCCGCCTGTCGCGCCAAGGGTAGGACCAGGTCGGCCCCCGTCACCAGCTCGACGGACCGACCGGCCAACCGCTCAACCCAGACAATCGGGTTGCCATCTGCGGTGACATGCGTCTGCGTGGCATAGGCTGCGACGAATTCCGGCATCCGCCGGAGCTTGACCGCATGGTCGAGGTTGAGCGTCGCGATGGAGAAGCCCCTCCCGCCCGTCAGCCGCGCGCGCACGTCGGCAAGCAGCACCGCGCGGGTCACGAAGCCCTGGGCGGGGGTCGGCACTGCGATCCCGGAACGTTCGCCAGCCCAATTCACACGCATCTCCAAAACCATCGAGCCAGCCCACGCCGCGAGACGTAGCAAATTTGACGGAACCGCACAAACCCGGACAGCATTGTGGGAGAGGTGCGTTGCGCAATGGTTAACAAATGCTCCGCGAGAAGGGGGGAAGACCCACTGGCTTGAGCCTGCCCTTGGCGAAACGAAGCGACCCTGACATGATCCGCCGCAGTCGGCACCCCGGCGCCGTGTCGCGACCCGACCTATCCCGGCCCAAGACAGGAGGTCCAATGTCCCGCCGCTCTCCGACGGATCATACTCTGCCCTCCGAAGCTCCTTCCGGCGCAACATCGGCCGCATGGACAATTGTCCCCAGCACGGCGGCCCTGCGCATCGAGATGACCCGCGCGCCCGAGCCTGCGCGCACAGCGCCCGAAGCCGTCTGGTTCGAAGCGATCCCGGAGGGCTTCACGCTGGAGCCGAAGCCGCAGGAGGCTTTCGCATACCGGCCCGCGTTTCATCAGATCGAATACACATGGGACTTTGGCGAGCCTGACGCGCGGTTCACCGCACCGCAAAACGTCCCCGACGCCTACCGCGACGCGAACCGGGCGACAGGCCAGATCACCGCGCATGTCTTCCAGACCGGGGGAACCAAGCGCGTGCGCTGTGTCGCGCGCCGGGTGGTGGATGGCGAAGCCGGAGAGATCGAGGAGGCGGTCGCCGAGGTGACCCTCGACATCGGTGATCCCGAAACGCTCTGGACCGAGCTGAACACGGTCGTTGTCGCACTCGATGGGGATTTCACCGGAGCGCCGCCGGGGGCCCGAGCCACCACGATCGCCAATACCGAGGAAGCACCCTGGTGGTCCACGCCACGCCACTGGCTGACACAGGTCAACAGGCTGATTGGCGAGGGCGAGCGCAAGATCCGCGTGCTCTTCAAGCGCGGTGAGTTCTATGCGACCCACCTTTACAAGCCCAACACGCGGGCGCCGCACATCGTGCCCTTCATGCTGTTTGGCGCCTGGGGCGACCCGGCGCGCCCGCGTCCGGCGTTCATGCGGCTGGGGTCGCGCCAGAACGGCTGGTCCAACACGCAGTCCTTCGTGTTTCAGAGCGTCCGCGCCCTCCACGAGTACAATTCGATCGCAGAGCGGGGCCCCCGCGAGACGCTGATGAGCCACAATGAGGGCGGCTATGCTCTCTTCGACGATGTCGGGTTTCAGAACGCCGGGACAGCGGTGGTCGTCCAGACCAAGCTCTTCGGGCCCGAGGGAATGCCGACTCGGTTGTGTTTTCACGATTGCCACTTCGAGGGTCTGGCCGAGTACGGGCTCTTCTCCGAAGAGCGCCCGGACGACAGGGTGGCCTATCTGGGGTGCCGCGACATCGATGTCGGCTCCGCCCCGCACGGCGGCCACAAGAACTTTCGCGTCGGCAACAGCCAGGGGCCTCTGCGGGTCGAGGCCAAGGGCGAGTGGATCATCCTCGGGTGCGACTTCTTCTGTCGCTTCGGTTGGAATGTGAACGGCACCTGGCCGGGTACGGACGTTCCCCTGACGGTCGAGCAGCCCTGCATCCGGGTCTTCTCCGCCGGTGATACACGGCGCGAGGGCAACGGCCGCGTGGTCGTGGCGCGCTGCACGGGAGAAGGCGGAGGGTTTCTCAGCGCGGGCACCCCCCCTCGCCTGACGGCGCCCCGCGGAAACCTCCTGGTTGAGCAGGTGATCCACGTCGCTTCCCCCTCGGCGACGAGCTTCATGGGCACCGAGTCCGGAGCCGTCACGATCCGCAACAGCCATTGGATCAAGCCGGAGGTGCCGGGGTCCAAGGGGATGGCTTCGCTTCTGGCCTTTCCAGTGGTCGACCGGCCGGCGGATGTGCCAGACGATCGCGTCGCGCATCTCTCCGAGCCGATCCACATCTACAACAACACCTTTGTCGTGCTGGATCCCAATCCCCTGCGGTTCGGGACCTTCGCCGGTATCGACCGATACGTCGCCTACGACGACGCAAACAACGTGCTCTACATGCCCCTCGCAGAAGGCGAGCCGCGGCATGAGGAGATCGCCCCTATCGAAACCGAGGTCTTGTGGGAGGCGCGCTGGCTCGGGCGTCTGGAACTGGCCGACAACGGCATCCTCCAGGCGCAATACGCACCCCCGCGCGGGTCGGTCCGGCTTTACTGGCCCGTGGCGGGCTCACCCCTGATCGGGACGGCGCGCGGAACGGTGTCGGTCGTTGATCTCCTCGGCCGGGAGCGCGATGGGACCCAGGCGCGTGGTGCGCTGAACCCCCGGTAGACTCGCAAAGGACCGGCGGCTTTATTCCTTTGCGGCGGCGCTCCGGCCATCCCGCCAACCGCTTCGTTGGGCCTGCAGGCTCTCTCGTCCATCTCGTGGTGTCTGATGGGCGGACACCCGGGAGCGGTGCCCCCCGCGCCCTCGCAGTGAATGACCTAAGTCTTCACGGCCGCTTCGATCTCGGCGATCGCGCGGGCCTTGCCAACGCGCAGGGCCCGGCGCTGGTAGCGGCGGATGAAGGCGCGCAGGCCGGGGTCGTCGAGCTGCGGCGCGCCGCGCGCCCAGGCCGACGCATAGCCCTGCAACATCGCCAGACCGCCCAGCAGATAGGGCGGATGGGCCATGCGGTAGACGGCCGTCGCCGCGAAATAGAGCGGGTCGCTTCCCATGAAGAACTGCCCCGCCCCGTGACGTCGCCGCCCGGTCAGCACGCCCTTGTCGCTGGAGCCCATGGGTCGCAAATGCTCGAACGCCAGCGCGGGATCGGCGAAGGCACGGGCGGTCCAGCCCATCTGGCGCGCCCGGTGACAGTCGATCGCGTCCCACATGACGGCGCGGACAAAGCCGCCGATCTCCTCGAAACAAGCCTTCCGGTAGAACTTCGTCATGCCGACCGACATCTCCGGCCCGCATTTCTCGCTGATCCTCTGGCCGCCCGGCCCGGTGAACCAGGGCATGCCGGAGCACGTCCCGAGCCGCGGCTCGGCCGCCATGCGCTCCAGCAGACCGGCGAAGTATCCGGGCGGCAGATCAAGGTCGAGGTCCAGCTTGCACAGATAGTCGAATGCGCCGAGGTCGACCGTGTCGAGCCCATCGTAGAAGGCCTCGATCACCCCCGGCCCCACCGCGCGGGTGCCACGATCCGGGCGCTGGACAATCCGAAGGGTCGGGTGGCGGGCGGCGTAGTCGGCGAGGATCTGCGGGGTCTCGTCGGTCGAGCCGTCGTCTACGATCACCCACAGCGCGGGGGGGATGCTCTGCGCCAGCACGCTGTCGAGCGTCCGACGCATGTAGGCCGCCTCGTTGCGGCAGGGCGACACGATCACATAGCGTTCGGAGGCGGGCGTGGGCCTAATCGCGCCAGAGGAGCGTTTGGACGGCGTCGTGCCGGAGGCGGGGGGCTGAGGCATGGCGAGTGTCGGGCCGGTTACCAGGAAAACGAAGGGCCGGCGCATTGCCGGCCCGTCTTACCTGCCCACCACGGGCGCGCTGCGCAACCCCGAACGCCCCCCGAAGGACCCCGGCGTGTCAGTAGAGGGCGCGGATGCCCGTTGCGGTCGTCCCCGTCGCCCAGACCCGCTCCACGCGGATCGGAAAGGCGACCCCCGCCGCCACATAGACGTCGACCACGTCACCCGCGAGCGTGGTGACCCGCACCGTTCCGGGCGTCGACACGTTGAGGCCCAGCGTCACGTGGGCGAGGTCGGCGGAATCGTTGGGCACCAGCTCGACAACCGATGTGGCCGGGGCATCGGGGGTGCGTGCAAAGGAGGCAAAGGAATCTTCTGCCATGGCAAATCTCTCCAAGATGCGCCGCACCCAGAGCGGCGCGACCGGGCGCACACTAGTCCCCGCATCTTGTCGCTCCGTAACAGCACCGTACGTAGCCCCCCGATCACGCGCCTTCACGCAAGAGTGACATCGGACAGTAACCACGTCGTTGCCGCGTATTTGCCAACAATTCGACGCTTCTGGTATGGACACCGCAGGGGTCCGGGTAAGGGTAAACGGGTATGACGTTCGTCGATCACATGCGCACCGCGCCGCGCCACGCCGCATCTTTGACGACGTGGGGCATGTTCTGGCTCCTCGTCGCCTGTGTCGGCGCCGCGATCTTCTTCGTCGAAGGGATCGACAAGCTGCTGCTGGAATGGCAGCGCCCCGAGTACAGCCACGGCCCCCTGATCCCGGTGCTGTCGGCGTTCCTCTTTCTGCGTCAGCTCAAGGACGTGCCCATCCATCCCGGCCCGGTGCATGACCGTTGGGTCGGCGTCACCATCGTGTTCTTGGCGATCACCGTGGGGGGGCTGGGCAAGCTCGCCGGCATCGACGATATCGTCGCCTACGCGCTGATCCTCTGGGTCGGCGGCATCCTCCTGATCAGCTTTGGCTGGAAGGTCGGGCGGCAATTCTGGCCGCCGGTGCTCCATCTCGTCTACATGTTGCCCCTACCGGACACGTTCTACTACAAGATGTCGACGCAGTTGCAGCTTGTCTCGTCCGAGCTCGGCGTCTGGTTCCTTAAGCTCCTGTCGGTCCCCGTCTTTCTCGACGGCAACATCATCGACCTTGGGGTCTATAAGCTCCACGTCGCCGAGGCGTGCTCGGGGCTGCGGTACCTCTTCCCGATCCTCTCCTTCTCCTACATTTTCGCGGTGCTCTATCGCGGGTCGATGTGGCACAAGGCGATCCTGCTCCTGGCCGCGGCACCGATCACGGTCCTGATGAACTCCGTGCGGATCGCCATCGCGGGCGTCATGGTCAACCAATACGGGGTCGGCTGGGTCGAGGGCTTTACCCACTTCTTCGAAGGCTGGGTGATCTTCCTCTCTTGCGTGCTGATCCTCTTCGCCCTCGCGCGCATCCTGCTGTTCTTCAACCCGCGCAAGATGAGCCTGGCCGAGTCGCTCGACCTCGACACCGACGGGCTGGGCACGCAGGCGATGCGTCTGCAGTACCTCCGCCCCTCCAGCGCGCTCATCACCGCCGCGGCCGCGTGCGTCGTTGCCGCCGTCGCCTGGACCTTTGTGCCCAACACCAACGCCGCCGATGTCGACCGTGAGAACTTCGCGAGCTTCCCGCGGGAGCTGGGGGATTGGCGCCAGACCGGGCCGCGCGATGTCCTCACCCCTGCTGTCGCGGAGGCGCTTGCCGCCGACGATTATCACTCCGTCGATCTGATGCGCGAAGGGGCCGCGGCCCCGGTCAGCCTCTTCATGGCCTGGTATGCCGACCAGACCGATGGCGGCGTGCACACGCCCGAGATCTGCCTGCCCGCCGCCGGGTGGGAGATCGCGTGGCTCGAACGCTCCGACATCGGGCCCGACCTTGGCGACACGGCGCCATTCCACCTCAACCGCGCCATCATTCAGCGCGGTGAGGCGCGCATGATGGTGTTCTACTGGTTCGAGCAGCGCGGCCGCCGTGTCGCCTGGGACATCGCTGCAAAGTTCTACCTGATGTACGATGGCATGACGACGCGCCGGACCGATGGGGCCATGCTGCGCCTCACCACCCCGATCAACCCCGGCGAAAGCGACGAAGCGGCCGAGGCCCGGCTGCTCGAAGTCCTGGAGGAGATGCAGGCGCCCCTGCCGCGCTTCATTCCCCGCAACTGAGGGCGAATGTGCCGGTGGCGCGCAGCTCTCGGTGTTTCATTTTTGGAAACAACTGTCGGTCACAGCGCAAAACGTTACGCGATGTTAGGGTAATCGCGCCCAAAAAGTGCCGTGATTTGACAGCTCCTCGCTGAGTTTGCACACGAAACTACAGGTGTCGCTGCGGAGTGCGCCCGCGCGCCGCAGCACGCTTGTCCGACGCGTTTTTGAACGGCTGTATCAGTGACCCAGTTTGACCCTGACCTCTCGGTCGAGACCTTTCCCATCACGCCTTCACAGGCGGTGGCCCTCTCGAGCTCAGGCAGTGACGCTGTCCTGAAGGCGCGCTGGGATGTACGCGGGGAAGCGCCTTCGGCCCTCGTCCACGCAGCGCTGAACGACGTGGTGGCACGCCACGAAGTGCTGCGCACCGCCTTCCTGCGCGAGGGCGCGGACGCGCGGCAGGTCGTTCTGCCAGCGACCAACCTCAAGCTCGACACCGTGGACCTTCGCGCCCTGCCCATCGACGATCATGCCGAGCGGCTGGACGCGATCTTCGACGAGACTGCCGCACGTCCCTTCGATCTCGGAGCGGCGCCGCTGCTGCGCGCCACCCTCGTCCGCACCGCGCCGGAGCGCGCTGCACTCCTGTTGGCGGTGCACCGCGCCATCCTGGATGACACATCGGTTGATGTGCTTGGCAACGATCTGGCCGCGGCCATGCGAGCGCACCGCAACGGCACCGTGCCGGACTGGCCGGATCTCGCGCTGCACTATGCCGACTATGCTCTCTGGGTCGAGGCGTGCCAGCAGGATGCCAGCCACGCGCACGATCGAGCCTTCTGGCGCCGCACCCTGAACGGCGGGCGGATAACCCGGCTCTCCGCCGACCGCCCGGGAACGAGCACGGATGTCGCGCGCCACCTCGCGCCGTTGCCGCCCCGATTCGGCCAGCGTCTGGAGGCTGCGGCCCGAGCGCTGGAGACGGAGGCCGAGACGCTGCTCGTGGCCGCAACCACCAGCGCATTGTCACGCTGCACGCGCGGCGACGAAGTGCTCTTTGTCTGCGAGGATATCGCTCAGAGGGAGGACGCCCTGGGCCCGCTGATCGGCGCCTTTTCCAATCCGCTTGCGTTGCGTCTCGAAACACCCCCAGACCTTGCCACAGCGGAGCTTCTGTCGCGCGTCGCACAGGCCATCGACGCGGCGCGCGCGCATGCCAGTGTCGCTTTCGAAGACGCGCGGGGCTACGTCGCTGACGCGGACAGAGCGCCCGAGACCGCGTGGGTCGGCCTCTCCGTGCAGGAGACGCAAGCTGTGCGCCTGTGCGGCGGTGGATTCTCTCTCGAACAGGCGCTGCCGGCGTCCGACCTGGGCGGGCGCAGCCTTCGGATCACCTTTGCCCGCACCGCCTCCGGCCACGCGCTGCTCGTTGACTATGACGCGGGCCAATACTCGTCTGACACCGCGTGCGGCATCGCAACGGAGGTTCAGGCGTGTCTCGATGACGTGCTGGACGGCGCGCCCCGGATCCGTCTGGGCGGCATCGCGGACGCGGCGCCCAAAGCCCCGACCCCGCCAATGCCGCCGCGCAATGAGACTGAGGCGACGTGGACGCTCGTACCCTTGCGTGAGGGATCCGAAACGAGCCCCGTCATCATCGCTGTCAGTCAGCCGCATCTCTACCGGAACTTCGCCGAAAGCTTGCACGGCGATGTCACGACCGTGGGTCTGGCAGTGCTCGACGACGCGTCCCTCGCCCGCCAGGCGGCCATGGGGTACGACGCGATGGTCGATGAAGCCGTCGCGCTTCTGGAGAGCGCCTTTCCCGATCGTCCGGTTGCCCTAATCGGCCAATGCGTCGACGGCGTCACGGCGATGCATATCGCGCAGCGTGCAAGCGCACGCGATGCCGACATTTGCCTGGCAGCCCTTGTGGATGCCTGGGCACCCCGCCCCACGGTCCCGTCCGTGTCTCGGTTGGGCCAGTTGCGGCGCCGAGTGACCCACTCGGCCATCCGCCTGGCCCATTACCTCGCGGAGATGCATCGTGGTCGCATGCGGATCGACACGGTCCTGCGCCGCCTTGGGCCGGGGCGGCGCCTCCTGCGCCTTATGGGCAGGGATGTCGAGGCGATTGCGGGGGCAGACCTCCTGCTCCGGGTCAACCACCAGCATGTCGCTCTGGCGAACCACCACATCTTCCCGGGATGGGACGGTGAGGTCATCTCCTTTGCATCGGACAGCCAGCCGCGCGATGTGGCCGAAACAACGTTCGGCTGGAAGGCGCTCCTGCGGTGTGACACGCCCGTGTTCCGCGTCTCGGGTTGGCATGAGGACGCGCTGCAATACGCCAGCTATGGCCACATCGCGCAGATCGTCGAGGCCCGGCTCAGGGCCATCCTCGCAGCGCGCGCCCGTTGAGCGATGCCCCCCCTTCGGCGCCGCCGCGCGTCCTGGGCCCCGATGGGCTGCGGGGCCTCTTTGAGCGGGTCACATCCCCCTATGTGGTGGGCGTGGGCGCCCGGATCGGAGGGCAGATCGTCGCCTTCGCGCTGGTCATGGTCGCGGCGCGCCACCTGTCGCTGACCGAGTTTGGGACCTACGCGCTCGCCGCCGCCGCCGGTGTGATCGCGACGACCTTCGTCTTCACCGGCCTCTACCATGCGCTCCTGCGAAGTACCGACATCGAAGCCGACCGAGACACGCTCTTTTGGCTGCAAGCCGCCGTTGGGCTCCTTGGAACGCTTGCAATAATCGCGACCGCGCTGGCCTTTGGCGGGCTCGATACCGCCCTGGGTGGCGCGCTCTTCGCCACGGCGCTGTTGCCTCTGCTGGCAGTTCCGAATGCCTGGAACGAAGCGCAACTGGTGCGCGCGGCACGGGCGCGCGCGGCGAGTCTTTACGTCCTGGCCTCCGAGGCGCTTGGGCTCGTCGCGGCCATCTTGTTGCTCAACGCAGGCTGGGGCCTCTATGCGCTGATCGCCGCGCGCTACGTCACGGTGCTGACTGCGATCGTCATGACCGTCGTGCTCGTCCGGCGGGTACCCCGACCCCGCTTTGCCCCGCAGACCCTGCGCCGCGCCCGCGGCACCGCGTTGCCGCTCTGGGGCACCTCGGGGATCGGCATGTTCTCCGCCTATGGCGCAGACATGGTGCTTGCAGCCTTTCTCAGCCCCGCCGCCGTTGGCGCCTACCGCTCCGGCGCGCGCATTGCGACCACGGCATCCAACGTGATCTTCCAACCGCTCAGCATGCTGAGCTGGTCGCGATTTGCGCGCCTCGAACAGGAAGGGGACCGGCAAGGCATCACCGACGCATGGGCGTCCAATATGGCCCTTTCCTGCGCGCTCTTGTGGCCAATCCTGGCGGGGGTGGCCCTCGTCGCTGAAGACCTTGTCGTCACGCTCTTTGACCCAAGCTGGGCTGCGGCGGCTCCGGTGCTCGCGATCTTGTGCCTCTCCCACGCGGTTGCGGCACCGCAGGCGCTGATGGAGCCGATGCTGATGTGCCTCAAGCGCGCACGCTTGCATGTCACGCTGCGCGTCCTGCGCGGGCTGCTCTTGCTCGTGGCACTGCTCGGCATCGGCCGTTACGGCGCTCCCGCCGCCGCCTGGGCCATGGTCCTGACGGCGGGTGTCAGCTCAGTGATCGCCCTGGCGGTCGTGATGCGGCTGTTGGCCCTCCGTCCCGGTAGACTGCTGCGCATCTACTGGCCCGGCGCGACTCTCGCGCTCGGCGTGGCCGCCAGCATACCCCTCGCCGCCCCATGGCTGAACGACCTGGCGCCTCCAACGGCCCTGGCCTGTCACGTGACGCTCGGCGCAGCACTTTGGGCAGCGGGCATGTCTGCCCTTGTACGGCGCAATGTGCTCACGATTCCGAAGCCCTAGGCACCAGGCAACCCGCTTCTGACAGTACATTTCGACGGACGAGCCCAGGGCGCCGCGAAAGCTGAGCGCACTCAGGCACGATGGATCACGCTACATTGTCGAGCCCACGCCCTTTCAAAAGCGCCTCGACCCCCGGCAGACGCCCGCGAAACGCGGTATAGAGCACCTCCGGCTCCTCTGCGCCCCCGCGCGACAGGACGTGGCGTTCGAGAGCGGCGGCGACGTCCGGATCAAACGGGTCCCCCGCGTCCTCGAAGGCGGCAAAGGCGTCTGCGTCCATGACTTCCGACCACATGTAGGAATAATAGCTCGACGCATAGCCCCCAGCGAAGACGTGGGCGAAATGCGGGGTTGCATGGCGCATCCCGATAGCAGGCGGCATGCCGATCTCTGCCAAAACCTCCGCCTGTTTTTGCATCGGATCTGCCGGGGGCTCACCGGCATGAAACTCCAGATCGACCAGCGCCGACGCGATGAACTCCACCGTCTGGAAGCCCATGTCGTAGGTGGCTGCCGCCAGCACCTTCTCCAACGTCTCCTTTGGCATGGGGGCACCGGTCTCGGCATGTGTGGCAAACCGCTCCAACACGTCCGACACTTCGAGCCAGTGCTCGTAGAGCTGGCTGGGCAGCTCGACAAAGTCCCGCGCAACGGACGTGCCGGAGATCATCTCGTAGGTCACATCCGACAGCATCTGATGCAGTGCATGGCCGAACTCATGAAAGAGGGTGCGCGCATCGTCATAGCTCAGCAGCGCGGGCGCCCCCTCGGGCGGCTTGGCGAAATTGCACACGTTGATAACGTGCGGGCGCACCTCGCCGTCAAGCCGCTGCTGCGACCGCAAGGCCGAGCACCAGGCACCGGAGCGCTTGCCCGCCCGCGCGAAATCGTCCGCAATGAAGACGGCGATGTGTGTTCCATCGCGGGTCACATCCCAGGCGCGGGCGTCGGGGTGGTGGAGCGCCACGTCGAGCGGGGCAAACTCCAGACCGAAGAGCCTGTTGGCACAGTCGAAGACCGCATCGCGCATCCGGTCGAGCTGAAAGTAGGGCTTGAGCGCGGCCTCATCGAGATCGTGCTCCGCCTTGCGCCGCTTCTCGGAATAGTAGCGCCAATCCCAGGGCCGCAGCGGGGCAGCGCGGCCATCGTCCACCAGCATGGCCTCCAGCGTGGCCGCGTCAGCGTTGGCTTTCGCGCGGGCAGGTGCCCAGACCTCGCGCATCAGGCCGCGCACGGCGTCCGGCGTCTTGGCCATTTCCACGGCGAGGCGATAGTCGGCAAAGCTCGCGAACCCGAGCAGAACCGCCCGTTCGTGGCGCAGGGCGAGCATCTCAGCGGCGATGCCACGGTTGTCCGTGTCGCCGCCGCCCATGCCGCGCGATGTCCAGCCCGCATAGGCCTCTTCGCGCAGCTCCCGCTGCTCGGAGAACTGCAGGAATGGCACAATGAGCGACCGCGACAGCGTGATGACTGGGCCGGTGGCGCCCCGCTCCTCGCCCGCCGCCCGGGCGCCCGAGACGACAAAATCCGGCAGGCCCGCCATGTCGCCCTCTGCCAGCGGCATCACCCAGTCGCGTTCGTCCGCCAGCAGGTTCTGACCAAACGCCGTTGAAAGCTCCGCCAACCGTGTGTTGATCTCGCGCAATCGGCCTCGCGATGCCTCGTCGAGCGCGGCTCCGGCCCGCACAAAGTTGCGATGGGTCAGCTCCAGCACCCGCACCTGCTCAGCTGAAAGGTCGAGCTCGGCGCGATTTTTCCAGAGCACGTCAATCCGCGCAAAGAGCGCCGTATCGAGCATGATGTCGCTGGAATAGGCGGCAAGTTTTGGCGAAAAGTCGCGCTGCATCCGCTCGCGCTCGGGGTTACTGTCGACACTCGACAGCGTGAAGAAAACCGACAGCACGTCCGAGAGCGCCTTGCCGGCCCGTGCCATCGCGTCGACCGTATTGGCAAAGCCGGGCTCGGACGGGTCCGCCGAGATCGCCTCCATCTCGGCCCGCGCCTCGCCGAGTGCGGCCTCAAACGCCTCTTCGAAATGCGCGTCCGTGATCGCAGCGAAGGGCGGCAGATCAAACGGCGTGTCGCGCGGCGCCGTGAGCGGGTTGTCGGAAAGCGTCATGGGCGGGCTCCTTTTGCGTTGGCGTGCAACGTAGGGGTGCCCACCCGCTTCGGCCAGGCCTTACGCGAAGGCCAGAGCCGATCCCCGACCAGTCGGTCTATTCAACCGTGATCGTGATCTGATCCGACACCACGGGTGGGCTGTGCGGCACGTGACCGGCATCGCCCAGGACGAGCTGCAGCGTGTGCTCTCCGGGCGGCAGATCGAGCGTGACCTCCGTCTGGCCGCCGCCAAAGTGACGGTGGTTCTCGTCATTGGGCACAGCCAGTTCGAATTCCTCTTCGCCCCACTCTCCTTCGCCAAAGGGCGCGCGGTTGATCAGCAGGTGGTGATGGCCGGTGTTGTCCCGCGCGACTTCTGCCGGTGCGACACCCATGCCACGCAGGCCAAAGTTGACCGTCACCGGGGAGGACACGGTCACACCGTCGTCGAGATTGATGAAGTAGAGTTCGGCGCCCTCAGGGCTCGGCGTGTCCTGTGCAGCAGCGGCAAAGGGCAGAAGCGCTGCGACGGCGGCAGCGGCGATCAATGACTTCATGGGTAGAGCCTCCTCGGTTTCCTTCGGCGGAAATTAGCTCACCGCGGAAGATCGGCAACGCACGCTTACTGTCCGACCGCTTTGCGGCCACATACGGGGCATCTGGGGTCCCGGGCGATGGCAATGCGGCGCGTGTCCCCGTCAAGTGCATCGTAAAACAACATCTGCCCGCGCAACGGCGTGCCCGCGCCACTGATCGTCTTGACCGCCTCGACCGCCATCATCGCCCCCACGACCCCGGGCAATGGTCCCAAGACCCCAGCCGCCGCGCACGACGGTGCAAGCCCCTCGGACGGAATTGTCGGGAAGACGCAAGCGTAGCACGGCGCCCCTTGAGCCGGATCGAAGACGCTGATCTGCCCCTCCCACTGGCTGAGGGCCCCGGCGACCAGCGGCACTCCGGCCGCGACACAGACCCGGTTCACCAGATGCCGCGTCTCGAAGTTGTCGCTCCCGTCGAGGACCAAATCGTACTCCGAGATCAGCTCCGTCGCGATCTCTTCGGTCAGGCGCCGATTGTAGGGGCGGACCTGAACATAGGGGTTCTGCGCTTTCATCGCCGCCTGGGCCGAGAAGACCTTGGGAATGCCGATGTCCTGATCGCGGTGGATCACCTGGCGCTGGAGGTTGGAGTTGGAAACGACATCGTCGTCGATCACGCCGATCGTGCCGATCCCCGCACTGGCCAGATACTGCAGCACCGGGGCCCCTAGCCCACCCGCGCCAATCACAAGGATCTTCGCGTCGCGCATCCGCTTTTGTCCCGGGCCGCCCAACTCGCGCAGCACGATGTGGCGGGCGTAGCGCTCCAGCTCCGTCTCCGAAAACGTCTCCGGCCGTGGCGCCTCGATCTGCACCCCCGGCCCGGCGCGGGCCTTGATCTTGCGCAGGACCAGCGCATACCCATAGGCCACGGCGGCCAGAATCCCGATCAGCAGCCAGGGCTCGGCCGCTCCGCCCGTGATCTGGCGCAGCGGGTTCCCGTCCGGCAAAGCCACCTGCTCGATCAGTACGGCAACGTAGAGCAGCGCGAGCATCAGGATCCGCGCCTGAACGGGGACGTTCATCCGCTTGCCCAGGAACCAGATCAACACGCCGAGCGCGACCACAAAGATCATGCGTCCGTCTCCCCTTCGATGCGTGCCCTGGACGAGCCACCGCCCATACCCTCTGTGCCCCCCGTGGAGCCAAAGCCGCCCGCGCCACGCAACGTCTCCGCCAGCTCTGACACGGGCACAAAGTCCGCGCGCGCAACCGGCGCGACAACGGCTTGAGCGATACGGTCGCCATGCGCGACCCGGAATGCCTCCGCACCCAGGTTGATCAACAAAACGCCCACCGGACCGCGATAATCCGCGTCAACTGTCCCGGGCGCGTTGACGAGGGTCACGCCGTGCTTCAGCGCCAGACCGGACCGAGGGCGGATCTGCATCTCCCATCCCTCGGGAAGGGCGACACGAAGGCCGGTGGGCACCAGGCAACGCGCGCCAGGCTCCAGGATCAGCCCGCGCCCCCGATCCGCGGCAGGAAGGTTGGCGCAGAGATCCGCACCCGCCGCACCGTCAGTCTGATAAGAGGGCAAAGGCACGGCAAGGTCAGCCCAGTCCTCACGCAGACATTGCACGACGGGGCTCACGCAAGCGTCTCCGCGATCCGGGCTGCGAGCTTCTCGGCAACGGCGCGCTTCGCCATCCGCGGCCACTCTTCTGCCCCTGCCGCATCGATCACAACCACTGCATTGTCCAGCCCGCCCATGGCGCCACCAGCCTCCGAAACGTCGTTGGCCACGATCCAATCGCACCCTTTGCGCGCGCGTTTCGCTGTGGCATGGGCGACGACGTCCTGCGTCTCTGCCGCAAACCCGACCACCAACTCCGGGCGAGTGGCGCCGAGCTGCGAGACCTCGGCAAGGATGTCGGGGTTTTCGACGAAGCTAAGGGCGGGGGGCGCGCCACTGCCGTCTTTCTTCATCTTCTGGCCAGCGGCTTCGGCGACGCGCCAATCCGCCACCGCAGCCGCAAAGACGCCCGCGTCCGCTGGCAACGCCGCCAAGACCGCAGCGTGCATCTCCGTTGCGGTCTGGACCCGCACCACGTCAACTCCGGTGGGCGGAGGCACCTCGGCCGGGCCCGTCACGAAAGTGACGCGCGCCCCCAGTGCGGCGAGCGCCTCGGCGATGGCCGTGCCCTGGGCACCGGAGGAGCGGTTGGCGATGTAGCGCACGGGGTCGATGGGCTCATGGGTCGGCCCCGAGGTTACGACGATGTGCTTGCCAGCCAATTCTGTGCCGCCCGCCAGCGCCCGTTCAACCGCAGCCACGATGTCTGGCACCTCGGACATCCGGCCTGGCCCAAACTCGCCGCAGGCCATGGCCCCCTCGTCTGGCCCGGAGACAAGGATACCGTCCGCCTTAAGCGTCGCAAGGTTGCGCTGCGTTGCGGGGTGCAGCCACATGCGGACGTTCATCGCCGGTGCAACGAGGACGCGCTTGTCCGTCGCCATCAGCAAGGTCGAGGCGAGGTCATCGGCGTGGCCATGGGCCATTTTCGCCATCAGATCGGCCGTCGCCGGCGCGACCACCACCAGATCCGCGGCGCGAGAGAGCTCGATATGACCCATTTCCGCTTCATCGGTTAGATCAAAGAGATCGCGGTAAACCCTCTGTGCCGCAAGCGCCGACGCGCTCAGCGGCGTCACGAACTCCTCCGCAGCTCGCGTGAGCACCGGTGTCACCTCGGCCCCCCTGTCGCGCAGGCGCCGGATCAGGTCGAGACTCTTGAAAGCCGCAATCCCTCCCCCGATGATCAGCAGAATCCGGCGTCCGGCCAACATGTCTCACTCTCCCAAGCGCCGCGGAACGGGCGCACCGCTGCGACCCCACACCCTATTGGAATGCGGCGCAAGGGCCCTCTCGCTTTGCAGGCGCGGTGACACGCCACAGCCCACCGGACATGAGATGCTGCAAAGCGCGACCAACCGCTCGAAAGAGAGCCGTTGGCCCAAAGCGCAGCCACTACCCCGGGGTCGTTGCCAGCGCGTCCGGAGCCGGAGAGACCAACGATGAGCGGCAGGCGGGCATCGAACGGACGTGATCGTCCCGTAGGCGCAGCGCATCGGCACACGGCAGGATGCTATCTGGTCGGGCAGCGCGCCGAATGCTCGCCCATGGCTGTTCGCGCTCCGATTACTCCGGCGAGGGAAGTGACGTCCTCGGCACGAACCGTGGGAGATGCAGAACACTGCGTCTGATGCAAAAGTGGCAGCCGTGGTGGCTGCCACAAAAGCCCAAACAGCCCAATGCCCTCAGGCCAGGAAGTGCAAGACCTCGCGCGATTGGCCTTCCAGGCTCTTGCGCATCTTTTGGAAGGCGGCCGCTTCGAGCTGACGCACACGCTCCTTGGAGAGGCCAAGCTCGTTGCCAAGGCTTTCAAGCGTGCGCGGCGCTTCCCTAAGCTTCCGCTCTGTCACGATGAACCGCTCACGCGTGTTGAGCCCTTGCAGAGCAACCACGAGCCATTCACGCAAACGCTCGTTGTCGTACGTGTCTTCGACCTCTTCGCTTGCCTGCCGGCTTTCGTCCTCAAGCGTTTCGATCCACTCACGCCCCTCGTCCTCGGAGGACTGTGTCGCATTGAGCGAATAGTCCGATCCGGACAGACGTCCCTCCATCATCTCCACGTCAGCCAGCGGCACACCAACCTCGGTCGCGATCATCTGGCGAAGCTGGTGGCTGTCGAGCGACTCGCCCGCCGCGGCCGCCTCGCGTTCGAGACGCGCCTGAACCCGGCGCATGTTGAAGAACAGGGACTTCTGCGACGACGTCGACCCTGTACGCACCATTGACCAGTTGCGCATCACATAGTCCTGGATCGACGCCTTGATCCACCAGACCGCGTAGGTCGAGAAGCGGACCCCGCGATCGGGATCGAACTTGTCCGCCGCCTTCATCAATCCCAGGCCCGCTTCCTGGATCAGGTCGTTCATCGGGGCGCCATAGCGCTTGAACTTCGCCGCCATGGAGATCGCAAGACGCATGTATGCCGTCACCAGACGGTGCAGGGCTTGTTCGTCCCGATGGTCGCGCCAGGCATAGGCCAGCCGCAGCTCTGTTTCTGCATCGAGAAGCTCGGCCTGCATTGCCCGACGCGACAATGTGCGATCGAAGGATCCATCTAAAGCCATGGTCAATTCTCCCCGAGCTGGTATTTGCTAAGGTTTACGAAGCAACGCTGCGGTCGGATCACAAAGAAATCTCCACCCTCCCGGACCGGGACGGCGGGACCGGCGAAAGCTGGCTGGCGCAGGGAGGGAAACATGCGAGTAGAGCCTCTCAAATGACGTATGACCAACGCGTTGGCCCCCCGCACGGTTCCCTCTCGTCGCAGACTTTTCGGCAAAAACGTTTCAAAATCGCTAAGATGTACGCGCCATGGCGGTGATCTGGTGGTGGGTCCGGCACGCGCCCACAGGGCAGACCACCATGAATGGCTGGACGGACGTCGCTGCCGATCTGAGCGACCAAAGCGCCCTGGCCCGCCTCTCCGCCGCCCTACCGGCTGGGGCCGACGTCATCTCGTCCGATCTGACACGCGCGGTGGACACCGCATCTGCCATCGCGGCTGGACGGCCGCGCCTGCCGCATGACCGCGGCCTGCGCGAGATCCACTTTGGTGCTTGGGAAGCGCGATCTTTCGCCGATGTCGAGGCCGAGGATCCTCACCTCTTGCGTCGCTACCTCGAAGAGCCCGGCAGCGTCGCCCCCCCGGGCGGCGAGAGCTGGAATGGGCTGCAGAAACGGGTTTCAGCGGCGGTCGACGCCCTGACCGGGGACACAGGCCACATTATTGCCGTGGCCCATTTCGGAACCATCCTGACACAGGTGCAGCGGGCAACCGGACACTCTGCCCGCACGGTGATTGACCACGACATTGACCATCTCTCCGTCACCCGAATCCGGCGCAGCGCCACCGGCTGGCACCTTGAAGAGATCAATCGAAAGCTGTGATACCCCCCATGCCAAACCATTGTTTGGCAATCTCCACGCGTTCGGTCACGATTTCCCTATCCCAGCGGAGGTCGTACGATGGCAGATACACTCATCCTTGGAAATCGGTCCTATTCGAGCTGGTCCATTCGTGTCTGGCTCCTGGCGAAACGGTTCGACTTGCCGGTCGACACCCGGTTCATCGATTTCGACGATGGCGCCATCGCCGACCTCGTCGCCGCCTACGCGCCCGCGCGCAGCGTGCCGATCCTGGTGACGGATGAAGGCGTCGCGATCCCCGAGAGCCTCGCCATCGCCGAGGAACTCGCCACCCGCTACCCCGACGCTGCGCTGTGGCCCTCCGATCCTGCCGCCCGCGCCGCGGCCCGCGCGCTCGCGGCAGAAATGACCTGCGGCTTCTCGGCCCTGCGCGCGGCTTGCCCGGTTAATCTGCGCCAGGCCTACACCGGGTTCACGCCGAGCGCGGACGTCCTGACCGACCTCGCTCGGATCGAAACGCTTTGGACCGCCGCCCGAAGCCGACACGGCGGTGAAGGCCCATGGCTGTGCGGCAGCTATAGTGTCGCCGATGCGTTCTACGCTCCCGTCGCCGCCCGGATTGCGACCTATGGCTTGCCCGTTGGACCGGCCGCATCAGACTATGTGCCAGCGCATCTGGCAGACCCCGCATTCGTGGCCTGCCGCGCCGAAGGGCTTGCCGTTGAGGGGCCGCTCGCGCGGTACGCAATGGATCTGCCGGAGCGCCCCTGGCCCGGTCCCGCGTGACGCGAACGTACCGCCAAAGGGTGTGCTTCCGCTGTAAACCTTCCGTTCAGATTAACCGTTCAGTAACCAGTATCCTGATATTGCCTCCCCTGATCTGGCGATTTGAGGGGGAGCGCGATGCTGGCACGCGCGCACACTGTCGCGTTCGAGGGAATCGAAGCGCGGCCTGTCGAGGTGCAATGCGCGGTCTCGCCCGGCCTGCCCAGCTTTTCGATCGTCGGCTTGCCCGACAAGGCAGTCAGCGAGGCGCGCGAACGGGTGCGCGCCGCGCTCAACACCTTGGCGATCGCTCTGCCCTCCAAGCGGATCACCGTTAACCTAGCGCCTGCCGACTTGCCCAAGGAGGGATCTCATTTCGACCTCCCGATCGCTCTGGCACTGCTCGCCGCGCTCGACATCTTGCCCAAGGACGCCGTCGAGGGCCTGCTCGCGCTTGGGGAGATGTCACTCGATGGCGCTCTGGTCCCGGTGATCGGGGCCTTGCCAGCGGCCATGACGGCCGCGACCGAGCAGCGAGCGCTGATGTGCCCACGCGGCTGCGGGCCCGAAGCGGCGTGGGTCGGAGATGCCGAGGTGATCGCCGCGCGGGACCTCGGCGAAGCGATCCGGCATGTGAGCGGGCAGACTGCGCTGTCCCCCGCCGAGCCCGGTCAGATCGCGGTTGACGCGGCGGGAAGAGACTTCGCGGAAGTCACAGGCCAGGAACGTGCCAAACGCGCCCTCGAGATCGCGGCCGCGGGCCGTCACCATGTGTTGATCGTCGGGCCACCGGGCTCGGGCAAGTCGATGCTGGCCGCACGCCTGCCCAGCATCCTGCCGCCCCTCTCGGCAATGGAGGCGCTTGAGACGTCGATGATCCACTCTCTCTGCGGAATGCTGCCGGAAGGTGGGATCTCCATGGCGCGCCCCTTTCGCACCCCACACCACACCGCCTCGCCCGTCGCGCTGACCGGAGGTGGCAAGGGCGCCAAGCCGGGCGAAATCTCGCTCGCGCACAACGGTGTTCTTTTTCTCGACGAGTTGCCCGAGTTCGCGCGTTCCGTCCTCGACACACTGCGCCAACCGGTCGAGACAGGGGAGATCCTGGTCTCCCGCGCCAACGCACATGTGCGCTACCCTTGCCGGTTTCTGCTGGTGGCCGCGGCCAACCCGTGCCGCTGCGGCCACATGGCCGACCCCGCGCGCGCCTGCGCGAAGGCACCGGCCTGCGGCGAGGACTACCTTGGCCGCATTTCCGGCCCCCTGCTCGACAGGTTTGACATGCGCATTGAAGTGCCGCCCGTTTCGTTTGCGCGCCTCGACCTGCCGCCGCCCGCCGAAGGCTCCGCCGAGATTGCGGCGCGGGTCGAGGCCGCGCGCCAGATACAGGCGGTCCGGTATGCCGACCACCCGGAGATGCGCAGCAACGCCGACGCGGAAGGCAAAGTGTTGGCGACAGTGGCTGCGCCGGATGCGGACGGGCGCGCGTTGCTCGGCCAGGCCGAAGAGCGCTTTGGCCTCACCGGGCGCGGCTACCACCGCATCCTGCGGGTTGCGCGCACCATTGCCGATCTGGCGGGGACGGAACACGTCGCGCGCGATCATCTAGCGGAAGCGATTGGCTTTCGCTTATCCTTCAACGTCGGGGCCTGACGCCTCCCCGTCGCGCTCAGCATACCCGCCCTTCTGGGCTTCGAACATGCCAGCATAGAGCCCCTGTCGCGCCATCAAGGCGGCATGATTGCCCTGTTCGACAACGCGCCCCGCATCGAGCACGTAGATCAGGTCCGCATCGACGACCGCAGAGAGCCGATGCGCCACGATGATCGTCGTCTTACCCTCTGAGAGCCGCCCCAACGCGCGCTTCACGCGGTCTTCGGTGCGCTGATCGAGCGCGGAGGTCGCCTCGTCGAGCAAGAGGATCGGCGCCGAGCGCAGGAAGGCTCGGGCAATGGCGATCCGCTGCTTCTGTCCACCGGAGAGCTGGCTGCCTTTGGGGCCAAGGCCCTGGTCGCCCCGCTCTCGCATAAGGTCCGCGATCTCGGCGGCTTCCGCGGCCGCCCAGATTTCTGCGTCCGTCGCCTCTGGCTTGGCGTATTTGATGTTCTCGTAGATCGAGTTGTTGAAGATAACGATGTCCTGCGCCACCACCGAGAAGGCACGGCGCAGGCTGTGGATCTTCACGTCCTCCACAGCCATGTCCCCGATGCTCACGCGCCCCTTCTCGGCCTGGTAGAGCCGCGTCATCAGGCTCAGGATGGTGGTCTTGCCGGAACCGGTGGCGCCGACGATTGCCGTGGTCTTGCCGCCGTCGACGCGCAGAGTGAGCCCCTCGAACAGCGGCGCCTCCTTGCCGTACCCGAAGGTCACGTTCTCAAAGAGGATGTCGCCGCCGGTGTCGAATATGTCGACCGCCCCGGGGTGATCGACGATCTCGGGCACCTCCCGGTGCAGGCTGCGGACACCGTCGAGGATGATAAGGTTGGCCTGTAGTTTGGCGAAGAACTGGGCGAGCATGCGCGCGGGATCGAAGATGAGAATCAGCCCCAGCAGGAAGGTGATGATCGCCGCACCATCCATCCCGCTCGTGCCCAGAAGCACGACATAGCCACCGCCGCCAATCACCAGGACATAGGCCACCGCCGAGGCCATATCGACGGTCGGCATCACCAGCGCCTGCGCGGCCTGAAGGCGGATCGCCAGCTCGCGGATCTCGACCGTCGCGGTCTTCAGACGCCGCCGTTCGTTGTCCTCCTGGTTGGAGATCTTGACGGTCCGCATCCCGTTCGACATCTCCTCGATGCCGCCCATATAGGCGCCCATCGCGTTTTCCGCCTTGGCCTGGATGTCCTTGATCCGGGAGGAGACGAACTGGATGAGCAGCAGGATCGCGGGCAGGATCACGAGCGCGGCCACGAAGAGCAGCGCGGACTTATAGATCAGATAGCCGGAGACGACGACGATCGTCACCGCATCGCGCACCGCGTTGACGGTCGAGGTGCCCACGAATTGCGACAGCGCCTGCGCCTGGTTGACCATCTTGAGGATGATTTCCCCCGGCGGGGTCCTCTCGAAGAACGCCAGATCGAGCCGCATCAGCCGGTCGACCATGTCCTGGCGCAGCTCCAGAACGGCCTGGCTGGCAAGGAATACCGAGAGGCGTGGAACGGCGTAGGACAGCACCGCCCGCACGGTGAAAAGAGCAAAGACGATCGCGCAGACCCGCACCAGATCGGAAAACGAGCCCTCGTCGAAGATCACGCGCAGGCCGCTCTCCGTCAGCGCAAGGAACTGCTGGTAGACGATGCCTTGCACCAGGATCATCCCAAAGACGACCATCAGCCAGCCCATCCGCTTCTTCAGATAGGTGTTCCAGAACCACGCGATGTTGTTCTTGTCGGTCGGCGAGAAGAGCGGGCGCTTCTCCGACGTCGATGTCTCATGCGCAATCTCCTTTCGGATCCACGCCAGAGAACGCTTCAAAAGGCCCTCGGGGCGGCCTTGATTGGGATCGGAGTCGGTCGTCATGGTACTGGCCTTATCGGGGGGGCCGTGATGGAGAGGAATGGCCGTGATGCGCGGACACCTTCGGTCACTTCAGGCGATCAGCTTGTCGCCGCGTTGCTCCATACACCGTAGGTGTCTCGCAAGTAATGCGCGCAATGTGCATTGAGCTGCGCGCGCGACATATCGGCGATCTTCCAGCGGTAGAGCGCATCCGTCAGGTCCGCGACGGTGTTTTTCGGCTCGTAGAAGTCGGCGGGCACCCAGATCGGGATACCACGCCGGGCGAGCATCCCCGACAGCCAGACATCGTCGACGGCCCACATGTCTTTGGGAATGTCATAGGCTTCATCATCAAAAAAGCGCGGGCGCACAACCACACCGCCATACCCCTCAAAGATGTCGGCGTAGCCCGCGCGGGCGACAAGCCGACGCGCCGGCTTCATCCGGATCGGCACGTTTCCGCCACCACGCAGGATTTGGAGCGTGCGCTTGACGCGGTAATCCCAATCCCACCGCCGGTTGCGCTTCTCGCAGCGCGGCGTAGGACGCGGGCGGTAGGCATCGAGCCCCGTGCGTTCCACGTTCCAGCCTGTCAACGCGACGGCCTCGTCCGGCCGCTTGGCCTGCTCGGCAAAGAGCCCCTCGGCCCAGCCGGGATAGTAGGCCCTGTCATCGTCGCAAAACAGGAGCTGCGTTTCAGGCGCGTCCCGGTGCCGCGCGACCGCATGCAGGATCTTGGAGGCCGGTCCGAGGTCCACATCCGGGCGCAGTACTGTCACGCCGCCGGGCACTTTCGGCCGCCCGCCGTCGTAATCCGGGAACCGGCGATAACTATGCGGCAGATGCAGCTCCACAGCGTCAACGCCGCTGCCCTGACCAACAAGCGACTCCAGCGTTGGACCAATCAGATCGAATCGCGGCGGGATAGAGGAGAGCGTAATGATGCGCATGGAACCGAACGGGTAAAGCTTTCGCCCCTGATACGCGAGACACGTTCCGCCAACAAGCGATGCAACGTCCGCATGGGCAAAGAAGCCGGCAGCACCTCGCCGATGGCTATGCCGGGCTAGGTGCCCTTGCCCAGCCAGCGAAAGGCCAGCGGAGCGCACAGGATCACGAGCGTGATCCGGACCAGATGATGGACGACGATGAAGCCAAGTTCCGCGCCCGCCACAATCGCCAGCACGGCCATCTCCGCCTGTCCCCCGGGGGCGAATGCCAGAAAACCCTCAACCGGCTTGGCCAGGCCCAAAAGGTAGACCGCTTCGGTAAAAAGCGCCGCCAATGCCGCCAGCACGATGACAAAGACCATACCGCTCAGCACATCGCGTCGCAGCTCACGCAAGGTGACGCCGACGTATCCGACGCCGATGGAGATCCCAATGAAGTACTGCGCCGCGATGATCGCCTCCGCGGGCGGCCGGGCGTGGATCAGGTCGAGCAGGGACAGCGTTGCGGTCGTGATGAGCGGTCCGAGAATCGACGCCCCAAAGAGGCCGATCCGCTCCCCTCCTTTCCATCCGATGACTGCAGCGGCTGCCATCAGGGCCAGCTCGTGCGGGGGGAGTGTCGCGGCGGGCGCCCCGATCGGGTTGCTCAGCGACACCCCAAAGCCGTTCACGAGGATGAAGGGCGCCACCGTCACGATCACCAGCACACGGGTGGCATGGATCAGCGACAAAGCGCGCACATTCGCGCCAGCCTCCTGCCCGAAGACGATCATATCCTGCAGCCCGCCCGGCATGGCCGCATACCATGCTGTGACGGGGTCATACCCGCAGACCCGGCGGAAGTAGGGCACCCCGATCACCGCGATCACCAGGATGTAGAGCGGCACAAGCGCGACCGAGAGGGCCATTTGCGGCAGGAGTGCCACCACCTGCGGCGTGATCGACGCCCCGACCGCGACGCCGAGGATCGTTCGCATCCCGACGCCGAACTGCCCCATGCCCTGAAGGGGCAGGCCCGCAAGGGCAGCCCCGAGGCAGGCAAACATTGGGCCAAAGAGAAACGGCAGCGGCAATCCCAGGAGCCAAGCGACGCCCGCGCCCGCGGCCGCAATGGCGAGCGTTGCGATCCGCTGGCGAGTGGCTCTGGTTAGAACGGAGGACACCGGCTCTCCCGTTTGGCATACCGTTGTATACCATACTAGTGCCGTTCCGGCCGATCCGCAATCCTCCGTGCCAGCCGACCGGCGCGGGATGGCTTTTCCTCCCCGTCCGGGCCGCTACAGTCTGGCCATGGCAACGCTCCGCATCCTGCACACTTCGGATCTGCACCTCGGCAAGCGCTTCGGCGCGCTGCCGGAGGATATCCGCCATCGGCTGCGCGACGCCCGGCACGACGTGCTCGCCACCCTTGCCGCACTGGCTCGGCAGGAAGCCGCCGCCCACATTCTTCTTGCAGGCGACACATTCGACACCGAGACCCCATCGGATGCCGTACGCGTTCAGGCTCTGGCCGCGATGGCGGACGCGGCACAAATGCAATGGTGGCTCCTGCCGGGCAATCACGACAGCCTGCGCGCCGAGCCTCTCTGGGATGCGCTCCGGCGCGACGCCCCTGCCAACGTCCATATCCTGGACGCAGCCGCGCCGCACGCACTGGGCCCCAGCGCCGTCCTGCTGCCCGCCCCCTGGCCGCATCCCGCGCCGGGACGCGACCTCACGGCCCCACTGGACACTCTGCCTACCCCAGAGGGCGCACTTCGTATTGGTCTGGCCCACGGTGCCACCGCCAGCTTTCACGACGACGCGGATCGTAGCGCACTCATCCCACCGCACCGCGCAACACTGGCGGGGCTTGACTACCTCGCGCTCGGCGACTGGCACGGCACCATGGAGATTGGTCCGCGGACGCAGTACTCCGGCACCCCGGAGCGCGACAGTTTCCGCCATAATGGGCCCGGCAGCTGCCTTTGCGTCGAGATCGCCTCAGGCGCACCGCCCTCTGTGCGGCAGCTCGCGACCGGGCGGTTCGATTGGCAAAGCCCAGCGCTCAGCCTCTCGCCCGAGCTCGACAGCCTGGCAGAGCTGTCGCGCAGTCTGCCGACCGAGTCCAATCGCCGCGACGTTCTGATCCGCCTCACGGCGACCGGCACAGTGTCACTGGCCGAGCGCGGCCGTCTTGAAGCGGAGCTGGAGCGGCTCCGCCCGGCGTTCGGTGTGCTGTCGACGGACCTGTCTGCGCTCACCACGCTCGCCACTGCCGGAGATCTCGACGCCATCGCCCGCGCCGGCGCCCTGCGCGTGGCCGCTGACGACCTGCGCGCCGCGGCCGAGGACACGGCCGCCCCGGCGGACGACCGGCGCATCGCCGCCCGCGCACTCGACCGGATGTGGACTCTGCTTCAGGATCGCGCGTGATGCAGTTGATGTCTCTTCGCCTGCGCAACGTCCGCCGATTCATCGAGCCCATCGAGATCACGGGGCTGACCGCGGGCGTCAATGTCCTCGCAGCCCCGAACGAGCACGGCAAATCCACCGTCTTCGATGCGCTCCACGCCGCCTTCTTCCTGTCGCACAAATCCATGAATGCCGAAACCCGCGGCCTTGTGCCCCACGCAGGCGGCGACCCGGAGGTCGACGTCCGCTTCACCGTAGACGGTGCAACCTGGCGGCTGAACAAGCGCTGGAGCAAAGCGCAGGGGCGGCGGCAGGCAAAGCTCTGGCGCAACGAGACGCTTGTGAACCAGGCCGGCGAGGCCGAAGACGTGTTGGCCGCATTGCTCGCCCCCCCGGCGGACGGCGGGCCAGCTGGGCTACTCTGGGTCCGCCAAGGGCTTACAGGGCTCGCCGAAAAGGGCGACGAAGCGAAGGCCCGTCACTCGCTCCTGACCTCGGTCACGGGCGAGATCGACGCGATGACCGGCGGGCGCCAGATGGATGACCTCTTGGCCCGGATCCACATGGAGCTGACGCAGCACCTGACGGCCACCGGCAAGATCCGGCAGGGCGGTCCGCTCCATGCCGCCGCGGACGAGGTCGCCGCATTGGAAGAGTCCCACCAACGGCTGTCCGACGCCCGAGATGCGCTGCGGGGAGCGCTTGCACGCCGCGCGCAGCTCCGCGCCGAGCGCCGCCGCTTGGAGGATCCCGAGGACGCGGCGCGGCGCGCCCAGACCCTCGCGGCAGCCAAGGAGGCTATGACGGCAGGCGAGGCGCATGCGGCACGCCTGCGCACCGCGATGGAGGCCGCACGCACCGCGCGCCTGACTGCAGAGGCGACAGTCGCCGAGCGCGCACGCCTCACCGCCGCGCTCAAGGAACAGCGGGATGCCAACGCCGCCGTCGCAAAGGCGCAATCCGTAGAAGCGGATGCGCGTGCTGGAGCCGACGCCAGCGCCACTGCGTACGAATCCGCCCGTGCGCTCCGTTCGGAGGCACAGAGGTTCGAGCAAGCGGCACGC
>JBCCYI010000020.1:0-29750 GCA_039189975.1 Pseudomonadota bacterium
GCCGCTGACCTGGCTCTGCAGTGCACCGCCGGTCAGGTGGAGATCTATCTGCGTGACCCGGCCCGTCCGGACGACGCGCTCTGCGCGCACTGCACCGTGGCGATGGATCTCGACGGTTTCTTGAGCGCGGCTCGGAGCGCGCTGTCTGCCTTGGCCGGGGAGGGGGACGGATGAGCGAACCCGACGACCTCAAGCGCAAGCTGGACGCGCTCGCAGACGCAACCTCCGCCTTCGGCGTCCGGGGGCGATTGATCTCCGAGGGCGGCTTGCCCACCCCGGTGCAGGCTATCCTGACGGAGGTGAGCGAGACGGTCCTCGCCCAGGACCTGACCTTTCACATCGGGGAGGTGGGGTCGCTTGTTCTCATCGTCTCGGGGCGGCGTGTCCTCGCGGTGCGTTCCGTTGACGGCTTGGTGATGCCCGCGGTGGCCGAGCAACTGGCCGGCAAACCGCTCGGGTCAGCGGCCGATGCGACACAGCGCGCGCTGCTGGCTCTGCTGATGCAGATCGACCTGATGACCGACACGGTCGAGACCACAGCTGCAGACGGTGCGCCGTTTTCCGCGCCGCCTGACGCCGGGCTGAGCCCGGAGCGTTTGGCGGCGCTGGTCGGCGTGACGTTCCCCTTTGTGATGCCGACACCGATGGAGCGCCTCCTCGCGGCGCTCCCGGTGCCGCCCGGCGCCGTCGTCTTGAAGGACGCGGGCGCGGTCGTCTCGGAAACGGGTGAGGCGGACCAGTGCGCGCGGCTACACGCGATGGCCGACGGTCTTGGCGCGTCAGTCGAGACGAGCGCAGGTCCCGCAAAACTGTCTATAATTGGTCAGCAATCGGGAGATGGCCTCGCTATTGGTGCTGCGACAGACAAAAACAGCCACTGCCTTTGGACCATGCCGATACAAAGTATTGGGGTAGCGACGACTGCTTTCCACAAGATATTCGGGGGTCGTGACGTTTAAGTCGCCGACCCCCCACATATCTTTACGTTTCTTACTTTCATGGCATTTGTCACAAATCGGTCCTACTCCGAGCCAAATGCGATGGTGATCTCTGGGTCGAGCCAAGGCGTCGCCTGGTTCGCCGGAGGAGCGTCAACGACAGGATTGTACGTGATCTCCGGCTCAACCTGACGGAACGGAGATCGTGATGACTTTTGAGAGAATGTTGCGGGGCACAGCGCTCTCCCGCGTGATGATGGTGGCGGCCCTGGGCCTGGGTGCAGGCGCGGCCATGGCCAATGAGGTGACCCTGAAGTCGGCCGATGGCACGGTGAACCTCACCGGGGACTTCATCGAGTTTGTCGACGACAATTACGTCATTGCCACGCCGCTCGGCGAGCTGCGCATCAGCGCCCAGCGTGTGCGCTGTGAGGGCGCGGCCTGTCCGACCTTCGAAACCGCGACCGCGGACGTGACCATCGCAGGCTCAGACACGGTGGGCGAAGCGCTGATGCCGCTTCTGATGTCCGGATTTGCCGGTGATCTAGACGCCGAGGCGTCGATCCTGGCCACCTCCAACCCGACCGACGTGATCGCGAGCTTCGTGGGCGACGCGGGCTTCGGCGACGACCTCGGCAGTTTCCTCGTGCGTTCGACAGTGTCGAGCGATGCGTTCACCAGCCTGCTCGACGGATCTGCCGAAGTCGGCATGGCCGCGCGCCGGATCACGCCGCCCGAGGCCCGCGCCCTGCGCGATGCCGGCGCCGGCAACATGGTCTCGCCGGCTCAGGAGCACATCGTGGCCGTGGAATCGATGGTTGTCATCCTGCACCCGTCGAACCCGGTCGACACGCTCACCAAAGAACAGCTGCGTGACATCTACGAAGGCCGCGTGACCAACTGGTCCCAGATGGGCGGCGAGGACGTGCCGATCAAGGTGGGTGCACGTGCGGATGGTACCGGCTCCCGCGAGGTTTTCGAGGATCGGATTTTCCTTGGCCAGCAGGCCAACGTGACGGGCGATGCTTTCGTGGCGGACTCCAACAACGAGCTGGCCGCGTTCGTCAACGCCGACGCGGGTGGCATCGGCTACGTGGGCTATGCGTTCCAGCGTGGGGCCAAGCCGATCACGGTCGTCAACCATTGCAACATGCCGATGGTCCCCAACGCCTTCACGGCCAAAACCGAAGAATACGCGCTCAACCGCCGGATCTACCTCTACAACACCGAGGGTGGGGCGTCCGAATGGTCGGAAGACTTCGTCGAGTATGCGACGTCGGCGGCCGCGGACAGCGTCATCACGAAGGCTGGCTTCATCAACCTGGGCGTCACGCGCCTGGAGCAGTCCATGGACGGCCCGCGGGCGACGGCGCTGCTCAACGCCGATGTGGACGCGTTCGAAGGGGCTGTTATGCGCGACATGCTCGCCCAGATGTCCAGCTACGACCGTCTGTCCTCCACGTTCCGCTTCCGCACCGGCTCCTCGCGCCTCGATGAGCGTGGCCGGATCGACATGGAGCGCCTCGTGGACTTCCTCAAGGATCAGCCGGAGAACACGAACGTGCTCGTCGTCGGCTTCACCGACTCCGTGGGCGCCTTCGCCTCCAACCTCGATCTGTCGAAGGACCGCGCGGCACAGGTTCTCAGCACGTTGCAAGAGACCCACAGCGAGGATCTGAAGCACATCAACTTCGCCTCGACCGGGTTTGGCGAAACGGCGCCGGCCTTCTGCAACGACGACGAGCGGGGCAAGGCGATCAACCGCCGCGTCGAAATCTGGATCCAGGACACGACGCGCAGCTAAGCGCCACATCAAGATCAAAGATGGCGGTCGTTCGGCCGCCATCTTTGCCATCCGGGGGCGTTACATCGCACTTGGAGTAAGAGTTGTACCCATCTAACGTGATCTCGCGCGTCGTTTGCGCGACTGTTCTTGCCTTCGCCGTTTCGGGCGTTCCTGCCCTCGGCGACACATCCAACATCGAAGACATTGGTGCCACGGAGCGCATCAATTACGCTGGCAAGCTGCGCATGCTGTCGCAGCGGATGGCAGCGGCGGCCTGCAACCTCAACGCACGGATCTCTCCCACGGACAGCCGTGCCATCCTGGACGCCGCCGGCCAGGAATTTGCCACCATCGCCGATGCGCTTGAGTTTGGCGATCCCGCCCTCGGCGTGATCGGGGAGGAGAAACGCCGCAAGACGCTCGTTGCCATTGCAGCGCTGCGCCAGCAGCTCGCTCCGATCAACACGGCACGGGTCACGCTGCTGCATGACCCGACGGACTTCGACGCAATCGCCACCATTGATTCGCAGAACATGGAGCTTCTGTCGCGTGCCAAACTCCTCGTCAGCGAAATCACCAGCCAGTACTCGGACCCGACGGCCGTCCTGTTTGCGGACGCCTTGCTGATCGACATCGCCGGCCGGCAAAGGATGTTGACCCAGAAGATGTCGAAAGAAGCCTGTCTGGTCTGGCCCCACGGCACTGGTGAAACGCGCCAGGCGCAACTCTCTGCGACCATGCACCTGTTCGAGATCTCCCTTTTGTCTCTGCGCGATGGGTTGGCTGAGGCGGGCGTCAAGCCCGCTCCGACACCCGAGATCCATGCTGGGCTGGATGCAATCTGGGCCGAGTGGTCGCATCTGAAGCCGGACCTCGAACAAGCCGTCGCGGGGCAGAACGTGCCGGACGCGATTCGGGTGAAAACCTTCGGCGCGCTGAACGTGCTCTTGCGTGACATGAACGCAGTCGTCGGCCTCTACACGGAGGCGGGAAAGACGGGTTTGTGAGCGGTTTCGGCCGTGGCGGGTGCGTTTCCTGCGCGTTGAGCAACGTGCAGAGACCACCGCCGCGGTGGTACCCAGATCCCGGGAAGAGACCGCGTCGCGCTGAGCCTGCACCATCTCAGGTTGTCTGCGATCAAGGATGTCCGCGCATTGGAGAACGCACGGCACCCGCGGCTCAGCGCACAGCGCCCTCGCCGGTCGGGTCGAGGGTATTCGGCCCGGCCATGTAGACGGCAACCGCAGTGAACCGGCCTGGCGGGCCGCGCCCGATCTCGAAGAAATTGCAGTTGGACTTACGCGTGAGCGACCCGTCCAACTCCGTGTTCTCGACGGTGAACCGCGATGCGATCCGCCCCTGGGCGGAGTCGGCGACATGGGTGAACCGATGGTGCTTGACCGCGCGGTGCGTGCGCCACAACCTGCGGAACATCTCGGAGATCTCCCGCGGCCCGCGCATGTGGACACCATGGGTTTCGACCGTGAACACACAGTCCGGTGAGAGCGTGGCCAGAACGCCGTCGAGATCCTCAGCGTCGACGGCGCGAAAGTAGCGCTCGACCAGGTCGATCATGTCGTTTGAGGTCATGGGATGGGCCGTACCGGCGGTCTGAGTTGCGGGAGGGAGCAGCGGATCGTCGCCCGCCTTCCATCTTGACAACACTGGTGACCAAACGTCAATTGTCCGCCATTCGAGGGGCACGGATGGCAATCTGGTCGGGGACCATCACCGAAGAAGAAGAGCGGCGCTATGCGCGCGCCGGGTTCGGGGGCGCGAGCGTGTGGGGGCAACGCCCCGCGTTGCTGATCATCGACGTGCAGTACCGGACGGTTGGAACGGTGCCCCGGGCCTATTGGGAGGCAATTGAGGAATACCCGACGTCCTGCGGAGAGGACGGCTGGAACGCCGTTCACAAGATCGTCCCGCTGCTGGCTCTGTGCCGGCAGATGCGTGTCCCGGTCCTCTATCCTCACGTTGCCCCGAAGAACGCGCGAACAGACGGCGGCAGGCTCGCCGAGAAGATCCCCACAATCCTGTCAGTCGATGCGCGCGGGTATGAGTTTGTGGCTGAGGTCGCCCCGGAGGACGGCGACGTTCTCTTGCCCAAGAAGCACCCGTCGGCCTTCTTTGGCACACCGTTGACAAGCCACCTGATCGACCTCGGCGTCGACACGCTGATCGTGACCGGATGCACAACCTCCGGCTGTGTGCGCGCCTCGGTGACCGATGCGTTCGCGCTCAATTTCTCGGTCGTTGTGCCGGAGGATTGTGTCTACGATCGTGCGCCGACGTCGCACGTTGTTAACCTGTGGGATATGAATGGAAAATATGCTGACGTTATGCCGTCGAGCCGGGTCATCGAACGGCTGCAGAAGATGACGGCAGCGTAGACGCGGGCGGGCGCACAGGCCTGCCGCAAGACAGACAGGTGACGGATGGAACCGCTCGACTTGCTCATCATTGGCGCCGGAGCCTGCGGGCTGGTCGGCGCAATCAGCGCGCATGACGCGGGCGGCAGCGTCGCCATTGTCGAGGCGAATGCGACGCCGGGGGGCAATTCGCGGCTCTCGACCGGGTCGATCCCCGGCGCAGGCAGCCGGTTTCAGCGAAGCGCCGGGATCGAGGACGATCCGGCGCGTATGGTGGCCGACCTCTCGGCGCTCGCGGGTCCGCAGGATTCGGGCGATCTGCTCGAACTTGTCGCTCGGGAATGTGCGCCGCTGTGCGAATGGCTTGTGGATACGTTGGGCGTTCGTCTGCAGCTCATCACGGATTACCGACATGTCGGACATTCCGTCGAACGGCTCCACGCACCCCCGTCCCGGCGCGGCCAGGACCTGGTGGACGACCTGCTGTCGTGCGTGACCGCGCGTGCCATTCCGCTGGCGACAGGACAGGCCGCCGAGCATCTGCTTGTGCGCGAGGGGAAGGTCTGCGGCGCCCGCATCGCCGGAGAGGACGTCGAGGCGCGCAACGTCCTTTTGGCGACCAACGGCTTTGGTGCCAACCCAGGGCTCGTCGCGGAGCATTGTCCCGAGATTGCGCGCGCGGATTACTTCGGCGCCCGCGGCAGCACGGGGGATGCCGTGCGCTGGGGGATCGATCTTGGCGCGGCGCTCGGCAACATGGCCGCTTATCAGGGCTATGCGGCGGTGGTGTATCCGTTGGGTCAGATCCTGTCCTGGACGCTGATCGAACAGGGCGGCATCCTAGTCGGCCAGGACGGGCGGCGTTTCGCGTCAGAAGACCTTGGATACTCCGCGCTCGCCCGGCATGTGCTCGCGCAAGGTCCGTTCGCCTGGGCGATTTTCGACAGTCGTTTGCACCAGGCGACGTTACCGGAAGAGGATTACGCGCAAATCTCACAAATGGGGGCTGTGCGTTGGTCGGACACGGCCGAGGGTCTTGCTCATGCGCTTGGCGTCGATGGCGAAGGGCTTTCGGCGACGCTCGCGCGCTACGGAGGACCGTCGGAGCGGGGGGACCCGTTTGGCCGGCAGGATCTGGGCCTGGCACCGCTGCAGGCGCCCTACGCCGGGGTCACGGTCAAACCCGGGCTGTTTCATACCCAGGGCGGCCTGAGGGTGGACACGCAGGCGCGCGTCCTGCGCCACGCAGGCGGAGTGGTGCCCAACCTCTACGCAGGCGGCGGCGCAGCGATGGGCATCAGCGGGCGCAAGGGGGCTGCGGGCTATGCGTCTGGCAACGGGTTGATCACGGCGATGGTCCTGGGCCGGCAAGCGGGGCTGTCGGCCGTGCAAGCGGCGCACAGCACCGCGGCCTAGCGGCGTGCCCGCCGGGGCGTAGTGCTGGGCGCCCCCCTTACGCAGGCCCGCGACGTTAAGGATAACAGCATGTTGCGCCGCGGACGCTGCTCCAGCGCATGCACCCTGCGCCTCCGGCCGGTGCGCGCGACACGTTGACAAGACGGGGGCGCATCGGCTCCATGGCGGAGGTGATTGCCCGAGGGTCAGGCCGCTGCTACGGCCACAGCCCAGGGCATAGAGGTGTGAGCAAACCGGTGCGCGAAACAGAACCCCGCCCCCCCAGACGGCTGTTTTTGGCCGGAATTGCCGCGGCGCTCGCCGCCGGAGGCGCGACGGCTCTGGCAACGCTTGGCGGACTGACCGGAACCACGACCGAGACCTTTCGCTTCTCGCGCGGAACCGCTCTTGCCACCGGCGAGGATGCGCGCCTGCGCGGCGTTCTTGCCGATGTGCTTGCCGACGCACGTATCGCCGTGACCATTGTGGGTCACAGCGGCACGCAGGGGGATGCTGCGGCCAATCTCGCGCTCAGTGTGGAGCGGGCCGAAGCAGTCGCTGCGATCGCGCGCGAGATGGGCGTGGCGGCAGCGCGTCTGACCGTGACAGGCGTTGGCGGCGGCGATCCGCTTCCTCGGACCGATGGGCAGAGCGACCGCGCCTTCGAGGCGGCGCTGGCTCGGGTGGATGTGGCGTTGCAGGTGCGACGGTGACCCGATGGCTGCCTTATGCCCTGGGGGCCGTTGCTGCGGTCGGGGCGACGGTGTTTGCGCTCGCGGTCCGGCTTCCCATGCCGTTCGAGGGGACGGCCAGTCTGGCTGCGGCGGCTCTGGCTTTCCTGGCGACGCTGGCACTGGGGCTGGCCTTGCCCGCGCGGGTGCTGTGGTCCGACGCCGAGCGGCTCACCCACGCGTTTGTCACACGCCACCAGATGTCCGAAGGGCGCGCTGTGGATGCGCTCGCGGCAATGACCACCGCGCACCGACGCGCGGACGCGTTGCGCGCCGAGGCAACAGCCTTCGCCGAGGCCCTGAGGCAAAAGACCGAAGCCGCGGCCGACACGCTTGACGAGGTTGCCCGCGAGATCTTTTACGACCCGACGAGCCTGCAGGTCTATCGCGCCAACCTCGTGCGGGCCGACCTTATCGAGGAGACGGTGAGCGAGCATGCCCAGCTGCGCCGCCGCCGCGCGTCGGATGCCAACGCCAGCCAGCTGGAGCTTTCGCGTGCGCAGGTCGACAAGGCGCTCACCGCCTTCCAGGACGCCTTTGCTCAATCCGAGGAAAGGCTTGCAAACCGTATACTTACGCGCGTCACAGTGTCGTCCGACACGGCCGAGACCTTGCTCGCGCCCCGCCGCGCCCCCACATCAGAGACGAACAACCAAGAGAACAGCCCATGATCCGACCGTCCGTTTCCGCCGGTCTCTTCGCCGTGCTATTGGCCGGCCTGACCCCCCTTTCCGGCGCTGCGCAATCTGGCACGTCCCTCGCCGCAACCGTCACCGATGAAGCGCGTGATTGTGCCTCCGGCTGGATCGAGGAGATGCCGCTCATCGCGTGGGGCGCGGATGGCGTGGTGGCCTACGCCAACGGAGCATCGCTCGAGAATGACGGCGGCTTGCTGGGGGAGGCGGGCCTGCCGCTGACACTTTCGGTTGAGGATAACTTCGCCGGGCAGCTCCGATCCTACCTCGCCTGCGAAACACCGTATCTGCGGGGGACGCTCGGCATGCTGGCCGCTGCGGCGCCCGTGACCCAGGCCGATCCGCGCACCGAGCAGATCGTATTCTACAAGCACTCGTTCTCGGCGGGGGACGGGATTGTCGGCGGCGAGGGCATCTCGCGGATCTCGGACCTGGCCGGCAAACGCATCGCCATTCAGGCCAACGGGCCGCATGTCGACTTTGTCGGTCGGATCCTTTCGGACGGTGGTGTCTCTTTCGACGATGTCGAGATCATCTGGACGTCTGACCTGACGGGCGATGGAGACACGCCCTCCGCTGCGATCGCCGAGGGCCGCGCCGATGCGGCGGCCGTCATCCTGCCCGACGCGCGCTTTCTCACCTCCGACGGGACTGTCGGCACAGGCGCCGAAGGCTCTGTCCGTGGGGCCACAATCCTTATGTCGACGCAGGAGGCAACCTCCGTCATCTCCGACTATATCGCCGTGCGCGCCGACTATTTCGACGCCAACCGCGATCAGGTCGCCCAAATGGTCAACATCCTGTTCCGGGCCGAAGAAGAAATGCGCCAGTTTATGGCGGAGGAGGGCAATGCCAACCGCGCCGCGATGGCCTCGCTCATGGCCGACGCGTTCCTGGGCGGGCTGCCGCAGGAGGAGGGCGTGTTCCTCTGGCAGGACGCGATCACCGACGGCTGGGCGGGTAACGCCCGTCACTTCGCCGATGATGCCGAGCCCCGTCGCTTCGATGTCCTGATGGAGGAGGTCAACATTGCCCTGCGCGGTGCCGATATCCTCAGTACGCCCGCCAACCTCGCCCATGCCGAGTGGGACTACACCGCGCTAACGGACGGGCTGACCGACCTCGACGAGCGCCAGATCGCCGCGTTTGACCCCGAAGCCGCCGCCGCGGCGGTGCGCACCTTGCGCCGCACCGGCCAGCTCGACGCCAATACGCGCATCGACTTCGAGGTGTTCTTTGCGCCCGACAGCACCGACTTTCCGATCGCGCTCTATGAAGAAGACTTCCAGGAGATCCTGCGCCTCGCCTCGACCTATTCCGGGGCGATCATCACTGTGGAGGGTCACTCCGACCCGCTTTACTACCTGCAGCGCGAGCAGGACGGGGCGGACAATGCCGAGCTCCGCGCGATCCGCACGTCGGCGCAGAACCTGTCGATGGACCGTTCCATCGCCGTGGTCGAGGCGCTCGAGGGCTATGCGCAGGACCTCGATATCCGCATCAACCGGGACCAGTTCACCTCGGACGGGGTGGGGATTTCCAGCCCGCGCCACAACCCGCCCAAGACCGAGGCCGAGTGGCGCGAGAACATGCGCGTGGTCTTTCGGGTGCTGACGGTGCAGGCCGAGGCGACCACCTTCGCCCCGCTGCAATAGGACCGGCACGATGCTGAAAAAGCTCATCAAGCTCATCCTTTACGGCATCATTGGTGTCGTTGTGCTGGTCGTCGGTTTCGTGATTCTGGTGATCACACTCGACGACAATGTCTCCATCTCGACCGAGCCCGTGATCCCTGACTGGACAGCGATCACCGCCTGGCCGGGGATGATCGCCGACGCTGTCGAGGCCCGGCCGGATCCAAACCGCACCTTCACCGCCATCGTGCTCGATGACAGCGGCTCGATGGGGGCGGACATCATCCCGGCGCGCGAAGCCGTCGTCGCCGCCCTGAGTGCGATGGACGACAGCGACCGGGTCGCTGTGTTCGCGTTGAACCGCGGCGTGATCCTGCGCTTCACGGATGTCGCGGAGGCGCGGGGCATGTTGCCGAATCTCCTCGCCACGGTCATCAGCGATGGCAGCACCCCGCTGACCGAGGCAATCCAGGCGTCGCGCGCAGCTCTGGCCGAGGAGGCCGCCGTCGCGGGCGGCTTCGGCACCTACCGCATTCTCGTGACAACGGATGGCGCGGCGGACAACGGCGGCGCGTTGACCCTGGAGGTTGAGGATATCGCTCGCGTTACACCGATTCAAGTGGCGACGATTGGAGTTGGCATCGGTGGGCGGCATGTGCTGCGGCGCGAGGATCTCGCGGCGTTTGTCGCCATCGACAATGTCGCGGAGCTGGAATCCGCCCTGCGCAGCGCCATCGCGGAGGAGCAGACCTTTTCCGCCATCACCGAGTTTGGGGCCGGCCAGTAATGGGCCGCCGCGTCGATCTCAGATGGGATGAGTGGAACCCGGGCCTCGACACTGATGGGATGTCGCTGCGCGAGGTGCTCGCGACGATGCCTGCGTCGGACGCCAGCGACGTGCCGGAGATCATCAAGAAATACGAGAACCCGGAAAGCCCGGACGCGCTGCCCGGCGCGATCCATCTGGACCGGCACGATTGCATCCACGTCCTGCTCGGCCGCGGCCTTCATGTGCAAGACGAGGCGTTCATCATTGGCGCCACAATGGGCGCCGCATCCGACATCACGGACGCCGCGGTTGACCTCTTCATCGAGGTCTCCACAACGCTCTATCCCACGCACTGGCGGTTCGAGGACGCGCATATCGCATCCTTCCGTCTCGGCGTCGGCTATGCGGTGGACAATCTGTCCAACAAGGATCTGCACCTGATCCCGCTTGAAGCCGATCCTTGGCAATCCATGAGCGTCGCCGAGGCGCGCAAGGCGCTGGGCATCTCCAAGCCAGAGCTGCGCGCCTATTTCCGCAAGGCCGAGCTGCTGGTGCCGGGCACGCCTGCGTCGCGTCGCCTCGACACCAGCGCGCACCGCGACGATGGTGCGATCTAGAGCATGTCGCGTTGAAACGGCTTCCGTGTTCGCGGCCTCTCAGCTTCGCCTGAAACGCAAAAAAACTGGAGCGCGGTCGAACCGGTGAAACACGGCGCGTTCTCGCCCGCCTCGGCACGGTGCAGAAGGCGCCGCGGCACGGCGCTCGTCGCTCAAAGCGTGATGGGGTCGCCGTGCGGTGTGCGGGCGGCGGCGGCCTGCCACGCGTCCTTGCGCTCCGACAATTCGGTGGCGCTTGTGAGGTTCTTCTCCGCCGCGATGCGTTCGAGCGCCGTCAGCCAATGGGCGTAGTAGCTCCGCGCCGCGCCGCTGTGGATCTCGGTCGAGAGAGCCGCAGCCCATTCATCCCAAGTGAACGCGCCCCTGGCATGCAAGTGTACGGCCATCGCAAAGGCCTGCGCCTCCCATGGTTCGGCGAACACCGGCGCGCCGTCCGCCAGTGCTATGCCGGGGAGTGCGTCCAGGCTTGGCGTCATGGCGCAGGCCGCAGGTAGGGCTCCCACAAATCGAGTGTCACGATATCGCCGGCTCGGGCGCGACTGCCCCACAATTCGGTGGCCTCGAACGCGACTTTGTAGAGCCATTGCGGGTCCTCGCCGTCCCCGCGCGCGTTGCTGTCGGCAAAGACGTGGACTCCGTGGATTCGGGCTATGCGCCCAGCTTTGCCCCGAGCGTAGCGCGGGAGCCGGGTATGGCTGTCGGGATGTTCATTGATCGTGCGGACCGGGTCGCCGACGGTAAACCGCGCGGGCATCTGCGGCGGGCGATCGACCGGCCCGCCGGCATCAAGGGCTGCGCGCACGTCCTGCGCGGCAAGGGTGCGCCGGATGGGGACGGGGGCGGCCTGTGCCGTCCCGGAGGTCAGCTCGGCTTCGGTGAGCATGCCCCGCTCCAGCATCAGGCGCTGCGCGCCTTCAAGCCAGATCCGATAGTAGCTGAACCGCAAGTAATCCGCCGGGGGGAGGCTCTCGCGGGCAAAGCGCGACTGATCAATGTTCCATGCGCCGCAAGCGCCAAGCGCCACGACCATGCCCATGACGCGTGCTTCCCAAGCGGCGTGAAAGTTCGGTGCGTCCGCCTCCGGGGCAATTGGCCCGAGGCCCATCATCCCGCCCAGATCTGCCCCGCCGTTCATGCCGCCCCCGGTGCGCGCGCCAGCCCCGTCCCGATCATCGAGTCGCGTGTGACGAGGTTGGCCAGAGCCTCCTCGCTCCAGCCCTCGGTGTCCTTGGGGCGCATCGGCACCACGAGATATCGCATCTCGGCCGTCGAATCATGAACTTCGATGCGTACTGTGTCCGGCAGCACAACGCCGAATTCGGCCAGGACGCCGCGCGGGTCCATCACGGCGCGGGAACGGTAGGGGGGTGACTTGTACCAGGTGGGCGGCAGGCCGAGTACGGACCAGGGGTAGCACGAGCAGAGCGTGCATACGGTCATGTGATGCACCTCAGGGCTGTTGAAGACGGCTTCCATGTGCTCGCCCTGGCGGGATGTGTAGCCCAACGCATGGATTGCCGCCGTTGCATCTGTCGAGAGCCAGGCGTGGTAGTCCGGGTCGCTCCAGGCCTTCGCGACGACATGGGCGCCGTTCTGGGGGCCGATCCGCGTCTCATAGGTCTGGATGATCTCGTCTATGGCGGCGGGGTCTATGTATCCTTTTTCAGCCAGGAGGCTTTCAAGCGCGCGGACGCGCGCGTCCGTGTCTGACAGGTGCGAATGGTCGTCGTCGTGTGGCACGGATGGTTCCTTCGGCTCTGCACGCCTCCGAGTGTGCCGCATCCCGGCCGTCTTCTGCAACTGGCGTACGATCAGGATGTCGGAAGCGACGTGCCGGGCTCCGCCGCATGTGCGACGAGAAACGCCGCCGCTGCCTCAAGCGCAGCGCGCGCTTCCGGGATGTACCCGTCGAAGAGATGCCAGACGTGGGGGGCCTGGGGCCATTGGCTCAGCGTAACGCGCCCGCCCCCCTCGCGCAGACGTGCGGCGACGCGTATTGCATCGTCGCGCAGGATCTCCGTGTCACCGACCTGGATCAGGACGGGTGGCGGCGCGTCAAAGGTTGCGTGGACGGGCGATATGCGCGGATCTTGCGTCGCCAGGGCATCGCGGCCTGTGCCGCGGACGTAGCCAACCACCTCCTCGATCCGCGTCACGGGCAGGAACGGGTCCGCGGCCGCGTTTGTCTTGAGGCTGGCACTTCCGAGGGCGAGATCGACCCATGGCGAAAAGGCGACGAGCGCGGCCGGGCGCGCCCCAGTGCGGCAGAGATGCGCGAGCAGCGCAAGCGCAAGGCCACCACCGGCGCTGTCTCCGGCCAGGACGATCTCGTCTGCTGAGTGGCCCATGTGCAGCAATGCCGCATGGGCCGCGCACGCGTCGCTGAAGGCGGCGGGCGCGGGATGCTCTGGGGCCAGTCGGTAAGCGGGAAGGACCACCTCCAAACCGGTGAGCCGCGCCAGGCGTGCAGCGATCCCTTGATGCGTGGCCGGGCTGCCCGCGAAGTAGGCGCCGCCGTGGAAGTAGAGCAGCACGCCGCGTCGCGTCGGGTGTCCGGAAGTGACCCAGTGCAGCTCAGGGGCCGAGATCGGCGCAGGCCGCACCTGGCGCAATAGGTAGGGTGGCGCGCGAAAGACGAGGCGGGCCACCCTTTCGAAGTCCGCTCGCGCAAGGCTCGGGCTCTTTGTCCGGGCCAGCCTTGGTTTGACAACGGTGCGCAACACGGCGTTCAGCGCTCTGAGACGTTGGGACGGGCGCGTCAGATCCATGTGGCTGGCCGGCTGCTTCGCCATGCTATCCGGGGCGCTTAGCCTCGACCGCATCCCAGATCATCGCGGCGACGTTGATCCCGTCGAAGCGCTCAAGCTCCTGAATGCCGGTGGGCGAGGTAACGTTGATCTCCGTCAGATACGGTCCGATGACGTCGATGCCGACAAAGACCTGTCCGCGCTTGCGCAGCACGGGGCCGATCGCGGCGCAAATCTCCCGGTCACGGTCTGTCACGTCCGCCTTCTCGGCGCGACCGCCCACGTGCATATTGGACCGCGTTTCTCCCTTTGCGGGCACGCGGTTGATCGCACCCACGGGCTCGCCATCGACCAGGATCACACGTTTGTCCCCCTGGGTGACGTCGGGCAGGTAGCGCTGCGCGATCAGGGGTTCCCGGTTGATCCCCGAGAACAGCTCGTGCAGGGACGCGAGGTTGCCATCCTCCGGCCGGAGGCGAAATACTCCCGCGCCTCCGTTCCCGTAGAGCGGTTTGACTATGATATCGGCATGCGCCTCCCTGAAGCGGCGCAACGCCTCAAGACTGCGGGCGATCATCGTCGGTGGGATCAGTTCCGGAAAGTCGAGAACGAGCAGCTTTTCCGGAAGGTTGCGGACCCAGAACGGGGTGTTCACCACCGTAGTGTCCGGGGCGAGCCCATCGAGCAGGTGGGTGGTGGTGATGTAGCCCATGTCAAACGGCGGGTCCTGACGCAGCCAGACGACATCCATCGTGTGGAGATCAAGGTGCTCAGCCGGTTCGAGAAGGGCCGGATGCCCAGGAACGCGCTGGACCGTCATCGCATGCCCCACAGCAGAGATCTTTCCATCCTGCCACGTCAAGGCGTCGGGGCCGTAGTAAAACAGCGTGTGGCCGCGTGCCTGTGCCTCTTCCGCAAGCCGAAACGTGCTGTCTGCATTGACGTCTACAGCGCCGATCGGGTCCATTTGAAAGGCAACACGCATGAATCCCTCCTCGGCTCATCCGAGGCGGTTCTTCGCCCATGGCAGAGCATTTCGCAACAGATGCCTGAAGGTTTCGTGGATATCACACGGGAAGAGGCTTACGCTCCAAATGCGTTCTCCACCACTTCTACGCGGCCCATACCATCGACTAGGGCAACGTCGAAACGCATCGGGGTATCCAGGCCGGACGGCCGCCGAGCGATATACTCAAGGGCAGTGTTCATGATGCGCTGCATCTGACGAGAGGTGACGCGTTCGGCGGCTTCGGCGAAAGAGCGCGCGCGCTTAACCTCGACAAAGACAAATCCGTCGCCCTCTTCGGCGACGAGATCAATCTCTCCGCAGGTGCCTCGCCAACGACGCTCTGCAATGCAGAGACCCGCATCGGCATAGTGACGCGCAACGCAATCTTCCGCGGCACTCCCTGCATGAAAGGCCATTAGACCGTTCTCGCGGCGCGTACCTGTAATGTGGGGATGCGGCGCGACCGACGTTCCTGAGGCTTCTGCCAACATCGCTCATGTTCCTTCTTGACGCCTGTCCGATGCCTTCAAGGATAGTCCAAGTTGATAAACAGTGCGTTTACGCCACCCCATGTCTCTGGCGACTTGTGCTGCGGCGTCCTTGAGGGGCTGCCGCGTGAGAGCTTCTTCCAGCGCTGCACGCACGGTTTCTTCGGTGGGGATCTCTTGCTGTCGTGGCCCGAGGACGACGACGACTTCACCTTTGAGAGGGTGCTCGGAGATCGCGTTTCTGACGCTGACCATGTCACCCCGCCGGATCTCTTCGAAGCGTTTGGTTAATTCGCGGCAAATCGCGACCGAGCGCGCGGTTTGCCCGGAAGCGCAGAAGGCGCCCAGCAAATCATCGACACGTCGACCGGCTTCAAAGATCACAAGAGTCGTTGTGACGTTTGCGATCTCGTCCACCCAGCGCTGGCGTGCGCCCGCGGCGGATGGTGGAAATCCGGCAAAGAGGAAGCGATCGGTCGGCAATCCGGCAACGCTCAGAGCGGACAGTAGGGCTGAGGGGCCAGGAACGGACCGCACGACATGCCCCGCCTCGATCACAGCGCGGGCCAGCTGAAAGCCGGGGTCCGCCACAAGTGGGGTGCCCGCATCTGACGCATAGGCAATGCTCTGACCCTCTTTGATCAGGCCCAGCAGTTTTGGGCGCTGCGCTGTGCCATTGTGGTCATGGTACGGGATCACGGCCCGATCCCTGCGTGGAATGCCGTGGATCTCCATAAGGTGACGCAGAACGCGTGTGTCCTCCGCAGCCAGGACATCCGCGGAGGCGAGCGTGTCCAGGGCGCGCAAGGTGATGTCGCGAGCCGTTCCGATAGGCGTCGCGACCAGATGCAGCCCGGCCTCCAGCGTCACCCGGCGGAATAGCTCCGAGCCCGTGCCCTCTGTCATTGCCATGCTCTGCCCCCCCGCATAGGGTGTCGCTGCGCGTCACGTCCAAGCGTCCGAGGTTTACCCCATGTCGCACCCCTTGAATATCCCCCGCCGTCTTCTGCTGCGCGCAAGCGCGCTTTGTGCGGCGCTGTTCCTGGCCGCGTGCGATCCGTCGCAATTCGGGGGCGGCGGGGGCGCGATCGACCCGTCGGCGCCGGTGCCTGTCGCGCTTCTGGTGCCCGGTGCGGAGGGGACCACGGGCGAGATTGCCGGCCTCTCCCGGAGCCTGGAGAACGCCGCGCGCATGGCGATGGCGGACCTTCAGGGGGTCGAGGTCGACCTACGTGTCTACGGCACGGGCGGGACCGCAGGCGGAGCCAGCGCCGCCGCGACGCGCGCGGCGGACGAGGGTGCAGCGATCCTGCTTGGCCCGCTCTTTGCGGAAGCGGCCAACGCGGCAGGCAATGCCGTTGCCGGTCGCGGCCTCAACGTCCTTGCGTTTTCGAACAATACGGCTATCGCCGGGGGCAACGTCTTTGTATTGGGCAACACCTTCGACAATGTCGCCCGGCGGCTGACGTCCTACGCTGCGTCTCAAGGCAAGCGCAACGTGCTCGTCGTCTCCGCGCAGACGGCAGCGGAAGGCACGGGGCGCGACGCGATCTTGCGCGCGGCATCGTCGAACCGGCTCAATGTGGTTGGCAATATCACCTTTCCGCTCTCCGAAGAGGGGATCCGCAGCGCCGCGCCTCAGATTGCCAGCCAGGCCCGCAGCACGGGAGCGGATGCGATCTTCTTCACCTCCGAGAATGCGGGCGCCATGGCCTTTCTACCCCAGTTTCTGCAGGAGGAGGGGCTGAGTTCCGACGTGGCGCAATACGTCGGGATCACGCGGCTCGACCTGGGCGACGGCGCGCTCGCCGCGCCGGGGATCCAAGGCGCTTGGTTCGCGCTGCCCGATCCGTCGCTGAGCAACAACTTCCGTAGCCGCTACGCCACCACCTATGGCAGCTCACCACACCCGCTTGCGGGCCTCGCCTACGACGGCATCGCCGCCGTCGGTGCCCTGGCGAGCCAGGGTCGGGCGGATGCGCTCAGCCGCTCTGCCCTGACGCAGGGTTCCGGCTTTGTCGGGGTCGGCGGGATTTTTCGCTTCCGATCGGACGGGACCAACGAGCGCGGCATGGCCGTCGCCCAGATCCAGAACCAGCGGAGCGTGATCATCAGCGCCGCGCCCACGCGATTTGGCGGTGCCGGGTTCTGATCCCGCGGTCGACGTACCGCTGACCCCTGCGCCGGGCGCGGCCGCCGCTCAGCCGCAGGAACCCAATCCGGACGCGCCCGACGCGGCGCCGCTCATCCTGCCCGCGCAAGACATCGTCGATCTGGACACACTGCGCTGCACTGTGGCGGCGTGTGTCGAAGCCGCGCAAGCGGCTGGCGAGACGAGTGCCGCGCGGCGCAAGGCCGCCATTCCCCCGCTGCTGGCGGCGCTCCACACGGGTCGCACCCGTCTGGATGCCGCGTTTCTGGAGGCGCCGTTTGCCGCGCGCGCGCTCGTTGCGTCCCACGCGTTTCTGACCGATGCCGTCGTGACGACGGCGCTCTGGGTGGCGACGGACCTGCTCCACCCGCAGCAATCCCGCAGCCGGGCCGAGCGGCTCGCGATGCTTGCGGTCGGCGGCTACGGCCGTGCCGAGATGGCGCCTTACTCCGACGTGGATCTGCTTTTTCTCACGCCGGGGAAGGTCACGCCATGGATCGAGACCGTGGTCGAGGAGACGCTCTACCTGCTGTGGGATCTGCGCCTGAAGGTGGGCCACGCGACACGCAGCGCCACGGAATGCGTCCGCCTGGGGCGCGAGGATTACACCATCCGCACGTCGCTGCTGGAGCACCGACATCTCGCGGGTGACATCGAGCTAAGCAAGACCTTGGGCGAGCGGCTCTTGCGGGAGCTCTTTGCCAACACCGGAAAGGACTTCATCGAAGCGAAGCTGAGCGAACGCGGCGAGCGCCACCGCAAACAGGGCGGTCAGCGCTACATGCTGGAGCCCAACGTCAAGGAGGGCAAAGGCGGGTTGCGTGATCTGCAATCGCTCTTCTGGATCGCCAAGTACATCCACCATGTCGACCATGTGCGGGATCTGGTGCGCCTCGGTGTCTTCTCGGAAGCGGAGTACAAGGCGTTCGAAGCCGCCGAGGATTACCTCTGGGCGGTCCGCGCGCATCTGCATGCGATCAATGGGCGCGCGATGGACCAGCTCACCTTTGACATGCAGGTCGAAGTGGCGGACCGCATGCGCTTTACCGATCACGGCGGGCGCCGTGCCGTCGAGCACTTCATGCAGGTCTACTTCCGCCATGCCACCCGGGTGGGCGAACTGACGCGGATCTTCCTGACGGCGCTCGAGGCGGCGCATGTCAAATCCGAGCCGCCGCTCCGCGGGCTCTTTCGCCGGCGCAAGAAGGTCAAGGACGGCTACGTCGAGAAGCAGGGGCGGCTGACAGTGGCCGAGCCCGAGAGCTTCCTGGCCGATCCGCTGAACCTGCTGAGGATCTTTGACGAAGGCCTGCGGACCGGCCTGCTGATCCACCCCGACGCGATGCGCTTGATCACCGCGAACCTCTCCCTGATCGACGACCGGATGCGGCGGGATCCCGAAGCCGCCCGCATCTTCCTCGATCTGATGCTCAAGCATGGCAACCCGGAGCGCGCGCTCCGGCGTATGAACGAGCTCGGTGTACTTTCCGCCTTTGTGCCGGAGTTTGCGCCCATCGTCGCGATGATGCAGTTCAACGTCTACCATTCCTACACGGTCGATGAGCACACCATTCAAGTGATCGCCGCGCTCGCGCAGATCGAGCATGGCCAGTTGGAGGAAGAGCTTCCGCTCTCCTCGCGCATTCTCAAGAAAGGGGTGAACCGCAAGGTCCTCTATGTCGCGCTCCTGCTGCACGACATCGGGAAGGGCCGGCCCGAGGATCACTCGATCCTCGGCGCGCGCATCGCCCGCATCGTCGCGCCACGGCTGCGGCTCAAGAAGGACGAATGCGAAACGGTGGAATGGCTGGTCCGCTATCACCTGACGATGTCCGACTTTGCCCAGAAACGCGACATCTCCGACCCCCGCACGATCCGCGACTTTGCCAAGATCGTGGGCACGCAAAAGCGGCTCGACTTGCTCACGGTGCTGACCGTGTGCGATATCCGCGGCGTTGGTCCCAACACCTGGAACAACTGGAAGGCCCAGCTGATCCGCGCGCTCTACCGCGAGACATCGACCGTCCTCGAAGAGGGGATGGAGGGGCTCAACCGGGAGCGTCTGGGCAACGAGGCGCGGCGCGCCTTCCGCGCGGCCCTTTCCGACTGGAGCGAAGGCGAGCTACGCCAGGAGATCGGGCGTCACTACCCGCCCTATTGGCAGGGCCTGCCGACGGAGGCGCATGTCGTCTTCGCGCGCCTTCTCAAGGGTCTCGGACCCGACGAGATCCGCATGGATCTCACCCCCGACGAGGACCGCGACGCCACTCGGGTGTGCTTTGCGCTCGGCGATCACCCCGGCGTCTTCGCGCGCATGGCCGCCGCGCTCGCGCTTGTCGGCGCCAATGTGGTCGACGCGCGCAGCTACACTTCGAAGGACGGCTATGCCACGGCGAGCTTCTGGCTCCAGGATGCCGAGGGCGCGCCCTACGATCCCGACCGTCTGCCGCGCCTGCGCGCGATGATCCTCAAGACGCTCGCGGGCGAGATCGTCCCCCGGGACGCGCTGGGCGAACGCGACAAGCTCAAGAAGCGCGAGCAGGACTTCCGCTTTCCAACGTCGATCACCTTCGAAAACGAGGGCTCTGACATCTATACGATCATCGAGGTCGACACGCGCGACCGCCCCGGCCTGCTTCACGACCTCGCCCGCACTCTTGCGCGCGCCAATATCTATGTGGCCTCCGCCGTCATCGCGACGTACGGCGCGCAGGTCGTCGACACGTTCTACGTCAAGGATATGTTCGGGCTGAAGATCCACTCCAAGTCTCGCCAGCAGGCCCTGGAGCGGCGCCTGCGCGAGGCCATCGCAAAGGGGGCTGAGCGCGCCCAACGCACCTGACCCAACCTCCGATCCGTTCATTTCTCAACCCAAAGGATATTTCCGTGACATCACTGCGCGTCCTTCCCGTCGTCATCGCGGCGTGTCTCGCCTCCACCGCTCTGGCTCAGACGCCCGGGGACAGCCTCTTCAACCTGCGCTTTCCCGGCGCGGAAATCGTGGCCGAGGACCAGCAGAACTTCACCGAAGCACCCGTGTACACCGGTGAGATGAAGAGCGCCTTTGAGACGGAGGCGGTCGAGATGATAGAGGGGAGCTTGCGCCAGATCCTCTTCAGCACGCCGCCCGAGGCCTCTGTGCTCGAAGTCTTCCGCGCCTACCAGCAGGAGATCGAGGCCGCGGGCTTTTCCGAGCTCTACGCCTGCGCGAAAGAGGCCGAATGCGGCGGCCGGATCCCCTACATGTTCGCCACCGAAAAGAACGTGAAGTTCCGCTTCGGAGAGGATTTCCGCTACGCGCTCTACGATCTGACCCAGGGCGAAGGGCGCGAAATCGCCCAACTTCTCGTCCAGAAACCGCGCGAGGGGAACCCGACCTTCATCGTACTCGAAGTCATCCAGACAGAGGCCGAGGCACAGACGCTCAAGATGCTCTCCGCCTCCGAGATCGGCGCCGCGATCGACAGCACGGGCACCGCCGCGATCTATGGCCTCGAGTTCGCCAGCGGCAGTGCCGAGCTGCTGCCCGCCTCCGAGCCCGTGCTGGCCGAGATGGCCGGCTTCATGCAGTCCCGCCCCGATGCGGAGATCCTGCTCGTGGGGCATACCGACAATGTCGGCGCGCTCGACTTTAACCTCTCGCTGTCGCAGCAACGCTCCAACGCGGTGCGCGACGCGCTCACCAGCCGGTTCGGCATCCCGGCCGGGCAACTCTCGGCCCATGGCGTCGGGTTTCTGGCCCCGACCGCGCCGAACACCAGCGACGACGGTCGCGCCCGCAACCGCCGGGTCGAGATGATCCTGCGCTGAGTTTGCCCATGCGCCTGCCTCCAGAGTGCCCGCGATGAAGCCGATCCGCCTGATCGCGGGCTTTCTGACGGTGGGTGCCTGGACGCTTCTGAGCCGTGTCTTTGGCTTTGCGCGCGACATCCTGATCGCGGCCAAGCTTGGCGACGGGCCGGTGGCAGAGGCCTTCGTGGTGGCGTTTTCGCTGCCCAACATGTTTCGCCGGTTCTTCGCCGAGGGCGCGTTCAACATGGCCTTCGTGCCGATGTTCTCCAAGCGGCTGGAGCGGGGGGACGACCCCGAGGGCTTCGCGCGTGACGCCTTCTCGGGGCTCGCCACCCTTCTCATCGTGTTCACTTTGCTCGCCATGGCGGCGATGCCCTGGCTGGTACTGGCGATGGCATCGGGCTTTGCCGGGGACGCGCGGTTTGACCTTGCGACCGAGTTTGGCCGCATCGCGTTCCCCTACATCCTCTTCATCTCGCTGGCCGCCCTCCTCTCTGGCGCGCTCAACGCGACGGGGCGCTTCGCGGCAGCGGCGGCGGCGCCCGTCCTGCTCAACGTGCTGCTGATCGCGGGCATGCTCGGCGCGGAGGCGTTTGGCGCCGAGGTGGGCCGCGGGCTCGTCTGGGCAGTGCCGGTCGCGGGGGTGGCGCAGCTCGCGCTCCTCTGGGTCGCGGCGGCGCGGGCCGGGTTCCGCTTGGTGCCGCGCTGGCCGCGTCTGACACCGGAGCTGCGCCAGCTTGCCCGGATCGCCGCACCCGCGATGCTCGCGGGGGGCGTGGTGCAGATCAACCTGATCGTCGGGCGGCAAGTGGCGAGCTATTTCGACGGCGCGATCCAGTACCTCAACCTTGCCGACCGGCTCTACCAGCTGCCCCTCGGGGTTGTGGCCATTGCCATCGGCGTCGTGCTCCTGCCGGACCTCTCGCGCAAGCTCGAGGCGGGCGACACGGCGGGCGGGCGGGACGCGTTCAACCGCGCGACGGAGTTCGCGCTGCTCCTCACCCTGCCCTCTGCCCTGGCATTGGTGTTGGTGGCGCATCCGATCGTGTCGGTCCTCTTTGGCCGGGGCGCGTTCGACGCGGAGGCCGTGGCGAACACCGCCCTGGCCACCGCGATCTATGGCGCGGGCCTGCCCGCCTTCGTGCTTCAGAAAGTGCTCCAGCCGCTCTACTTCGCGCGGGCCGACACGGTGACCCCGTTTCGCTACGCCCTTGTCGCGATGGGGGTGAACGCCGCTCTGGCCATCGGGTTGGCCCCGCTCATTGGCTTCACCGCCGCCGCCTGGGCCACGACCCTGGCGGGCTGGGCCATGGTCGCGCTGCTCTGGCGCGGCAGCCGCGGGATGGGCGACGCCACCCAGGTCGACGCGCGGCTGGCCCACCGCACCGGACGCATCGTTTTGGCGACGGCGGTGATGGGGGGCCTCCTGCTCGGCACCGTCTGGCTCCTGGGAGACGCGCTCTACACCGATACCCTGCGCTACGCGGCCCTGGCCGGGCTCGTCGGGGCCGGGATCGTCGGGTACTTTGGGGCGGCCCAGGCGCTGGGCGCGGCCTCACTCGGCGAGATCCGCGACGCGATGCGCCGGGGGCGCGCGCGCGAGGGCGGCTAGCCTTGGCGCTGCACCGGTCCGAACGCAAGCGTCCTTCGACCGAAGACGGAGATCAAGTCGACGCGCCCCTGCCGGCGCGCGCCGCATGTGACTGTCGGTTGCGCCCGGCGGCGCGGCCCCGGTCTACGTCGCCGAGGGGATGATGACGATCTCGACGCGGCGGTTGAGCGCCCGCCCCTCCGGCGTCAGGTTCGAGGCGCGGGGGACATCGTCGCCCCGACCGATGGTCTGAACGCGGCTCGCAGGCACACCGTCGGCGGTGAGGACCGAGGCGACCGATTGCGCGCGGCGCTGCGACAGGTCGAGGTTGTAGCTCGCGGCACCGGTGTTGTCGGTATGACCGACGACCTGCACGGTGCCGTCGGGAAACTCGTTGAGGTTGGCGGCAACGGCGCGCAGGTCGGGCAGGATCGCGGGCTCGAGTGCCGCGCTGTCGACGGCAAAGAGGATGTCCTGCGGCATGGTCACGACGAGTTTGGTGCCGTCGTTCACAATCTGGATGTTGCCGTTGCCGAGGCTTTCGCGCAGCGCGGCTTCCTGACGGTCGAGCCGGTTGCCGATGGCCCCACCCACGCCCGCGCCGATGGCAGCGCCGATGGCGGCGTTGCGTCCGCGGTTGTCATCGTCGGCCAGGGCACCGGCGGCGGCGCCGGTGATCGCACCGATGATGGCGCCGGTGCGCGTGTTGGCGTTGGGATCATTGGGGGCGCCGACGACTGCCGGATCGGTGCACGCCGCGAGCGCCACGAGGGACGCTGCCGCGAGCGCCCCCGAAGTACGGATTACCATGGTTCAGACCTTTCTGCTCCTGGCTCTTCTGACGAGCCTTGGGCAGAGACTAGCCGAGCCTGTGCGGAAATGCACCGGCGATGTCGTCGCCGTCGGCTGCAAACCGCCGGTGGGCGGGGCGCGTTTTTGCGTGAGGGACGGCCCCGCGGTGCGCTCCGTGGGTCGATCCGGGGGCCGCACTGGGACGGGGGGCACTCGGGCGCCGAGGCATAGCCTCGGCGCGCTGCTCGGGGGCGCCTCGGCTACGCCTCGGCGCGGGCGCTCTCCCAGGCCAGCATGGCGCGTTTGACCGGCAGGCCCCAGTGGTAGCCGCCAAGGCCTCCGGATTTCCGGAGCGCCCGGTGGCAAGGGATGAGCCAGCTCACCGGGTTGCGCCCGACCGCCGTGCCCACCGCGCGCACGGCCTTAGGGTGTCCGATCGCGGCGGCGATGTCGGAATAGGTCGTCACATAGCCGGAAGGGATGCTGACGAGCGCCTCCCAGACCTTGATCTGAAAGGGTGCGCCGATCATGTGGAGACGCGCCTCCCCGCCGCCGCCAAAAGCGGCTTCGGCCAGGGGACGCAGCGACTGCGGGTCCTCGACGAAGGTCGCTTTGGGCCAGCGGGACCGCAGGTCCGCCAGGGTCGGCTCCGGTCCGGTTTCGGCGGCAAAGCCGATGCCGCAGATGCCCTTTTCGGTGCCCATCACGAGCGCGGGGCCAAAGGGGCTCTCGAACCAGCCCCAGTGGATCAGCAGCCCGGCTCCGCCCTTGGCATAGTCGCCCGGCGCCATCGCTTCCCACCGCAGGAAGAGGTCATGCAGCCGACTGGAGCCCGAGAGCCCCACGGCATCGGCCGTCGCGAGTGTGGTGTGGCGGGCGCGCAGAAGCTCCCGCGCCTGACCGATCGCGAGATATTGCTGGTAGCGCTTGGGTGACACGCCGACCCACTGGCTGAAGACGCGCTGGAAATGCGCCGGGCTCATGCCCATCCGCTCCGCTAGCGCGTCGAGGGACAGCGTCGCCTCTCCATCGTCGATCTCGTCGAGCGCGCGGCGGATGACATTGTAGTGATAGGCGTCTTCGGGTGCCTGGGGCTGCTGTCCGTCCATCGGGGCCTCCTGTCCTGTGGTCCCTGTTCTACGCAGAGACGGCGCCCGGCGCGACCCGGAAGCTGCGCCTTTGTGCGGTTGCATCGGGCGCTGCGCGCGCTAAACCCAGAGTGTTCAAGGGGACCAGCCAGCCAGAATGAAGCTCGCCAAACAACTGCCCTATGGCCAGATGGTCGCGATCTTCGAGCGATTTCGCGAGGCCGACGCCGAGCCCAAAGGCGAGCTGGAGCATGTGAACGCCTATACGCTGGTGGTTGCTGTGGCGCTGTCGGCGCAAGCGACCGACAAGGGTGTGAACAAGGCGACGCGCGGGCTCTTTGCGGTGGCGGATACGCCGGAAAAGATGCTGGCGCTGGGCGAAGAGCGGCTCATCGACCACATCAAGACGATCGGCCTTTTCCGCAACAAGGCCAAGAATGTCATGAAACTCAGCCGCATTCTGGTTGAGGAGTATGGCGGGGTCGTCCCTTCCTCGCGCGCCGCCTTGGAAGGGCTGCCGGGCGTCGGCCGCAAGACGGCGAATGTCGTGCTCAACATGTGGTGGGGGATGCCCACCCAGGCCGTCGACACCCACATTTTTCGCGTCGGCAATCGGACGGGGATCGCGCCGGGCAAGGACGTCGTCGCCGTGGAGCGCGCGATTGAGGATAACGTCCCGGCGGAGTTTCAGCACCACGCGCACCACTGGCTGATCCTGCACGGCCGTTACATCTGCGTCGCGCGCAAGCCGAAATGCGGCGTGTGTCCCATCGCGGAATTCTGCAACTCCGAAGACAAGACGGTGTAAGCCGCGCTGCGGCGCGCGGCCGATTGACTTGCCTCCGGGCTTAAGAAGTCCGAAAGACGTGCCGACGCAAAAGGCTGCGCGGATCAAATTAAGGACCCTCCATGAGCTACACCTACAAGGTTGCCGGGATTGGCAATGCCCTCGTGGACGTCCTGTCCCACTCCGACGACAGCTTTCTCGACATGATGGGCATCGAAAAGGGCATCATGCAGCTTGTGGAGCGGCCGCGGGCGGAGGTGCTCTACGCCGCGATGGACGAGCGACGGCAAGTGCCCGGCGGCTCGGTGGCCAACACCCTGGCCGGGATCGGCGCGCTCGGGCTCAAGACGGCATTTATGGGCCGGGTGCATGACGATGCGCTGGGCCGGTTCTACGCCCAGGCGATGGCGGACGACGGCACGGAGTTCGTCAACCCGCCGGTGCCGGGGGGCGAGCTGCCGACCTCCCGCTCGATGATCTTCGTCTCTCCTGACGGGGAGCGCTCGATGAACACCTACCTCGGCATCTCTGCCGAACTGAGCCCGGTGGATGTGCCCGATGCGGTGGCGCGGAGCTGTGAGATCCTGTTTCTTGAAGGGTACCTTTTCGACAAGGACAAGGGAAAGGAAGCGTTTCTGCGCGCCGCCCGTCTCTGCCGGGAGGCCGGCGGACGGCCTGGTATCGCGCTGTCCGATCCCTTCTGCGTCGACCGTCACCGCAAGGATTTTCGCCGCCTCATCCGAAACGACATGGCCTTTGTCCTGGGCAACGAAGCGGAATGGCTTGGCCTTTTTGAGACCGACTCGCTTGACGAGGCCCTCGCCGCTGCGGCGCAGGAGTGCGACACAATCGTCTGCACCCGGTCGGGCGACCCAGTTGTTCTGGTCTCGCAGGGCGAGCGTGTCGAAGTGCCCGTGGATCGCGTTACACCCGTCGACGCGACCGGCGCGGGCGACCAGTTTGCCGCTGGGTTTCTCTATGGCTTCGCGACCGGCCGGGATCTCGCGACCTGCGGGAAGATGGGCGTTGTCGCGGCAGCGGAGGTGATCTCTCACATGGGACCCCGCCCGGAGGCGGATATGCGCGCGCTCTTTGAAGAGCACGGGCTCCTCTGAGGCGTGCCGCCGCCCGCGGTTCCCGCGCAACCGTGACCATTGGCCCGCTTCGGGAAGCGGGCCATGACAGGGGCGCATCCTTCGTGCAAGGTCTTGGAAAGACTGTACTTGGGGGATTCGCATGTCTGTTGTTTCGATTGAAAGTGTCACCAACTCGATCGAGGAGTTCCGGAACTTCATCGAATACCGGGTGGTTCTGGACGCGGCCTCGAACACGCCCGTCACGGTGAATTTTCGGACACTCTACGACGGCACGGCGACCAACCTGGACCTCAAGAACACGCTGACGTCGACCGTCAACAACGGCACGGCGGATCCGAACAACGGGTCGATCACCTTCGCGCCGGGACAGACCGTACAGACGATCCTCGTCGAGGCGGATCGTGATACGCTTGACGAGCCGGATGAGCATGTCGTTCTGGAGCTCTTCGATCCCACGAACGGCACGTTCGATGGCGGCGTGCCTGTGCTCCGCGCCGCGGGCGTGATCCTCGACGATGACGGTGCGGCGAACAACGCGACGTATTTTGTTGGCGATCCTGTGATCGTCGAGGGGGACAGTGGCGCAAAGGTCGCGCGGTTCGAGGTGGTCTTGTCGCGGCCCCAATCCGAGGCCACGACCCTCAGCTACGCAACCTTCGATGGCAGCGCCCGAGCGGGACAGGATTACAACGGCACCTCCGGCTCGATCGTTCTCGCCGCGGGCGACACGCGGGCGACGATCGACGTCTCTGTCATCGGCGACAGCGTCCCGGAGAACACCGAATGGTTCGGCCTGCGCGTGACAGATAGCGCCGGGCGCTTTGCCACGACGGCCGACAGCGCGGGCTATGCTGAGATCCGCGACACGGATGCCTCCCCCCAGCCTGAGATCTCAATCCGCGGGGACGCGACGATTGAGGAGTTTGCCAACTTCATCCGCTTCACCGTCTCTTTGTCCGAGCCGTCGAACCAGGCGGTGACCGTCAACTACCGCACCCTCTACGATCATAGTGCCTCTGATCAGGATCTCAGCAGTGTCCTGACGTCGCCCAACAACAACGGCGTGGTGACATTTGAGGCGGGGCAGACCGAGCAAACGATCCTGATCGAGGCGATTGGCGACCCGGTAGATGAGGCCGACGAAGCCTTCACGGTGGAGCTTTTCGGACCAGACAACGCCGTCTTCGGGACAGGCCAGCCCGTGCTGCGGGCTATGGGCATCGTGCTCGACGACGATGGCGGCAGCTCCAACGTGGCGCTCTTTGTCAGCGATCCGGTGCTCGTGGAGAATGACCAGGGCCAGCAGATCGCAGTGTTTGACATTGAGCTCTCGCGCCCTGCGCCCCAGCGCCTCACCTTCGACTATGCCACGCGAGATGGCTCCGCCCTGGCCGGAGAGGATTACCTCGCCCGCAGCGGGACGCTTGCCTTTGAGGAGGGCGAGACCCGGGCCAGCGTCACCGTTCCCGTGCTGGGCGACCGGGTGGCCGAGGCGGCGGAGTGGTTTGCCCTGGCGATCACATCTCCCTCCGTCAGCGGCGTTGTCGATCTTGCGGGCGCGGTTGGCTATGCCGAGATCCGTGACACGGACGACAGCGATCTGCCTGAAATCTCGATCCAGGGCAGCGCGACAATCGAGGAGATCGACAGCTTCGTCCGGTTCACCGTGTCACTGTCGCAAACCGCGTCGGAGACGGTTTCTGTCAATTATCGTGCGCTCTTTGACGGCACGGTGACCAATGCGGATCTTGGCAACACCCTGACGTCGACGTCTAACAACGGCACCTCCGGCGCCAACAATGGTGTGCTGACGTTCGAGCCGGGCGAGATCACCAAATCGATCCTCATCGAGGCTGACCGGGACAGCCTCGAAGAAGCAGACGAAGCGTTCACCCTTGAGCTTTTTGATCCCACCAACGCCACTTTCGGCGCGGGCCAGCCCAGCCTGCGGGCCAATGGCGTGATCCTTGACGATGACGGGACCGGCTCGGATCTGGCGCTTTTTGTTGGCGATCCGGTGCTGCTGGAGGGCAACTCCGGCCGCCAGATCGCCCGGTTCGACATCGAGCTCTCGCGCCCCGCCTCCGCCGCGCTGACGCTGAACTACACGACGAAGGATGGCACTGCGCGCGCCGGATCGGACTATGTCGCGCAAAGCGGGCAGGTCGTCTTTGAGGAGGGGCAGACGCGCGCGAGCGTGCAGGTCGAGGTGATCGGCGACACGGTCGCGGAGGCGAACGAGTGGTTTGCGCTGCGGCTGACGCCCGGCTCCGGCCCGGCGGTCAATCGCGACGACAGTGTGGGCTATGCCGAGATCCGTGACAGCGAGACCTCTGCGCTGCCCGAAATCTCGATCCAGGGCGACTCCACCATCGAAGACTTCGGCAACTTCATGCGCTTCACCGTGGCGCTGTCCGAAGCGAGCACCGAGGCGGTGTCTGTCGACTACAGCGTCGGCTTTGCCACGGCCAGCCGGTCTGACCTCTTTGGCGCCCTCCCTGGGGGTACGCTCACTTTCGCGCCGGGTGAAACGATGAAGGACGTCGTGGTCGAGCCGACCGGCGACGGCATCGCGGAGTTTGACGAGTCGCTCAACGTTACCCTGTCCAACCCCGTGCGCGGTGTCTTCGGAATGGGGGTGTCGGAGGTGGCGGCGGGGGGCTTCATTTTTGGCGATGACAGCGAGGCGGTGCCGCGTGCCCTCTATGGCGCGCCACTGACGGTCACCGAGGCGCCCACTCAGGGCGACCGCGTCGGCATCACGCTGGAGCTGTCGGACCCGTCGGCGCAGGCGTTGTCTTTTGCCATCGAGCGCGCGGGCGGGACGGCGACGGGTGGGCAGGATTACCGCCTGCTGACCACTCAGGTCACCTTTCAGCCCTTCGAAACTCGAGCGGCTTTCTACGTCGAGATCCTGGAGGATGGCACCGGCGAAGACACCGAATTCGTCGATTTCTCGGTGCGTGCGCTGAACACAGGGCTTTTTTCGGGCGAGATCCCTGACGTGCGGCTGACGATCGAGGATGGCACTGTCGTGCCCGATATCGTCGGTTCGCCCGTCAACGACACGCGGTTTGGCACCGCTGCGCCCGAGATCCTGCGGGGTCTTGACGGCAACGACACGCTGACGGGCGGCGGCGGGGACGACACGGTCAACGGCGGCGCGGGCGAGGACACGGCGGTCTATCTGGGGCGGCAGGAGAGCTACACGCTGACCTTCTCGCAGAACAATCCGACGCTGCTGAACCGCGCCGATCCCTTCGAGGGCAC
>JBCCYI010000021.1:0-29247 GCA_039189975.1 Pseudomonadota bacterium
CCGCGTCGGTCGGGTGGCCCCACACGCACAAAGACTGGGACATGCTCCAAAGGCTCTCGCATGGACGGGTCGCCCGCACGCGCGGCCAAACCGTCGGAACGGCGCTGCGGACGGACTTTGGCCCAGCGCTATCGACGCTGAACATGATCCTCGTCGCCCAACGCATGCGTGGCCAAGGCGTGGCGCGCGCGCTGATCGCCGCGCTGATGGAGGGGCAGGACGGGCGCGCCTATCGACTCATTTCCACCCCTGCCGGAAGGCCCCTCTACGCAAAGATGGGATTTGCCGAGGTGGGCGGCATCGTGCACATGCAAGGTTGCCCTTCGACCCTGGCACCGTCGGGGCGCGCCGTTCTGGCCAGCGCGGCAGACCGCAGCGCTATCCTGGCCCAGGACGCGTGCGCCGTGGGCGGCGACCGCTCACGCCTCCTTGATGCGCTCATGACCAGCGCCACCTTCGCCGTCCATGCCGAGCACGGGCAGGTAGACGGCTTCGCCTGCCTGCGCGCCTTTGGAGCAGGGTACGTCATCGGTCCGGTGAGTGCGCCCGATGCAGAGGCCGGCAAGGCGCTGATTTGCTTTCTGGCCGCCCGTGTCCCTGGTCAGATCCTGCGGCTGGACGTAACAGAGGAGAGCGGGCTGGCTCCCTGGCTCGCCGAGATCGGCCTTGCCGAGGTCACGCGTGCGCCGATCCTGCACCGCGGGGACGCTGTGATGTCGCGCAACCTCCTTGCGATCTGCAATCAGGCCTTCGGCTGACCTGGCCGCCGATCAGCTCGGCCAGCTTGCATGATGCGCGTCGATGGCGAAGGTGTGACTGTGCCGTAGCGGGGCGTGGTGATGCGGGTGGCTGTGCGGCTCCGGCCCTTCCCACCCCTCGTGCGCATGTTGGTGATGCGCGTCATGGACATGCAGATGCGTGTGATCGAGAGCCTTGTGCTCATGCAGGACGGCGCGCGCCTCTTGCGATGTCCACACCAGGAGAGCCGCCCCAACGGAAGCCAGAACCAGCACCGCCAGGCCCGCGAAGGCGACGCTTAATCCAAAGGTGCTGCCCAGCCACCCCGCCAACGGATAGGTGACCAGCCAGCAGGCGTGGGACAGTGCAAACTGCGCCGCGAAATAGGCTGGCCGGTCGGGCGTGGTCGACGATCGTTTCAACAGCCGCCCGGCAGATACCAGCACCGCAGAATATCCCGCGCCGATCACACACCAGAGGACTGCCGCAAACCCGAAGCCCGGCCCCGAAATGCCGAGCACAAGGGCCGTCGCCATCGCCACGCCCGCCACCAGGCACACCGGGCGATCCGGCAGATGCGCGAAGACCCGCGGCAGCAGCAGCGCCGTTACCATCGACCCGCCTCCAAACGCCATGAGCAACACGGCCGTCCAGGCCTCTGCGAGGCCCAGTTCCGCCTGTACGAGCACAACCGTGTTGACGATGACCATGGCCCCCGCAGCCGCGACGGCCATCGACATGGCCAGCAGTCCACGCAAGCGGGGCGTCGCAAGATAGGCCCGCACTCCAAAAGTAACCCGGTCGATGAAGCGCTCGGACGCCGCGTCGGGCGTATGCGTCGGAAGGGTCACCGACGCCACCAACAGAGCGGAGACCAGAAACGCAATGGCATTGGCCGCGAAGAGCGTGTCGAAACTGACCAGCAACAGCGCCAGCCCCGCCAGGGCCGGGCTCACCAATGCCTCGAGATCATAGGCCAGCCGCGACAGGGAGAGCGCCTTGGTGTACTCCTCCTCGTCTTCGAGAACGTCCGGGATCGTAGCCTGAAACACCGGCGAGAATCCCGCAGAGCACGCCTGCATCAAGAAGATCAATACGAAGATCTGCCAGACCTCTGTCACGAAAGGCAGGCACAGCACGAAGGCGGCGCGCGCCACATCGAGCGCGATCAGGAAAGGCTTGCGCGGCAGGAGCTGCGCGATCGCTCCGGCAACGGGGGCCAGCGTGACGTAGGCCACCATCTTGATCGCCAGAGCCAGCCCCAAGACCTCGCCGGCCCGTTCCCCCGCGAGATCGAATGCGAGCAAGGCCAGAGCCACCGTCGTGAGACCAGTCCCGAGCAGAGCAATGACTTGCGCCGAAAACAGGCGCGCATAGGACGGGTTGAGCAGGGGCGAAAGCATGGGGCAGCCGAGAGTAGAGGAGCTGGGGACACGAGGCTTGCCCGGATTGGACGCTGGCCGTCCCGATCCGTCAAGCCCTCCCGGCGCCTCGCACAGGCGCGGTATCCTGTGCGCTCCTAGCCGCGCACGATGCTGGCCGCGATGCGGTCTGCTTCCTCCGGCTCCAACCGCGGCGGATGCCAGTCCCGCCCGGGTGCTGCCGCGAGCAAGCGCTGGGTATACTCATGCTTCGGGCGGTTGAAGACTTCGTCGGCAGGCCCGAACTCGACCATGACGCCCTTCTCCATAACGGTAATGAAGTCAGATATTTGCGCGGCGACACGCAAGTCGTGCGTGATGAAGATGATTGCCATCTTGTAGCGTTCTTGCAGATCGTTCATCAGCCGCAGCACTTGCTTCTGCACCGAAAGGTCGAGCGCCGAGACACTCTCGTCCGCGATTACCACGTCCGGCTCCATGGCAAGAGCGCGGGCAATGCCGATGCGCTGACGCTGCCCCCCCGAGAAATTGCGCGGCTTGCGCCGGAACGCGGCCTCCCCAAGCCCGACCTGTTCGAGCAGCTCAATCGCCCGGGCGCGCGCCTCCTTGTCGCTAATTCCCTGCAGATAGAGCCCGCGCGTGATCATGTAGCCAACCGATTGGGACGGGTTGAGCGAGCCGTAGGGATCCTGAAAGATCATCTGGATGGATTTGCGCGCGCGCACGAGGTCTTCGCCGGTGAGCGAAAGAAAGTCCTTTTCGTCGATGATAACGGCCCCTTCGGAGGGCTCTTCAAGCCGGATGAGCGTTTTGGCAAGCGTCGACTTGCCCGAGCCGCTTTCGCCCACAACGCCCAGGGTTTCGCCCGAACGGAGCACGAAACTCGCGTCCTTCAGGGCATGCACCTGAGTCTTGCCGCTGCTGTAGATCTTGTGGAGGGATTTCACCTCCACCAATGGCAGATCGTTGCGCATCAGATCGGGTGTCCGCGACGTCTCCAGCAGCGGCATCGCGTCGACCAGAAGCTGCGTGTAAGGCTCCTGCGGCGCCATCAGCACGCGCTCCTTTTCGCCCTCCTCGATGAGTTTGCCCCAGCACATCACCGCGACCCGGTCTGCGATATCGGCCACGACACCAAAGTCGTGCGTGATGAAGATCGTTGCGTTGTCATACACGTCCTTGAGGTCGTGGATCAGCCGCAGGATCTCGGCCTGGGTCGTCACATCGAGCGCGGTTGTCGGCTCGTCGGCGATCAGCACGTCCGGCTTGCAGGCCAGCGCCATGGCGATCACGATCCGTTGGCACTGTCCGCCCGACACTTGATGGGGATAGCTGTCATAGATCCTGGGGGGTGTCGGCAGCTTCATTTGCTCAAAGAGCTTCAGCGTCTCGACCTTGCGCTGATCCGGCGCGATCTCGGGGCGGTGGAGCGCGAACACTTCATCGACCTGCGTCCCGATCTTCATCGCCGGATTCAAAGCCGCCATCGGCTCCTGGTAGATCATCGAGATCCGCGCCCCCCGGATCTCGTTGAGCTCCGCTTGCGAGAGCTTAAGCATGTCCTTTCCGTCGAAGAGCACCTCACCAGACGTCACTTTCAGCCGCCCCGGCACGTCGTTCATGATCGCGCTGGTCATTACCGACTTGCCCGATCCGCTCTCCCCTACAACGCAGAGGATCTCACCCCGGTGCAGCGTCAGAGACAGATCCTCGACCGCATGGGTCCGGTCGCCCCCCAACGGGAGTGCGATCGAAAGGTTTTTGATTTCAAGGATCGGATCTTTTGCGTCTGCCATGTGCGGGCCCTCGTCAGAACGGTGATCGCTGGGCAAAACCTGGCTCAGCCATGAAATCAGGTGCCGGGCGTGAAGGCAACTGTGACGACCGCGCACTTGACACAAACGCCCCGGCAGACGACCTCTTCGAAACCTAGCGCGGCGTTGCGTCGGCGAGGCATCCCTACAAAGTCCAAGGCAGATCCCATGGGAGGCCGTGATGTCCGACCCCGAGTCCCAGATCTTCGTATGTGACCCCGGCGCCCGACGCCGCAACGACATGGACCTCGACGGGTTCGAGACCTCCGTGCTCACTGTGTCGCGGCACATTTTCGAGACGATGGAGCGGCCTGAGAGCCAATGCTGGATGTCGGCCTTCTGGTACGCGGAGCAAGCCTTTCCCCCGCCCTTTGGCGCGACGATCGCCCATGCGCTCGTGATCGCAATCGATGCGCTGCGGACCACGCGGCTGCGCCCCTTTGTCTATCTGCGCACTTCCGATCCGCTTGCCAACGCCTCCATCACCGCAGAGGAGCGCTACCTCGTGCTCGCCCTGCGCGGCGTCCGGCGCGGGGATCTTGCCACCGCCCGGCTCAACGGGCTCTTGCTGTGCGACGGTTCGGATGCGACGGCCTTGCTCGCGGCCCTTGAGCGTCTCGCAATCATCACCGGGGATGTCACCGAAACCGCATTCCAGGCCCCCTGAGCGGCGCGCGCGGACGGCGCGTCCGCCCGGCCAATAGGCCGCAGTTCACCCCGGCTTGTCTTTCTGAGTAAATTAGTCAAGAATAGGCGCGAACACCCAGCCGCCGCACCCGACGCAAGGTATCTTTCCAGAAACCCAAGGTTTCGGAGCGGCCTGCGCACACCATAGCTTCGCGCCGCCGCTCCGGAAACGAGATCGGGGGGCGCGACATGCACTTCTTCTTCACTCGGGCGACCGGCGCCAGCGTTCTGCTCAGGCTTCGTGCGCTCTGCGACGCGTTTGCGTTCGCCATGCACCCTGCCGCTCCGGCGCCTCTGCCCATCCGCGTGGATGCGCCGCGGCGTGAAAGGAAGCCGCGTTGAGCCGCATCCGAGCTCCGCAGACGTGCCCTGTCGATGACCGCGGCACAGAGATCGCCGGCCTGGGCTACACGCTTGAGGATCAAGCGGTCCTGACAATCGCACGCGGTTATTTCAGCGCATTCGCCGACCCCCTCTCCTTTGGGTGGACGCAGGCGATCCATCACGCGATTTTGAGCTTTGGCGATGAAAGGGGCCCCGACGTGGCCGTTGCCGTGCTATCGGTCGTGCAATGCATGCGTCAGGCGCGCACGTCGGTGTTTCACTTCAATGCATGGGATTGCCCGCTCTGCGCAGTTTGCGTCACGGCTCACGAACGGCTGCTCATGTCCTCCGTCCGCGCGGCGACCCGTCGCCAGATGGATGCCGCCCAAGCCCATGCACAGATCCTCTGCGAAGGGGGGGACACCGACCCGTTGCTCCGAGCCCTTCGGGTTCTGTCTACAAAAACCCACCCCTCTGTCAGGTCCACCGCCGATGGCAGAGGGGTCGACCTTCGGAACCCGGCACACGGCGCAGGGCTCTGACAGGGATGTCTGCTCCGGCGCGCTGGCGGCCCAGATCCCATCCTGGTCCACCGCCGAGGATCGGTCGGAGCAGGCATACCGAGAGAAAAACCGGAAGATCGCACAGACGCCAGCCGCTGGCCGACAACGCGCGCGTGACCGGGCGTCGACGGCTGGTGTTGTGCAGAGAGAGGGTAGCTCAGGCGCGCCGGGACCTCGGAGCGCAAACGCAGACGCCGCAGGACATACCCGGAGTGCCCGGCCGCACACGGCGGATCGGCCGCCATCGGCTCGGCCGGGGCATCCGTACGTTGCCCCGGCCAAATCGCATCACGTCAGCTTCCGAGATCCATCCCGGCGACTTCTTCCCAGATTTCGTCCCAGATGGCGCGGGCTTTACCGCGGTGACGTACGCCTTGCGCGGCCTCGAGGTTGTCCATCATACCATCGCCGGAGACGATGATCAGACCGACCATGCCCACCGAGGAATGCGGCGTGCACTGGTAGCCGTAAAAGCCCGGCGTTTCGAGCGTCGCGGAGACTTCTTCGTTGATCTTGCCGTCCCAGCCGCTGGCCCCATCGGGGATCATGCCCTCAACGGTCGCGCTGTTGTGGCCACGGTCTGTCGCGAGAAAGTTCACGGTATCGCCAGGCATGACCGTGTGAATCCGTGGAAAGAACACCTGACGAAGCCGTTTGTTCTCCGGATGAACGTTGAGCATCTCGATGTCATGGGATGTCGCGGCGAAAGCGGGGCGCAGCGGAGCCAGCACGGTCAATCCGACACCCGCCACACCGGCCGTCAACACACTTCTCCGCCCGATAGCTTGGGTCATGGGGGTTATTCTCCTTGGTCTTGTCTCGTTCTGAAGCAAGCAGTGACGCGCGACGTAACGCGCCCTTTGCTGGCCCGAACATACGTGTCTCACTCGCCCTCAAAAGTCTACTGAATTTGTCGGAAAAGGATCCTGGCCATGCCGCTCTTCCCGCGTTCTTTCTCGCGTATCGTTTTGGCGGCGGCCTGTGCCACGTGGGTGCCCGTGCTGGGGCAGGCCACCCCGGACGGGACGCCTGGGGTCTTGCAATGCGACCATATTCCGGACCACGCCTTTGAGATCGCGGCGCTGGGCTACGCGGAGGCGCAGGCCAAACTCGGACGTCTGTTGGTCGACGGGTTTTGCGGGTCGGGTCACGATGCCTTAGCCGAGGGTATCCGGCTGTTGGAGGCCGCGTCCGAACAGGGACACACGGATGCCGCCATCCTTGTCGGTGCGCTTCTCGAAGAAGGGGTTGGCGGAGCACCCGATCGGCATCGCGCCCGGCGCCACTACGGACGCGCGGCGGATGCGGGTTACCGGAGTGCGCAACATCGGCTTGGGATGCTGCTGATCACTGGCGAAGGCGGCGCGCAGAACATCGAGCTCGGCATCTACTGGTTGGGGGCGGCTGCCGGTCAGGGGGACGGGCTCGCCGCCGCCGCTTTGGGCGTGATGCACGCCCGTGGCATCCACGGCGTCAACCATGACGTTTGCGTCGCGCTGGATTGGTTCGAGGCGAGCGTGCTTCTGGACCCAGAGCTGCCCGTGACCGATCTGCTCGAGGATCTGCCTGCGCGCCTTATCGCCCGGTGCTGAGGCGAGGGGCCACGCAACGCCCAACTCCGCTTTGCCCAACTCCGCCTTGCCCAACTCCGCCTTGCCCAACTCCGCCTTGCCCAACTCCGCCTTGCCCAACTTAGCCTTGCCCAACTTAGCCTTGCCCAACTTAGCCTCGAACGCCGCGACCGAGAACCAAGCGTCGGCAGCATGCGGGCGACGCCCAAGGGGTCTTGGGCGATCTCGTAGATGTCGAGCTATGCGAGGGACGGGCGCGCTCTGCGATCAATCACCGTAGCACACCCAAGTGCGATCACGTTCAGCAGCGCAGCCAGCGCCACCAACGTCTTGGACAGAAACGCCCCCTGAACCGGGCTCGGGCCGGGAACGTCCAACACACCGCCGTCCGCGACCTCCCTCTCATACGTGCCGACAAAGCGCCCATTGCGAAACTGCGTGAGAGAAACCCGCAGCGCCTCTCGCCCTGTCTCTGGCAGGTGTAGCGAGAGCGCCCCGCCTGGTGCGTCAGTATAAGCGATGTACCCCGCATAGGCCGTCAGGGTCTCCAATCGAACGGGAGTGTCCGACGGCAGCGCGGAGCACACTTCGATAGACATCAGCCCGTCCAGCGGCGTGGCGAACGGCAGCCCCAAGTCTTCGGGATGAAACATGACGGACATCGCTTCGAAGACCAGCGGCGTACCATTCAGCGCGGTGGCGACATCCGCGAAGAGTGCGTCTCCGAGATCGAATGTCCCGTTCTGGAAGCTGCCGACGTCAACGGCGCCATCGCGCGCGGCCAGACCGTCTGCCGCCGGGCCAAGCAAGGGGCTGAGCGTCTCGGCCCCCGCGGAAAAGAAGATTTCAACCGCCCGGTCCGTTCGGTCGACGATGAGAAAGAGGTCTTGCTCTTCTTCAGCGGCTGCGGGCCATGCTCCCAGCATCAGGATCGCGAGTGCGAACCCTGGCCATCGCAGCGCGGATGAAAGGCCGGGCCGCCGCCTCTGAAACTGCGTCCAGCAACGCCCGTCGCGGAGCGCCAAGCGGCCGATCTTTGGAAGGATGTGGAGCAGTCCCATAACCAGCCTCCTCGCTGAGCGGGTATCGCGCGGAATCACACGCTGAACCTCGCGCCGCGGCTGGGCATCAGCCCGCGCATTATGAAGCGAACGGAGAAAATCTCAATAGAGCCCCCAGATCTGCCGACGCGTGGGCCCGCGCCCCCAGGCCAACCCAGCTCGCGCCCCGAGACGAACCGCAGCACCGCGCGGTCTCCCCAACGCGCGACGCGCGCGCCCCGTTCTCCCCCCCCCGCACATCTTACCGCAACAGGAGGTGTTGCCGAAAGGCCCGCACCCTGCGCGGCACCGCACACGCCCCTTGAATCTCACCGGATGATTTGGTGGCTTTCCGCCAGCCAGTGCACCGTGCGCAAGCGATTTGTTCTTTTGGATGGAATGGTTAGCGTGCCCGGGCCAGGACAAGACCATGCAGTGCAAACGTTTGTAACGGAGCGGGACACGCTCATCGCGACCGCTTGCCGGATCGTAAACAACCGCGCCGTGGCCGAAGATCTCGTGCAAGAAAGCTGGCTGCGCTGGGCCTCCAAGCCCTACCAGCCAACGCAGATCCGGCCGATCCTGCTCCAGATCATTCGAAATCTCTCGATCGACTGGCTGCGACGCCAACAGACCGAACGGACCGGTAACGCTGAATTGTCCCGGTGGACCGATGACGGCCCTGACACAGAGCGCATCGTGATCGCACGCCAAGAGCTGCGCTGCGTGGTCCGCGCCCTGCAAAAGCTCCCGGCACGGACGCTGACTGCCTTTCGCCTGCGGCGGCTGGACGGGCTGACCTACAAGGAGATCGGGCGCCGGCTCGGGATCTCGGAAGCGAGCGCCTACCGCCTCGTCGCGGATGCGCTGCTCCAGGTGATCCTTGCGATGGACGAGTCCTAAGGGTTGATGGCAGGCTGGGGTTGACCGTCCCTGGCGAAGGAGCGGCAAGAGCGAGCGCTGCGGGGTCGGGATGACACATCCGAACGACAAGCGGATTCTGGAAGAGGCCGTGCGCCTTTTCTTGGAACTCGAAGCGGCGCCCGAAGATCGCGCCCTCCAGCGAGAGCGCGACACATTTCTGGCGCGCGGAGAGGCGGAGCGCGCAGCCTACCGCAAGGCTGTGACGGGTTGGACCGCAACAGGGATCAAGCCCCGGCGCAACAGACTGGGCATAGCTGTGGCCGTCGCCATCCTCGGCGCGGCAGCGCTCTACGGCGCTGAGCCGCTGCGCATCGCCCTTCTAGCTGACGTCTCGACGGGGCTCGAAACGGCACAGGGCAGCCTGACCTCCGGCGATCGTGTGTATCTCGATGCGGGGACCGCCATTATCGACGCAACGGCGCCCGAAGAAAGCGTTCGCGCCGTCACCGTCCTGCGCGGAGCCGCGTTCTTTGACGTACGCAAGGACGCGCGGCCCTTCCGTGTTTCGCTGGGCGAGATCCTCGTTGAGGCGGTTGGGACCGCCTTTGAAACGTCCATCATAGACGACAGCTTGTCCGTGGAGGTGGCCGAGGGCGTGGTCCGCGTGACGGGGCCAGAGGAGACGTGGCAGCTCCAGGCCGGGGAGCGTCTGCACTGGTCCGGTGGCTCCGGCACGCTCCTGCCAGAAGTGGCGCCCGCGGACGTGGCATCCTGGCGGCAGGACCAGCTGACGGTGCAGAGTATGCCCGTGGCACAGCTCGTCGACATTCTGGACCGGCGCATTGCAGGCGATGTTGTCGTGGTCGGCAACGGCTTCGCCGGGCGGACCGTTTCCGGCAGCTTCGATCTCGCGGACCCCACCGGTGCTCTCGAGATCCTCGCCGCCACGCAGGATGCCCGCATCGTCCCTGCACGTCCGTTCGCGACCCTCCTGATCCCGCGTAATTGAGGCGAAACCAAAAAAATCTGAAAGAACGCCCCCCCTTCCCCGTTTCTTCAGTGAGACACAGGCAAAAACCGTTTCGAGACGGGGGACGACATGCTTCGCACATTACTGCAGACGACGGCGCTGACACTGCTATCGCTGGCGCCAGGGCTCGCCCAGGCGCAAAACATCCAGCCGATCAATATTCCATCTCAGGGCCTTGCGGCCGCGATTGCGGAGTTCGGGGAAGAGACTGGCGTGCAGATCGGGATCTCGGACGACCTCGCCGCCGGCAAGAGAAGCACAGCCGTGCAAGGCCCGATGGAGCCGATGGCCGCACTGACCCGCCTGCTGGCGGGCACCGGCCTCGCGATCCAGACTGTCGGCACCACGGGCGCCGTCGTTACCCGAGGCCTTGTCTCGCAGGATGCGTCGGACGACTCCGTCTTTGATCTCGGCACTCTGATCCTGCGGGGCGAGTTGATTGATCGCGACATTCAGGAGAGCCAGACCAGCGCCGTCGTCATCCCGGGGGAAGAGCTTGAGGAGCGCGGCGAGACCGACTTGCGCCAGACCCTGCGCCGCGTTCCCGGCGTGCATGAGGGCAACCAGATCGTGATCCGCGGGATCTCGGCTGATTCCGGCCTTGGCAATCTTACCTCGACATCGACCGTCAACATCGCTGTCGACGGCATTCGCCTGTCGGACTACCGCAATACGCGGCGCGATCAATTGTCCACGTGGGACATGGAGCAGATCGAAGTCTTACGCGGTCCGCAATCGACGCAATCCGGCCGAAATGCCCTTGCAGGGTCGATCACGCTCCAATCAGCAAAGCCGGAATTCTTTTCGGAGTACAAGGGTCGCGTTGGCGTCGGTAACTTTGACAGCTATCAAGCGGCTCTGGTCTTGAACACACCCCTCATAGAAGATCGGCTCGCGTTTCGCCTTTCCGTGGATCGTCGCGAAAGCGACGGCTTCGGCGATACCATCGACGGCACGAATGACCGCGTCGGATTTGAGGACCTTCTCACGGTGCGCGCTGGGTTGCGGTTTGACCCGACCGACCGCCTCTCTTTCAACCTCACATATACCGATATAGATGACGCATTTGGCAGCACCGGCACGACGACGGATGCATTTCCTGATCGCGTTTCAGCAGACGGTACACGTTCACAACTGGATCTGCGTTCCCTGGGTTTAAGCGCCGATTACCGCGTCAGCGATTCTCTGACCTTGTCCTCGCGCACTCTTTACACAGAGGCACAGCCCAATCTCAATCTCCCCTTCCCGGGCGGTTTCCTGCTGCGAGATCGCGAATACGAAACCTTCGAACAGGAATTCACGCTAAGCTACACAACAGAGACTCTGCGCGCCGTCGCGGGCATCTTTTACACGAACATTGAGGAAGACAGCCTGACCTTCGGTGAGCAAACCGGGCTGGGCTCCGCAAGCAGCGACGAGCAGATTACAACCGAGAACTACGCGTTCTACGGTGAAGTAGAGTACGATCTCGACCCCAGTTGGACCGTGATTGCGGGCCTTCGGTACGATGTCGAAGACGTCGAGAACACCTCCAGCGCGGATCAGGCTCTTGAAGGTCTGGGTGTCGTGGCAAGCAGCAGCGGGACGTCGGACAATACCTACACCGCCTTCTTGCCAAAACTCGGCGTTGTTTATCGCTTTAGCGAAGATATGAGCCTCGGCTTTACCTACCAGCGTGGGTACCGTGCGGGCGGCACTGGCATCACCATCAATGCGACGACGGCGCCTAATCCCTATACGTATGATCCGGAATTCACGGATACATTCGAGCTCGCGTTTCGATCTCAATCAAGTGATGGAAGTCGAATTCTCAATGCGAACCTCTTTTACACGAGCTGGACGGACCAGCAGGTCTCTCAGGAACGTGCCCCCGGAGATTTCGTGATCACCAATGCTGGCGAGTCCGAGGTTTGGGGAGCTGAGATTGATTACAGGCAATTCGTCACCGATGCGCTGGAAGTCTTCGCGTCCGCCGCCTATGCGGAAACAGAATACAAAGACTTTGTCTCCGGTGGTGAGCAACTTGCCGGGAACGAGTTCCCCTTTGCGCCAAAACTCAAGGCCTCTCTCGGGGCGTACTACACATTCGCCAATGGCCTCGGCATTGGCGGAGATGTAACGTATACAAGTAAGAGCTTCTCAAATCCCCAAAACACGGACGACCTTGAAAACGAGGCCTTCTGGGTTACGAACCTGAGTGCAAACTACGCGTTTGAGAATGGTGCGGTCCTCACGGGATACGTGCGCAATCTCTTCGACGAGGACTACACCACAACGCTCAATCGGCCCCTCGGCACACCCGGCGGATTTGCTTCGATCGGAGCTCCGAGAGAGATCGGGGCGTTCCTGTCCTATACCTTCTAGGAGGGTCCGCTTCGACCGGATGTCGCTCGAACGCAGGCACCGCGTCCGGCGGTCCAAGGTATCTGTGTGGAGACACCACGCCACGCGGACTTGCAGCAGCGACGCGGGCGCCGTTTGCATGGACTTTCGTCGCGCAGAGACGCCTCGCCGCCCTACTCAGGCCGCCACGCGCACCAGATGGTTGTCGAAGGCAAGCGCATGCGTGGCCACTCGGACACGTTGCGATGCCAGCACGTGGACGGAGCCCTGTCCATCGGTCGCCATCAGTCCCGATGCCGACGCGGAGATCCCGCACACATCGGCTTGCCTCAGGATCGTAGTCTGCCGCGTCGGCAGATGATACGTGACCAGAAGCCCCCCCCGCGGCGACGTAATGGCAACGTCGTCAGAGGCTTGGGAGAAGGCGACGCTGCCCGCATAGCCAACGAGTGCCCGAACGGTTGCCATGTCGAACTCAACAAACGCGAGCCGATCCTCGCCGGTGTAGAGCGCGAGCAAGGGGGGCGCTTCGTAGACATCGCCCTGCCACTGGAACGCGCAGGCCACCACCCCATCGGCGCGCGCCGCAAGGTGGCGCAGGGAGTTCTGCGACAGCTCCTCCGGCACAGTGACGTGCTGGAGGACCGCGCCTGTCTCCGTGGCCAGCGTCAGATTTGGCCGCATCGTCTCGAGGTTGAGCTTCTCACGGCCAGTGGCGGGATGGGTACGAATACCGCCATTGGCGATGGCCAGCGTGTCTGTGTCCGGAATGCGGACGATCTCATGAGGGCCGATGCCCCCGGACGCGAACTCCCCAACGCGACGATAGCCTTCGCTGCGCGACCAGATCCCGATGCGCCCTTCCCCCGTTTCGATGGCATTCTCTGTCGTGAAAAGCAGCTCCCCTTCGGCGGAAAACGCCCCGTGGCCATAAAAGTGTCGGCCCTCCGGCGCAACGAGCCGCCTCAGGACCTGGCCGTCGATGCAGTCGAGCACGAGCGCAAACGTCCCGGGCCGGCGCGCAAAGGCCACGGCTTCCGGCGCCACGGGGTGCACCGCAGCCGCGTGGCCCCGGTCTGGGAGCGGCACGCGGAACGCGAGCGTGCCATCTTCCCGCAGGCCGTAGAGCGCGTAGCTCTCATCGGGGTCCCGGGCGGCGGAGAGATGTGTTGGCGATCCCGCGTCGGCCCACGTGGCTCCCGGCCACGATGCCGCCGCCGCCAGCCCTGCAACGACAGATCGGCGCGTGGGCATCGGGTCAGTCCCCATCGAGCGCGTTAAAGCCCGCGGACAACCCCTTTGCCGCCCCGATCTCGTTGATCGACTCGATCTGAATCTCCTTCACGTCCACCTGCAACGCTTCGATCCGGAGCCGTTTTCCAGGCTCCGCGACGCCAGAGAAGTCCGGGGTATCAATCGTTTCCAACCGGTCAAACGCGGCCTCATAGGCGGTGTCCAGCAGCGGGGTCGGCTGATCGGTAAATCTCTGCGACAGATCCTGCAGGGCACGCAAGCTGACCTCGACATTGCGCAGGCTCCGGCCGGACCGGCGGGCCTCGGCCCGGGCCGGGCGCGGGCGATCAAAGGTGCCGAGCGGCCGGGCAAGGCGCTGATCATGGATGAACTCCAGCCCGGTCGAAAGCGCCGTATAGACTGCCCGCTGCGCCTCCTCCTCGGACTTGAAGCGGGCATTACCCTCCGCGCCGGCGGTCTTCACGACTGTGGCAAAGCCCGCCCATCCGTCGCTCACCGAGGCCGCATTGGCTGCAAGCGTCGTGGCGATGGCGCGGGTCAGGGCGCATGTGTAGACCTCTGCGCCGACGGGGGGCTCGAAGAGAAGCCGCTCCAGAGCAAAGAACCCTTGCGCCGCGACGGACACCTCCGCGTAGGCCGGCGGGTCTTCGACGACGGGGTCCGCATCCTCGATCAGCCGCCCGAGCGCGCGCCCGGTCTGATTACGCGGATCCGGCCAATAGGCGAAGCTGAGGGTCAGAGCCTGATCCTCGATCGGGCCAAAGGTAATGTGACTCACGCCGAGCCACGCGTCGAACGTAGCGTGATAGGCGGCCTCAATCTCCGGGCCCGTGCAACCGGCCTCTGCCCTCGCTGAGAGCTCCGCTGTTGCCTCGGCGAAGCGGTCGAAGCCCGGCAGGATGTGACCGTCGACCACCTCGGCCACATCGGCAACAGCGGCATGGGGCAGAAGCGCGAGCACGGTCGCGACCAAGGCAATTCGCATCAGAGACTCTCCAGAAATCGGATCAAGGCCGCGCGGTCTTCAGGCGGCATGTCCACCACAGTATTGCGCTGGGCCTCGGCCTCTCCCCCGTGCCAAAGGATGGCTTCGAGGAGCGACCGCGCGCGCCCATCGTGCAGAAAATCGGTGTGTCCCGAAACACGTTCCGTCAGGCCGATTCCCCAAAGCGGCGGCGTGCGCCACTCCTGGCCATTGGCCCGCGCCTCGGGGCGGTGATCGGCCAGGCCCGGACCCATGTCGTGCAGCAACATATCGGTGTAGGGCCAGATCAGCTGGAAGCTCTGCTCCGGTTGCCCCTCGAGCCGGTGCGTCACGAAAGCCGGCACGTGACAGGACGCACAGCCGGTTTGGTGGAAGATCTGCTTGCCGCGCAGCACCTCGGGATGATCGACATCGCGGCGCGCCGGGACGGCCAGATTCCGGGAGTAGTAGGTCACGAGAGCGAGCGCGTCATCGTCGATCTCGAACTCGCGCACGTCGCCATCCCCATGCGGCGCGGAGCGACAGGCGGCCTGTGCCTCGGTGCAATGGCCCCAGGCGGCGGGGATCAGCGAGGTGGAGATGCCGATGTCGCCGGAGAAGGCGTCGGCCGATTGCTCGCGAAGGGTCGGCATACCCGCCTTGAGCCCGAAGCGGCCGAGCATCGGGCGGTCATACTCCCGAGACCACACGATGTTCGGGCGTCCTGAGATACCATCGCCATCCAGGTCGTCGGGATCGGCAAGCGCGAGGATATCCTCTGCCCGGATCGCCTCAAGCAGACCGAGCCCGATCATCTGTGGCGCCACCCGCGGCGAAAGCATCGCCTCCGGGTGCAGTGCCCCGTACCCGAGGTTGCGTACCGCATAGGTCGGACGGCGCAGCGTTGCCGTTTCCCCACCCGAGAGTGCGACCTCGACCTCATCGTACGTCACGGAAAGCTGGGCCTCGGCGGGCAGACCGGGCAACCCATTGTCCTGCAGTTGCGTGCCGTAGGTGGGCTCCGGCAGGGAGGCAATGTAGCCTTCGATGTCCGGCACGGCGGTGTCGGACGGCGCCGGGACAGAGATCCGCAGCAGCATCGACACCGCGTTGTCATCAGGTCCCTGGGGTGCGTGCCCGCGACCGTCCTTGATGTGACACCGCTGGCAGGAGCGCGCGTTGAACAGCGGGCCGAGCCCGTCCGAAGCCAGCGTCGACGAGGGCGAGGACACCCAGAGTTTCTTGAACAGGCCGTTGCCAACCTTGAAATCGAGCTCGTCGGCAAAGGCGATGTTGCCCGATGGCTGCGAGAACGCGTCCGCGTTGGGCCTCACCCGAACGGTTGCTGCCCCAGCCGAGAGGTGCTCAAACCGCTGCGGCGCGTCAAACGACGTCGGCGGCGCGAGAACCGCCGCGATACGGGCGCGTTCTGCTTCCGTACGCGGCACCGTGTTGAGATGCACATCGTCGTAGAGCTTTGCCTCCTCCAGCACATGCGCCGCGGTAACGGTTGTGACCGCGGCCAGTGCAGCAAGCGCCGCCATTGCTCTGTGCATCAAACACCCTCCCCGCGAACGTAAATGGAGCGCGCCCTGACGTATCAAGGCGCGCTCGCATGTCGCCTACGCCTTACTGGAAGACGGCGTCGGGGTTGTCGAGGCTGTCGGAGCCTTCGAACTCGATCGCGTCCACACCCAGGGCGGACACGGCGCGCTCGATGTAGCGCGTTTGGTCGACCAGCGCGTTGACGGCCCCCATGATCAGCTCCTCACCCGCCGCGTTGCCGCGCTCGAGCATCATATCGTATGTGAAGCCCGCTTCCGCGGAGGACTTGATCTGTCCCATTTCGCGCATGGTCAGCGCGAGAGCAGCGGTCAGATCGGCGTCAAGCTCGGCGTCCGCCTCCGCCACCAGACCGGAGAGCGAAGCTCCCGACACGGTGCTGCCGTCGATCCGGGTGTATTCACCCAGGTAAACGTTCTGGATGCCCTTGGCGTCGTAGAAGTGGCTGTTGTGCGTGTTGTCGGAGAAGCAATCATGCTCTTCCTCGGGGTCGTTCAGCATCAGCCCCAGACGCATCCGCTCACCGGCTTGCTCCCCGTAGGAGAGCGATCCCATGCCGGTGAGGATCGCGACGATGCCGGCATCCTCGTCGGCCATCAGGGTGCTGCGCGCTTCGCCGTCCGCGCCCCATTGCGCCGTGATCCACTCCAGATCGGACACGAGCAGATCCGTCGCCGCTTTGAGATAGGCCGCGCGACGGTCGCAATTGCCGCCGGTGCAGGCGTCGCCCGACGCATAGTCGCTCCACGGACGGTTGCCCGCACCGCTCTCGTGCCCATTCAGGTCCTGCCCCCAAAGGAGGAATTCGATCGCATGGTAGCCGGTGGCCACATTCGCCTCGACGCCATCGGCCTCGTGCAGCGTGCTCTCCAGGAGCGCCGGCGTGATTTCAGTCGCGTCGACCTCTTCGCCCGAGAGCGTGAAGGTCGGGTTGGCGACGACGTTGAGCGCGGCAAAGGCGTTCTCATCGGTCGGCCCGCCGTAGGAGCCGTCGACATAGTCGATCAGGCCCTCATCGAGCGGCCAAGCATTCACCTTGCCTTCCCAATCGTCCACGATCGCATTGCCGAACCGGTAGACCTCGGACTGCTGGTAAGGCACGCGCGACGCCAGCCACGCATCCTTGGCGGCCTGGAGGGTCTCCGCGGACGGCGAGGCGACCAGCGCCTCCACGGCCGTCTGCAGCGACTGCGCCGTAGCTAGGCTGTCGGCATACTTCGCCTCAGCGATGTTGGCGTAGTTCTCCAGGACGGCAGCCTTGTCCGCGAAAGCAGGCGCTGCTGCGAGCACCGTCGTTCCCAGAATAGTCGCAAGTCGTAAGGTCATGTGTTTCTCTCCGCTACGTTGGTTCTGTGCAGATTGGGATTTCTACAGATTGGGTTTTGGGAAGGCTGTCAGGGCGCACGCCCCGGCCAGCCCGACACCACATGCACAACCGCTCCCTTCGTGCTGTTGCGCGCTGTGAAAGCTCCGACGCCCTGCACCGGTTGGCGCCCAAGCACCTGCCAGAAGCTGTTGCGTCACGCGCAGAGTCCCATCCCGTTCGTCCGTAGGGTAAAGGGCTTGGGGCCGTCGAGCCAAGGGACACTCCTCATGGGTTGCTCGGACAATGCTCTGCGCATCAGGTCGCGTCAGTGGCACCGTTCTGATCGGAATCATCGGTGCCGTCAATTCTGAGTAAACTACTCTGAAATGGTTTTTTTGACGCGGTTCCGCTCCGTGCGATGGCCTTCCCCCGTCGTTCCTCCTCGATCCGGGGCCTTGCGTGCCGTGCACAGGTGGCAGATCCGGGTTCTTCGGGCGCGGAAACGCCCGCCCTCCGGGAATGACCGTTACGGGCCTCCGAGGGACGAGCGCCTAGCCGTGCCAGCGCAAGCGCCTTGCGGCGACGCGGCTCAGGTTTCTTGCTGGCGCGGCATCTCCTGCTTGGCCGAGAAGACGCTGCGGACCCTTTGCTTGAGGCTGTCCCAGAGCTTTGCCATGCCCAGTGGCTCGTAGATCATGAAGAGAATGATCAATGCCCCGAAGACGACCAGTTCGACCGAGGAGATGATCGTCGCGTCGATCATGCCATGGAAGAGCTCGTTGCCGAGGGTATTGAGCACCACCGGGAAGAGCAGGATAAAGGCTGCCCCGATGAAGGCCCCGTTGATCGTGCCGAGACCGCCGAGGATCACCATGAAGAGGATGCGGAACGACAGTTTGATGTCGAACGCCACCGGCTCCATCGACTTCAGGTAGGTGAAGGCGAAGAGCGCCCCGGCCACACCGCAGAAGAACGCGCTGATCGCAAAGGCCTGCAGCTTTGTTCTGAGCAGCGAGATGCCCATCGATTCCGCAGCAATGTCCATGTCGCGGACGGCCATCCAGTTCCGGCCGGTGCTGCCCCGCGTCATGTTGATCGCCAGGATCGTCAGGACGGTCACCACCACCAGCACGACCAGGTACATCTCCAGAGGCGTGGTGAAGGACTTGCCAAAGATCACGATATCCTGCGCCGTGATGATGCCCGAGGTGTCGTAATTCTTGAACCATCCGAACTTGTCGATCATCCAGATGATGAAGAACTGCGAGGCGAGTGTGGCGACCATCAGGTAGATGCCGCGCACACGCAGGCTCGGCAGGCCGAAGATGATCCCGAAGGCCGCCGCGATCAGGCCCGAGAAGATCAGGTTGATCGGGAACGGAATAAACGGCAGCCGCAGCTCAAGATTGAAGAGCGCAAAGGCGCCTGCCGCCATGAAGCCGGCGGCCCCGAGCGCAAGCTGCCCGGCGTAGCCCATGACGATCTGCTGACCGATGGCTGCAAGCGCGAGGCAGAGCCACGGGATCAGAATCGAGGAATACCAGTAATCCGTCTGAACGAACATCGGGACCACGGCAAAGCCAAGCGCCATCAGCACGAGGAAGTTCGTGACGTCGCTGCGCGTATAGCTCAGGAAGATCGGTTTCGCTTTCATGTCCTGACCTCACACACGTCGGATGATTTTTTCGCCGAAGAGCCCCTCGGGCCGCCACAGCAGGAAGAAGATGGCCAGGACGAAGGGCGCCCAGCCCTCGATCGCGCCGCCGAAGAAGGGGCCGACATAGACCTCAAGCGTCTTTTCGGTGACGCCGATGATCAAGCCGCCCACGATGGCACCCGGGATCGAGGAGAACCCTCCGATGATGAGGACCGGCAATGCCTTCAGCGCGAGGTCCACCAGGGCGAACTGCACCCCGGCGCGTGCGCCCCACATCATGCCCGCAACAAGCGCCACCACACCGGCGGCCGACCAGACGACCATCATGATGCTGCCGATCGGGATGCCGATGGAGCTGGCCGCACCCGGGTCATCGGCGACGGCGCGCAGGCCAAGGCCGACCTTGGTGTACTTGAAGAGAAGCGCCAGCATGATGATCAGGCCCGCAGCGACCAGACCTGCCGTTAGGTCCAGCGCGCTGATGAAGAGGCCGGTGGAGTCGATAATCCACGGGATCGGGAAGTCGCCGATGCCGAGGTCAAGCCGGCGCACTTCGACGCCCCAGGCGGCTTGAGCCAGCCCTTCGAGGACAAAGCCGAGGCCGATCGTGGCCATCAGGATCGTATCCTCGTTTTCGTTGATCAGCGGCTGCAGCACCAGCCGCTGAGTGGCAAAGCCCACCCCGACCATCAGCAAGACCGTGACGAAGAACGCGATCACAAAGGGCAGGCCCAGCTCCATGAACCCGACGAAGGACAGCACGGCAAAAAACACCATGGCGCCCTGGGCGAAGTTGAACGTCGAAGAGGCCTTGTAGATCAGCACAAAACCCAGCGCGACGAGCGAGTACATCGTGCCTGACAAAAGGCCCGCCACGACGACTTCGATGAAGAAGAGAAACTCAGTCATGGGCCACCCCGAGGTATGCGTCGATTACGTCTTGGTTGGTTCTCACCTCGTCGGGAGGTCCGTCGGCAATGATCTTGCCGTAGTCCAGCACGACGACATTGTCGGAGATGTCCATCACCACCCCCATGTCGTGCTCGATAAGCACCATCGTGGTGCCCAGCTCGTCGTTGACCTTCAGGATGAAGCGGCACATTTCGCGCTTCTCCTCGACGTTCATGCCCGCCATCGGTTCGTCGAGCAGCAACAGGTCCGCTTCCGTTGCGAGGGCGCGGCCCAACTCCACCTTCTTCTGCAAGCCGTAGGGCAGCTTGCCGACGGGGGTGTCCTGGATGTGCCTGATCTCGAGGAAATCGATGATCTCTTCGCAGCGCTCCCAGTTGTCGTGCTCTTCCTTGCGCGCTTTCGGCGTCTGAAAGGCCACGTCGAGGAAGCTGGCATGCATGTGGAGGCGTCGCCCGACAAGGATATTGTCGAGCACGGACATCCGCTTGAACAGAGCGAGGTTTTGAAAGGTCCGCGAGACGCCGAGGCGCGCGATAATGTTGGGAGAGATCTTCTGCAACACCTCGCCCTTCAGCGCGATGGAGCCCTCCTGCGGGGAGTAGATGCCGTTGATGCAATTCAGCATCGAGCTTTTGCCCGCGCCGTTCGGGCCGATGATCGCCTTGATCTCGTGCTGGAGCACGGAAAAGGACGAGTCGGTGATGGCCTTCACCCCGCCGAAGCTGAGCGAAATGTTCTTCACCTCCAGGATGGGATCACCGATCGGGAAGTTTCGTTCTTGGATCATGGTTTTAGGTCTGCCTAGAGGGGGCTAGTGGTGAAGATCGGCGTGCGAGGCGCTTTCCTCGCGCAGCACATCGCGGAAGTTCTTCCGGCCCTCCTTGGAGATGCCGAGATAGAGCTCCTTCACCTTGTCGTCGTTCATCAGGTCCTTGGCGGAGCCGTGGAGCATCACGTGGCCGGTCTCGATAATGTAGCCGTAATCGGCATTCTTGAGCGCGACGTTGGTGTTCTGCTCGGCCAGAAGGATGCTTACGCCTTCCTTCTCATTCAGTTCCTGAACGATGTTGAAAATCTCCGCGACGAGCTGCGGAGCAAGGCCCATCGACGGCTCGTCCAGGAGCAGCATTTTGGGTTTCGCCATCATCGCGCGCGCGACAGCAACCATCTGCTGCTCACCGCCAGACGTGTAGCCCGCCTGGCTCTTGCGACGATCTCTCAAGCGCTTGAAATAGCCATAGATCTTCTCAAGCTCCTCGGCGATGTCACCCTTGGAGAGCTTGCGCGAGTAAGCTCCGGCGATGATGTTCTCTTCCACCGTCAGGTGACCGAAGCAGCGCCGCCCTTCGAGCACCTGCACCATCCCACGGGCGACCATCTGAGCCGGATCCTCTTGTGTCACCGGGGCGCCATCGTAGGTGATCGAGCCACTCGTCACCTTGCCGCGCTCAGAGGACAGCATCGTCGAGACCGCCTTCAACGTCGTCGACTTGCCCGCGCCGTTGCCGCCCAACAGCGCGACGATCTTGCCGCGCGGGACAGTGAGCGACACATCGTGCAGCGCGGCGATGACGCTGTCATAGACGACCTCGATCGTGTCGATTTCGAGAATGTTATCCGTAGTTGCATTCATTGAAGTTCTTCTTGTGCTGCTGCCCAGGGACGCGCAGGTGAGACCGGGCATGACGCGTGTGGCGCCACGGGTCCGGTCTCACCAAGTTCAGGTGGTCGAAGCGACTACGAGCAGGACCTTGGCTCGATGTTGTTCTCCGCGGCGAACTTTGCCGCAGAATCCTCCACCAGCTGCCGGATAAAGGTCGGATCGAGCGGTTCTTCCCAGTCCGTCACCTGCTCGAACTTTGTTCCGTCCCACTGCATCATCGCAAACTTGCCAGCGCCCGCATTTTCAGCGCAGGACATCGCGAATGGCGCGATCATCCCGGCAATACCGAGTTCTTCGAGCCGGGCCTCGTCCATCACCAGGTTCTCGTAGCCATCGCGGAACTCCGCACCGGTCACGGCCTGGCCCACCTTGTCATGCATCTCCTGCGCAACACGGAGCGCCTCGATGTAAGTGACAGCGGCGCCAAGCCCCCTGTTCCAGTAGACGGTTCCGACACGACTCTCCTCGGAGAGGTTGCCCTCACCGGCCGCATAGACCTGTTCCTTGATCGCCTGGACTAGCGGAAACTGGTCGCCGGGCAGCGCATTGGCCATGGCAAAGGTGCCTGTGGCCGCATCGCCCGCTGGGAACATGTCCTCTTCGGCGGCGCCAAACGTCACATAGATCAGGCGATCGCGCGGAAAGCCGATGCGTGCGGCATTCGTCATCCCTGTGGAGTTCATGCCAGAGCCCGCGCCCCAGAACGTCACCCAGTCGGGCCGCTCGCGGCGCACCTGGAGCCACTGCGATTGTTGCTCAAGACCCGGCGGCGGGATGGAGATCTCAACCAGTTCGGCGCCCCAATCCGCGAGAATCGCGCGCATCGCCGGAAGTGGTTCACGGCCGTAGGCGGAGTCGATGTGCATGTGGACAATCTTCTTGCCCCGCATGTTTTCGATGCCGCCTTCCTGCTCAGCCATAAACTTCAGCTTCACGGCCATTTGCGACCAGTAGTGGCCAGCAGCGTTGAAGACCCAGGGCCAGACGGTGCCATCGGCCGCGTCTGTCCGGCCGTAGCCGTATTGCGCGAGCACGACATTGTCTTCGGCCATGCGATTGATCACAGCATAGGCACCGGGTGTGCCAAGCGTATCGAAGACAACGATTTTCTGGCCGTCTTTCTCCAGAAGACGCTGGTAGCACTCGACGGTCTTCACCGCGTTGTACTCCGTTTCGCACTCCTGCCACGTCAGCATGACGCCGTTCACGCCGCCGTTCTTGTTGACGTAGTTCAGGTAGTCGATCTGCGCCCCATAATACCCCGTGCCCATCGCCGAGTACGGCCCGACCCGGCTACTGGCTATCGGAAAGTACTGCGTCTCCTGAGCGTGCGCGACGTCCGGCAAAGCCAACGTCGACGCAACCGCCGCAACCGCGACGGCCGCTGTGCTGAAGTAGCGCCTGAATAGTCCGTGTTGCATATGTCGTGTCCTCCCTTGGTTTGGGGAAAGGCGACAAGGCGGACCTCTGACGGGCCGGTTGTTGCAATAGCGTGGCGAGACCAGCGACAAAGGCACGTCAGCCGGTTGGCCGAGGCCCTTGGCAAGTCATTGGCTGCGCTCTTCCCCCCCTGTGCGGCCGGCATGGCGTTGCCGTTGCGCCGCTCACGCGGGCCTCGAACCGCTTCGAAACCTGCGACATATGGGACGTTATGCACCGCCACATATTGCGTCAACAAAAAAACATTTTATATCAAATACATAAGTCAATTTAGCCGCGGCGCAGCAAGGTCATAAAGTCCAGTTTATGAGCTATTCTAGAGAGGGCCGAGGGACAAAATGTCCACTTAGCCGGCCATTTCCGCAGGAGCGGAGGGCAAAATGTCCGCCGCAGGAAACCACACATAGAAGGTCGCGCCTTCGCCCGGAACGCTCTCCACGCTGATCAAGCCGCCGACTCGTGTCACCAGCGTCTGACTGATAGAGAGACCCAGGCCCGAACCGGATCCGCGTTTCGTTGTCATGAACGGATCGAAGACATGTTCGACCTTGTCCGGGGGAATGCCGGGGCCGGTGTCGGTCACTACGATCTCTGTGCCGTACGCGCCCTCGCGCTCCGCGGGCCGGGTCAGGATCGTCAGCGTCCCGCCCGAGCCGATCGCCTGCGCCGCATTGACGGCCAGGTTCACAATAACCTGCTGGAGCTCGGTCTCCACAGCCCGAAAGCCGGGACTGGGCAGATGGCTGACCACCGTGTCGATCTTGTGCTTGCGCAGATCGGCGGACACCAGGATCAGCGCGTCGTTGACAACCTTCCCGGCCTGCAGCAGCGTTACCAGATCCGACAGCTCGTCGGAGCGCGTGAAGTTCAGCAGCTTGCCCACAATGATATTGATCCGGTGGGTCTGGGCGTCGATCAGGTCAAACTCCGTCTTCAACTCCGCGATCTGGTCTTGCGCCAGACCCATCCGGATCACTTCCAGGTTGCCCTGTATCACGGCGACGGGGTTGTTGATCTCGTGGGCCACGCCGGCGGTGATCTCCCCCACGACCGCGAGTTTCTCTGCCATAACAAGCTGGGCGAAGGTGGATTCCAGCTTCCGGTTGGCCTCCTTGAGCTCTTCGGTGCGCTTCTCGACCAGCACGTTAAGGTTGTCCGCGTAGTCGCGCAGGGTGGCGTCCCGCTCTTCGACCTGATCGAGCAGACGGTCCAGATGGCGCGCAACCGCCCCGATCTCGCTTTGCTGCGAAACCTGGCCGATCCGCGCGCCAAGCACGCCTGCCTCCGCGCGCTCCATGGTCGCCGTCATCCGCTCAAGAGGCGCGAAGATCCCGCGCGCGAGCCACAGAAAGACCGGCACGAAGAGGCCGATGACAGCGACAAACGCGAGAATCAGGGCGGCAATGGTCGCATTGCGCTGCGCCACGAAGGGCGCCTCCAGAAACCCGGTGTAGAGCATCCCGATCCGCGTTCCGGTGATATCGGTGAGCGGGACGTAGCCGGAAATGTACCAATCGTTCACCACGAACGCCCGGTCGAGCCAGGTCTGGCCTGTGCCCATCACATGCTGCCACACCACCTCCGAGACGCGCGTGCCGAGCGCCCGCTCCCCTTCGAAGAGACGTACGTTGGTCGAGATGCGCACATCGTCGAGAAAGAGCGTTGTCGTCCCTGTAAGAGACACTTGCCCGCTTTCGTCGCGGTAAATGAGCGTGTTCATCGTATCGATGACATCGAGGTTGCGATTCAGCAGGCGCCCGCCGAGCAACACTGTGTCGCTTCCGGCGGAGCGGTGCGCGGCGAGGATGAACATGCCGCGACGCTCGACCTTGCGCGCGATCGGCCGCGCGGCCTCCGTCGGCACCAACGGCAGGGCGGCGCGCTCTGACAGATTGGGAGAGATCGCCGCTTGGGCTTCTGCGTCGAGCAGCACCAGATGTGCGCTCGGGGCTTCAGGGGTCGCGGCCCGCGCCACATCGCGCACCGCGTCCGGCAGGCCGGGGTCCGTCAGCGTTGCCAGAAAGAGAAAGTCGAGCTCAAGACTGGCGCGAGCCTCTTCGAGATATCGCTCCAGCGCCGCCGCGTCTTCGGACAGGGCCGCGGCGAAGTCCACCGATTGCGCGAGGGCGGCGACCTCGGCAGCCTGCGTGGTTTCGATGCGGCCGAAATACTGCTCGGCCACGCGCAGGTCGCTGGCGACCTTTGCGATCAGCAGGTCGTCGTGACGGCTGATCAGGCGCCACATCGCGACGCCCAGCAGCAAAGGCAACACCACGATCAACGGCAGGAGCGCGATGATCAGGAGGCGGAGCCGGACCGAACGCACGGCCCTAAAGCCCCCAGCTTTGGCACTTACGATCAATGGTCTTGCGCGCCACGCCCAAGCGTCGCGCCGCCTCGGCGCGGTTCCCGTCACAGGCATCGAGGACGGCCAGAATGTGGCGTTGTTCGACGGCAGCCAGGCTTTCGTGGTCACAGCTTTGGGCGGCCGGCGCGAGAGCTGCGTCGAAATCGCCATGGATCAAGGCGCGTTCGACTGTATTGCGCAGCTCCATGACATTGCCGGGCCAGCTGTGGGACAAAAACCGGCGCCGCGCGGACGCGGTCAGTTCCGGCAATGACGTCCCCATGCGCCGTGCCATCGTCTTTGAAAAGAACGACGTCAGTTCGACGATGTCCTCCGTGCGTTCCCGCAGTGGCGGCAACACGATCTCCATGACTGTCAGGAGGTAAAAGAGATCGGCACGGAACGCATGCTCTTCGGTGATGTCGCTCAGAGGCCGCGTGGTGGAGCTGACGATCCGCATATCCAGATCCACGCTTCGCAGCGCCCCGAGCGGCGTGAAGCGTCCGGTCGTGAGCAACTCCGCCAGAACGTTCTGGCAGCCCGGCGAGAGCATCTCGACATCTTCGAGATAGAGCGTGCCCCCGGCGGCATTGCGCAACATGCCCTGCCGGTCCGGGCTGGCCCCGGTGCCGCGCGCGTCGACCTGACCGAAGAGCCGCTCCTGAAACGTCTCCTCGGTCGCGCCATAGCATTGCAGCCAGACGAACGGATAATCCGCCCGCGGCGAGGCCGCGTGCAGCATGCGCGCCGCCACCTGCTTGCCGGAGCCAACCTCGCCCCGGATCACCACATGGGCCGAGGAATGCGCCGCGCGCTCAATCGCCTGCCGGACGGACTGGATCTCCGCCGATGTGCCAAGCAGAGCGTCGCGGTGTTTCAGCAAATCATTGCCGAGCTCCAATTCGTTACGCAGAACGGAGTTCTGCCGTCGCAGCCGTGCGCGTTCCAGGCTTTGGGCAATCGCGTTGAGCATCTGGTTGGAGCGGAAGGGTTTGAGCAGAAAGTCGCTCGCACCGGCGCGAATGGCCTGGATCGCGGTATCGAGGTCCGCGTGGGCGGTGATCAGGATCGCATCGCTGAAGAGGCCAATGCGCCGTTGCTCGTCGAGCCATTCCAGCCCGGTTGTGTCCGGCATGATGTTGTCGAGGACGATCACATCGTAGGTGTTCTCATCGAGCAAGCGGGAGGCGTGCCGCGTGTTTTCGGCCACATCGACCTTGGCACATGTGTCCTTCAGGATCTTGGCGAGAAAGTTCCGCATGCCCGGCTCATCGTCGATCACAAGAACGGCAGCACTGGACAGGGCCTCGGCAAAGCCTGACTTCGGGCGCGCCGGGTCCATCTCGGACGGGCGCGCAGCGGGCGGAGATGTCGAGCGAAGCACGCTCATCTCAAGGTGCGCCCAGCGCGGCGAACACCAAGGGGTTGTCTCCCCGCCCAATGGACCGGGGCGCCAGCCCGGCCGACAGGGGATTTAAAGCTGCGGAGGCGCCGGCACGATGCACGCTGCGCACCCTTCGCGGAAACGGCTGTTGGTCGGGCAAACGCGCCCGTGTCACTGATTGGCCCGGAACCGCCATGGTCTCCTCCCCGGTCTGTTGCCCTGAGCCTAGGAGAAGGCAGTCACCGTTTGCAAACGTTTCGAAGCTTCGACGCGACCGCCGACGTCAGGCTGCTCCTTCCTCCGCCTGGACCTTTACTGCCCGCGCGCGAGGGCGAGGGTAAGCGCAAGCGTGCGCCTGACGATGACGACAGTCCAGGCCGATTGATATCGTCCAGCGACGCGCTCCGGGCTTCCGGGGCGGCCTCCGCGTCGCCCTAGCCGGGGCGCCGCGCCAGCAGGGCAAACCTGTTTTCACTGGTTTGGCGCAGCCGGGTGGCAAGGCTGTGCCCTCGCATGCCTTCTGCATAAAGAGGGCCGGGATTCAGCGCCGTGATACGCTCGAAACCGGCATTCCGCAGCGCCTGGGCCAGCCTGCTTGCGGTCAGCCCGTCGCGATATGGGAGCCGCGCGAAGATCGCGGCATGCGCGGATGTGACCGCGTGAGAGGTCACGGGCACAGGGTCGATCCACTGCGCGATCGCCCGCCTGAGACGGTCGCGCAGCGAGGCCCGCTGGGCCCAATTGCCATCGTTGATCAGCAGCCGCCCGCCGGGTCTGAGCACGCGCAACCATTCGCGATAGGCCGCATCGGGATCTGTCAGCGTCCAGGCAAGGTGCCGCGTCACGACAAAGTCGAAGTGCACGTCCGGCAGGGCGACGAGCCGCTCGGCGTCCCCCAGATGCGGCGTCCAGGATGTACGCGCGAGTTTGGCCTGTGCCCGCGCCAGCATCTCCTCGGAAAAGTCGACGCCCGTCACGGCCGCCCCCAGGCTGCACAGCACGCGGCTGATCTCGCCGGTGCCGCAGGCCAAGTCCAGAACCTGGCAGCCCAAGGCGTCTTCTTCTTGGGCGAGCCCCATCGCCTTGCGTAGAAAGGCCTGCCACACCGGCAGGCCATAACGCGCCTCGATCCGGTGTGCAGGGTCGTCGTCGAACCCGGCGGATCGCGCGGACCAGAAGGCGCGAACCTCCTCCTTCAGATCGAAGTTGGGCCGCATCCGCCAGCCTAGCCCAATCTTGCGTCGACGTAGAGCGCCCCGCGGCGTGTCCGCTCAAGCTCCGTGACGACGCGGTAGGTCTCCCCGATTTCGGGCAGCGCGAGGATCTCCTCGGGGGCACCGTCCGCCAGGATCCGCCCCTCCCGGAGGAGGACCAGCCGGTCACAGAACTTCGCGGCGAGGTTGAGGTCGTGCAACGCGGCGATCACCACCGGGCTCCGACGGTCCATCTCGGACCGGATCGACGTCAGGATGGAGAGTTGGTGGTGCAGGTCGAGGGCGCTCGTGGGTTCGTCGAGCAGGATCACCTCCGGCGCGCGCACGATGGTCTGCGCCACGGCGACCATCTGGGCCTGTCCGCCGCTCAGATCGGCAATCCCGCGGCTCGCAAGATGCGATAGCCCGAGCGCATTGAGCGTGTCCGACACCCGGTCAAGGTTGTCGGACTGGACACGCCAGCCGGTGGTCTGTTTGAGCGCGAGAAGCACACTTTCAAAAACGGTGAGCAGCGCATTGCATCCGAAGGCCTGCGGCATGTACGCGACGCAGCGAGCCCGGTCGCGGCGGCTGAGATGCGTGACGTCCTCACCCGCGATCTCGATGCGGCCCGCTGTGGGTGCGATCAGGCCCGCCAGCGTCTTGAACAGCGTCGACTTGCCCGACGCGTTGGGGCCGATCAGCCCGACAAACGCGCCGCCTTCGATCTCGGGCACGGACACGTTCTGCAGCACCTGTCTGCGCCCGTAGCCCGCACAGAGCTCCGTGATGTCCATGGTCATGATAGCCTCTCCCGCCGTGTGCTCAGAATGATCGAGATAAAGACAGGAACCCCGATCAGCGACGTGATGATCCCGATCGGATAGATGATCCCCGGTGTGATCGACTTGGAAATCAACGATGTCAGCGACAGGACCAGTGCCCCCACAAGGGCCGCGAGCGGCACGAAGAACCGCTGATCCTCGCCCACGAGCAGCCGCGCGATGTGCGGGCCAACCAGGCCAACAAACCCCACCGTGCCGACAAAGGACACCGCCGTGGCCGCCAGAAGCGAGATGCAGACAAGCATCTCGACCCGCAGCCGCGCCACGTCGACGCCCATGCTCTCGGCCGTGGCCTCTCCCATGCGCAGGGCGGTCATCGGCCAGGTGCGGTACAGGCTGAACGGGATCGCGACGCACAACAGC
>JBCCYI010000022.1:0-28738 GCA_039189975.1 Pseudomonadota bacterium
GATCGACATCTATCTGAAGGAAAACATGCCGCCCTAAGGGCGCGCGCATAGGGAGGAGACGTCATGCAATCAATCAAGGGGCCGGCGCTGTTTCTGGCGCAGTTCGCCGGGGATGCGGCGCCGTTCAACTCGTGGGACGCGATCACGACATGGGCGGCGGACTGCGGCTATGTCGGCGTCCAGGTTCCCAGCTGGGACGACCGTCTGTTCGATCTCAAGACGGCGGCCGAGAGCAAGGATTATTGCGACGAATTCAAGGGCGTGGCGGCAGCCAACGGCGTCGCGGTGACGGAGCTCTCGACCCATCTGCAGGGCCAGCTTGTCGCCGTGCATCCCGCCTATGACACCGCCTTCGACGGGTTCGCGGCGCCCGAGGTGCGCGGCAACCCCGCCGCGCGGCAGGCCTGGGCCGTCGAGCAGGTCAAGATGGCGCTCACCGCCTCGAAGAACCTCGGCATCGGCGCGCATGCGACCTTCTCGGGTGCGCTGGCCTGGCCCTATGTCTACCCTTGGCCGCAGCGGCCCGCCGGGCTCGTCGAAACAGCGTTCGACGAGTTGGCCGCGCGCTGGCGGCCGATCCTCGATCATGCCGAGGATTGCGGCGTCGACGTCTGCTACGAGATCCATCCGGGTGAGGACCTGCACGACGGTGTGACCTACGAGATGTTCCTGGAGCGCACCGGCAACCACGCCCGCGCCTGCATGCTCTACGACCCGTCGCACTACGTGCTTCAATGCCTCGACTATCTCGACAATATCGACATCTACCAGGACCGGATCCGGATGTTCCACGTCAAGGATGCGGAGTTTAACCCGACCGGACGGCAGGGCGTCTACTCCGGCTATCAGAGCTGGGTCAACCGCGCGGGACGGTTCCGCTCGCTGGGCGACGGCCAGGTCGATTTCGGCGCGATCTTCTCGAAGCTCACCGCGATCGGGTTCGACGGCTGGGCGGTTGTCGAGTGGGAATGCGCGATCAAGCACCCCGAGGACGGCGCGCGGGAGGGCGCGCAATTCGTCCGCGATTACATCATTCGGCCAACGGAGGTCGCGTTTGACGACTTCGCGGGCGCCGGGAGCGATGAGGCCGCCAACCGCAAGATGCTGGGGATCTCCTGATGGTGACGGGACGCAACGAGACGCTCACCGGCCGCATTCGCCTCGGCATGGTCGGCGGCGGCAACGACGCTTTCATCGGCGGTGTTCACCGGATCGCCGCCCGCATCGACGACCATTACGAGCTCGTCGCCGGGGCCCTCTCCTCGACGCCGGAAAAGGCGCGCGAGAGCGGCGAAGCCCTTGGCCTGCCGCGCATCTACGAGGACTTCAAAGAGATGGCGATCCGCGAGGCCCGGCGCAAAGACGGGATCGAGGCGGTCTCGATCGTCACGCCGAACCACGTCCATTTCGCTGCCGCGCGCGAGTTCCTCAAGCGCGGCATCCACGTGATCTGCGACAAGCCGCTGACCTCCACCCTCACCGACGCCAAGAAAATGGTGAAGGCCGTCGAAAGCTCCGACGCGCTCTTCATCCTGACGCACAATTACACGGGCTACCCGATGGTGCGGCAGGCGCGCGAGATGGTGGCCGCGGGCGAGATTGGCAAGATCCGCGTGATCCAGGTCGAATACCCGCAGGACTGGCTGACCGTCGAGCAGACGTTCAAACAGGCCGAGTGGCGGACGGACCCCGCCCGCTCCGGCGCCGGCGGCTCGACGGGCGACATCGGCACCCACGCCTACAACCTCGCCTGTTTCGTCTCTGGCCTCACGGCGGAGGAGCTCTGCGCCGATCTGCAGGCGTTCGTGCCGGGCCGCCAGGTCGATGACAACGCCCACGTGATGCTGCGGTTCGACGGTGGCGCGCGCGGGATGCTGTGGTCGAGCCAGGTCGCCCCCGGCAACGAGAACGCGCTGCGGCTGCGGATCTATGGCGAGACGGGCGGGCTGGAGTGGGCGCAGGAAAGCCCCAACGCGCTCTGGTTCACGCCCTTCGGCGAACCCAAGCGGCGCATCACCCGCAATGGCGCCGGGGCTGGGGGGGCTGCGGCGCGTGTCTCGCGCGTCCCGCCCGGCCATCCGGAGGGGTATCTGGAGGGTTTCGCCAACATCTACTCCGAGGCCGCAGCCGCCATCCGGGCGCACCGCACCGGCGACAGCGCCCCGCCAGAAGTGGTCTTCCCGACGGTTCAGGATGGGCTTAGGGGGGTGCAGTTCGTCGACGCCTGCGTCCGGAGTTCGCAACGCAACGGCGCTTGGGTGACGCTCAGCTGACCCCTGCGCCCAGGATCTGCGGGAGCGTGCCCACGCCATACACGGCCAGTCCCAAACGCGTGCCAGCCCTTCGATTTCGACGGGCTGGTACTGACGGACCGCCCTAATGCCTGGCAATGCGCGCGGGCGGCGCACCATCCGCACCTACGCACCGACTCGGGCTCAGAGCGTCGGCGCTCCCGCGGCCACATCCCGCTTGCGGGCCGCGCGTTCAGAGGCGGACTTGAGCTGACCGCAGGCAGCCATAATGTCCTCGCCCCGCGGCGTGCGGATCGGCGACGCGTAGCCCGCTTTATAGACGACGTCGGCGAAGGCCTCGATCCGCTCCCAGTCGGACCGCTCATAGGGCGCACCGGGCCATTCGTTGAAGGGGATGAGGTTGATCTTGGCCGGGATGCCCTCGATCAGCTTGACCAGCCGCCGCGCATCCGCATCGCTGTCGTTGACGCCCTTGAGCATGACGTATTCAAACGTTATCCGCTCGGAGTTTGACAGGCGCGGATAGGCCCGCAGCGCATCCAGGAGCTCCGCAATCGGCCACTTCTTGTTGATCGGGACGAGGCGGTCGCGCACCGGATCGGTCGTCGCGTGGAACGACACCGCCAGCAGGCAGCCGATCTCCTCGGCACAGCGCGCGATCTCGGGCACGACCCCAGAAGTAGAGAGCGTGATGCGGCGGCGCGAGAGGGAGAGCCCCTCGTTGTCCATCACGATGCCCATCGCGTCGCGCACTGCGTCGAAGTTGTAGAGCGGCTCTCCCATCCCCATCAGCACGATGTTGGAGAGAAGCCGTGTCTCGTCCTTCGGCGCGCGTCCCAGCTCCGGCCATTCTCCCAGATCGTCACGCGCCAGCATCACCTGGCCGACGATCTCGCCCGCCGTCAGGTTGCGCACCAGTCGCTGCGTGCCGGTGTGGCAGAACGAACAGGTTAGTGTGCAACCCACCTGGCTGGAGATGCACAGCGTCCCCCGGTCCGCCTCCGGAATGTACACCGTTTCGACCTCGTGGCCCCCGGCGATCCGTACGAGGTACTTGCGCGTCCCGTCGGCCGAGACCTGGCGCGAGACGACCTCCGGCACCTCGATCACAAAGTGCTCTGCGAGCGTCGCCCGGTAGCCCTTGCCGAGATTCGACATAACGTCGAAGTCGCGCACACCCTTTTCGTAGATCCACTGCCAGACCTGCCCAACTCGCATACGCGCCTGCTTGTCGGGCGTTCCGGCCGCGATCAGCGCCTCACGCAATTGCGCACGCGTCAGACCGACAAGGTTCACCTTGCCATCCTCGCGCACCGGCACGTTGCGCGGAAGCGTCAGCAGGTCCTGCGTGATCGGCGCCTGCGTGGCGCTCGGGGTCGTCGGGGCGTTCATGCGCAAACTCCAGTCAGCGCGAAGGTGAACGTGGCATATAGCATGCCACGCTCAAAACCAAAGGGGCGTTGAACGATGGAAACGCCAACGCCGCCACCATCGTGCAGGTCACTCAGTTGGCGCAGCGTGTCTCGGCGTCCGCCATCGCAGCGGTGAAGCCCATCAGCGAAAACGTATCGGTCGTCGTGGTGCCGCGACCCGACACTGCTGTGACCTTCGCTTCGGCCCCCGCTTTCATGGCCGTGACGATCCGGTTGTCTTCTTCCGGGGAGGCCGGCCAAGCCCACTCCCCATCCGTGAAGAGTTGGTACTCATTGCCCGCGATCTCGACAGTCGCCGTGGATCCATTGGCAAACGGATACCCGCCGGTAAAGGAGACCTCGCCCGCCGCACCTGATCCGGGGCGGAACGTAACAAACAGCAGAATGTCGCCGCGCCGCACCGACACAACCTGACCGTCGCGCGTGTTCACCGTCTCCTTCGGAGCGGACACGCCCCAACATTCCTTGGGACTTTCTTCAACAAAAACAGACCAATCCGTCTGCGCCGCGACGCGATTGGTCGATTGCTCCTGCGCAACAGCCTGCATGCCCACGACGGCCAAAACAACCGCCATGCCGCCACGCATGAATTGGTGCACAATGTCGTTCATGGGTTCGCTGCCTCCAGCTGGTTCTGCTCCGGGGTGCACCCCGCGTCGGATCAAGTCCGTTTTCTTTGCGCCTAGGTGCTCCGGGGGCGCGCATTCGCGCAACCCCGCGCGGCGGAAAATAGCGCAAATTTGAGGGGTGGGGAAACCCGAACGGGCGAATTCTTGCCGAAAATCTGCGAAAGCGCACGGGTCAGTTCAAACCGCGGCCGCGTCGCTGCGGACAAATGCGTCCGCAGAGTACCCTTGCAGATAGAGCAATGCCGTCAGGTCCCCGTGATTGATGCGCAGACCGCAGGCTTCGGCCACCGCGGGCTTGGCGTGAAGCGCAATGCCCATGCCAGCCCGGCCGAGCATACCCAGGTCATTGGCTCCATCACCCACCGCGACGACGTCTTCCGTGCCAATGCCCTGCGCCGCCGTCGCGCGCTCAAGCGCCTCGACCTTGGCTTCCCGACCCAGAATTGGCGCCGTCACCTTGCCCGTGAGCCGTCTCTCGGCGACCTCCAGCACATTTGCCTGATGAGCGTCAAAGCCGATCCACTGTGCCACCACTGCCGAGAATGCCGTAAACCCACCGGACACCAGCAGGGTCCACGCACCATGCGCTTTCATTGTCGCCAATAGGGTCCGCCCACCCCGCGCTTCGGTAATCCTGTCCCTCAGCACCGTGTCAATCACGCCGGCGTCGAGCCCTTCGAGCAGGCTCACTCTGGCCTCAAGGGCCGCTTCGAAATCGAGCTCCCCATTCATAGCGCGTGACGTGATCTCGCGCACACGATCGCCCACACGCGCAACATCCGCGAGTTCGTCGATACATTCCTGATCGATCATGGTACTGTCCATATCAGCGATCAAGAGCCGCTTGCGCCGGTTGGCTTGTGGAACGACGCAAAGATCGACACCGAGGTGTTGCAGCTCCGCCCAAACGCTCCAGTGAGTGTCAGGAATGACATCGAGCGGGAACTCCGCGGCACGATCTGGCGCGCGCCAAGTAATGTCTCCGCCGCCCCAGGCGTTGCGCAGCGCTTCGGCAGCACTTTTTTCCAGTGGCAGACCGCTTGGGCTCGCGATCAAGACGGCAACAAACATGGTCGCTCCTGAGCTATGTACTGCGCGGTCGCACACCGGGCAGAGCACGACAAGCTGCATTCGGGGTCCCTGCCCCACGGCAGAGAGAATTTTCAACCAACTGATGTCGTAAAAAGTCACTGGTGCGTCGCAAGAGCGCGCTTTTTCCGCTTGTGCCATGTCGACCGCAAACGTACCAGCAGCCTCGGGACACCCCTCCCCAACGAGGGGCGCATATCTGGAAGGGTAGCATTGATGGCTCTTGTTCAACCGGCGACGCGGCCGGCAAATCCGCGTTTTTCCTCTGGCCCCTGCGCCAAACCCCCGACGTTTTCACTCGACGCCTTGTCCGGTGCGGCCCTCGGCCGCTCTCATCGGGCGGCCGTCGGCAAGCAAAAGCTGAAAGACGCGATCGAGCGGACCCGTACGCTCTTGGGCGTGCCCGCAGAGTACCGCATCGGGATCGTCCCAGCCTCCGATACAGGCGCCTTCGAAATGGCGATGTGGAATCTGCTCGGAGAACGCCCTGCAGAGATGGTTGCTTGGGAGAGTTTCGGTGCGGGCTGGGTCACGGATGTGATCAAGCAGCTCAAGATCGAGGCCACAGTTCATGAAGCGCCCTACGGTAAGATCGTCGACATGGGTGCACTCAACTACGACCACGACGTGTGCTTCACGTGGAATGGGACGACCTCCGGCGTCCGCCTTCCCAGCGGAGAGGTCATTCCCGCAGATCGCGCTGGACTGACGCTTTGTGACGCGACCTCGGCGGCCTTTGCGATGCATCTGCCCTGGGACAAGCTCGATGTGACGACCTTTTCTTGGCAAAAAGTGCTCGGCGGCGAGGCCGCGCATGGCATGCTCATCTTGAGCCCGCGCGCTGTTGATCGTCTGGAGCGTTACTCACCTGAATGGCCCCTGCCAAAGATCTTCCGCCTCACTAAAGGTGGCAAGCTGATCGATGGCATCTTCGAGGGAGCGACGATCAACACCCCCTCCATGCTGTGCGTTGAGGATTACTTGCATGCGTTGGATTGGGCGGAGAGTGTCGGTGGTCTCGACGGATTGGTTGAGCGCACAAATGAAAATGCAGCAACGATTGATCGATTTGTCCGAGCGACAGACTGGATCGACTATCTCGCAATCGCGCCAGAGACCAGATCGACCACCTCGGTTTGTCTGAGATTTACGGATCCCGGAATTGGCGACGCACGTGCGTTTGCGAAAGCCGTAGCGCAACGTCTCGAAATTGAGACCGTCGCCTACGACATCGGCGGATATCGGGATGCACCGGCGGGCCTGCGGATATGGTGCGGCTCGACCGTCGAAGCCTCAGACCTGGCCGCTCTGATGCCCTGGATCGCTTGGGCCTATGCAACGGAACGCGCCGCGCTCACCGTCAACGCGTGAGCGAATTTTCGTACGAAAATTCGGGGGCCCCGTGCCCCCGATCAGTTCTCCTTCCACCGCTGCGGCGGTGACTTGCTCAGGACTTCCCCTATGGCTCTCGACAGCAACCTTCCCCGCGTCCTCGTTTCTGACAAGCTAAGCGAAACCGCGGTACAGATCTTCCGCGACCGAGGCCTCGACGTCACGTTCGATCCCTCGATCGGCAAGGACAAAGATCGCCTTATCGCCGAAATACCCAACTACGATGGGCTGGCCATTCGCTCTGCAACCAAAGTCACCGAAAAGCTCCTCGCCGCTGCGCCGCGCCTTAAGGTCGTCGGTCGCGCCGGCATCGGTGTCGACAACGTGGAGATACCAGCGGCGTCAAAGCGCGGGGTCATCGTGATGAACACCCCCTTCGGAAACTCGATCACAACCGCCGAACATGCGATCGCTATGATGTTGTCCGTCGCGCGGCAGATCCCCCAGGCCAACGCGTCGACCCATGCCGGAAAGTGGGAGAAGTCTGCCTTCATGGGGGTCGAGCTCACGGGCAAGACCCTTGGCGTGATCGGCGCCGGCAACATTGGCTCGATCGTCTGCGAGCGCGCCTTGGGCCTGCGCATGCGGGTCGTGGCTTATGACCCATTTCTATCTGAGGAGCGCGCCGCGAAGCTCGGGGTTACAAAAGTGACGCTCGATGACCTTCTCGCGCGCGCGGACTTCATCACCCTCCACGTGCCACTCACCGAAAAGACACGCAACATCCTCTCAGCCAATGCGCTCGCCAAGACCAAAAAGGGCGTGCGCATCATCAATTGTGCAAGGGGCGGATTGGTCGATGAAGACGCCCTCGCCAGCGCCTTGACCGACGGACGGGTCGCCGGTGCGGCCTTCGACGTCTTTGCCGAGGAACCTGCAACCGAAAACCCGCTCTTCAACCTGCCCAACGTGATCGTCACACCCCACCTCGGCGCGTCCACGACCGAAGCGCAAGAGAATGTCGCCGTGCAAGTTGCAGAGCAGATGTCCGACTTCCTGCTCACCGGCGCCGTGCAGAACGCACTCAACATGCCGTCCGTCACCGCGGAGGAAGCTGCCGTGATGGGACCCTGGCTCAAACTCGCCGAACACCTCGGCGCCTTCGTCGGGCAAATGACTGATGAACCCATCGAAGCGATCAATCTGCTCTACGATGGCGCCGTCGCTGAAATGAACCTCGACGCCCTTGGATGCGCCGCCATCGCCGGCGTCATGCAAGCGACGAACCCCGAAGTGAACATGGTCTCAGCACCTGTGATCGCCCAGGATCGAGGCATCACCGTCTCGCGCACCACCCAGACAAAGACCGGTGTCTTCGATGCCTACATCAAGATCACCGTCAAAACCGCAGAACGCGAGCGCACAATCGCGGGCACAGTCTTCTCCGATGGCAAACCGCGCTTCATCCAGATCAAAGGGATCAACATCGACGCAGAGATCGGTGCCCACATGCTCTACACGACCAATGAAGATGTTCCTGGTATCATCGGCGCGCTCGGGCAAACCATGGGCAAGAATGGCGTGAACATCGCCAACTTCACGCTCGGACGCAACGAACGCGGGCGCGAGGCCATCGCCCTGCTCTACGTCGACTCGCCTGTGCCGCAGCCAGCCCTGGACGACCTCCGCGACACCGGCCTTTTCGCGACAATCCGCCCCCTCGCATTCCAGATGTAGGCGCACCGCACCAAGCAAAGTTAGCCCAGGCCCGAAGCGCCACTGCATCGGGCATTCGCGTCTGGGTTGACCGACAATAAGGCAAACTCGCCAAAACTCCCGGGCCATCTCAACCTCGGGTGACGTCTTCATCTTTCCGTAATCTCTGTCAGGCCCTTGGATAAAGACCGCGTCTGGAGGAAGCATGATGCACCGCCCCCCATATTCCCCAAGACCCGTTGCACCACGCAACACACCCTGCCGCCACGCCCAGGGAACGACGGCACAAGAAGCCGCTGCAAGCCCCTTATTGCAGGCGCTCGTCGCACAGTATCTCCGGCCGCGAACCGACCCATGCCACCACGCGGACCCCGGGCTCGAAACCTACGTCACCGGGCGGCCCATCGCGGCCAACCCCAGCAACTCCCGGCCGTAGCCCTCCCAAGCTGCGCCGGCCTCGCCGTCCGGCCCGATGGCAGTCGCTCGGCGCGCGTGCGCTTCATTGTGCCCACAAGTATCCTTCCCGAAGGGTCGCTGTCCGCCGCCGCTCCTCCCCCAGCATCACGCACCATGGACGCCACCTCGGCACGGTCCTATCCTAAAGCCCGGAAGGAACGCCCGCCATGACTCACGCCCCCCCGCCCGCCTACCAGGTCCTAGCGCGCAAGTATCGCCCGGACACCTTTGCGGATCTTGTCGGCCAGCACGCCATGGTCCGCACTCTCAAGAACGCCTTCGCAGCCGACCGCATCGCTCAGGCGTTCATCCTGACCGGAATCCGCGGCACTGGAAAAACCACAACGGCCCGGATCGTGGCCAAAGGCATGAATTGTATCGGGCCAGACGGTCAGGGTGCCCCAACGACAGAGCCCTGCGGCATCTGCGAGCACTGCCGAGCCATCTCCGAGGGCCGCCATATCGATGTCCTGGAAATGGACGCAGCCTCCAACACCGGGATCGACGACATCCGCGCCCAGGTGATCGACTCCGTCGCCTATGCCCCCGGCTCCGCCCGATTCAAAGTCTATATCATCGACGAAGTGCACATGCTGTCGCGCTCCGCCTTCAACGCGCTTCTCAAGACGCTGGAAGAGCCGCCAAGCCACGCCAAGTTCATTTTCGCCACAACCGAAATCCGCAAGGTGCCTGTTACGGTTCTCTCTCGTTGCCAACGGTTCGACCTGCGCCGCATCGAACCGGAGGACATGATTGCCCTCATGCACCGCATCGCTAAGGCCGAAGGCGCCAGCATCGCTGATGGCGCCCTTGCGTTGATCGCACGCGCCTCGGAAGGCTCCGCACGCGACGCGACCTCCCTGCTCGATCAGGCTATCGCCCAAGCCCAAACCGGCGAGGTGACCGCCGAAGATGTCCGTGCGATGCTTGGCTTGGCTGACCGCGGCCGCATTCTCGACCTGTTTGATCTTGTCCTGCGGGGCAACGCCGCCGGCGCCCTCAGCGAACTCTCCGCACAATATGCTGACGGTGCCGACCCGCTCGTTGTCCTGCGCGACCTTGCCGAGGTGTGCCACTGGATCTCTGTCACCAAGATCACACCGGCCGCCGCCGACGATCCCACGGTCGCACCCGACGAACGGGACCGCGGTCACGCAATGGCCAGTGCAATCCCGATGCGGGTTCTCAGCCGCACCTGGCAGATGCTCCTCAAGGCGCTCGACGAAGTCGCTCAGGCCCCAAACGCCATGATGGGTGCCGAGATGGCGCTCATCCGTCTCACCCATGTCGCCGACCTGCCGCCGCCAGAAGATCTCGTGCGCCAACTGACCCAAAATCCAGGCCCGAGCCCGACACCCTCCACATACGCCGCCCCCGCCCCGAAAGCGCCGTCTCCCAACGCAAGCGCTTCACGTCCGCCTTTGGCCGCCGCCGCAGCGCTTCCGGCGACACAAGACGATCCCAACACCAGCCTGGCCCGATATGCGCGTTTTGAAGACGTGATCGAGCTGATCTCGGCGCGCCGTGACATCGCCCTTCTGGTCGAAGTCGAGAGTGCCATCCGCCTAGCGCGCTACCGCCCCGGCCGGATCGAGTTCGAGCCTGTGCCCAACAGTGCGCCTGACCTCGCCGCCCGTCTCAGCCAACGCCTGCAGACCTGGACAGGTGCCCGCTGGGCTGTCACCGTCGTCGGCGAAGGCGGCGCCCCATCAATAGCGGAGCTACGCGACGCAGATGCCGCCGCCCTAAAGGCCGAAGCAGAAGCCCATCCGCTCGTCCGCGCTGTCTTTGATGCCTTCCCGCAGGCGCGCATCACCGCCATTCGCACCCCGGCCGAACTCTCGCAAAGCGCCGCTGCCGACGCGCTGCCCGAGGTCGACGATGAATGGGACCCTTTCGAGACAGACTGACTTCGACCGCGAACCGCAACCGGCCCCCACCTTCATTGTGCTCTCCAATATCCCGGGGAGGCGCGCGGCACGCGCGGCGGGGCAGCGCCCCAAAAAAGGAGCGGCGCGGATCGTCCGCGCCGCCCCCATGGTCAAGCCTTGTGGCTCAGCTCGCCATCCACCAGCGTTCGGTCGCGCGATGCCCGTCATTCTCCCAGTTGGAAGCAACGTATTCCCCATGGGCCACGTCCTTCGACTTGCCCATGATGTAATTGGCAAACATCGGCACAACAGCGCCGCCGTCTTCGTGGATCAGCTTTTGCGCCTCAAAGTACATCTCGCCCCGCTTGGCGTCATCAAGCTCGGCACGCGCCTCCCCAACGATAGCGTTGAAGCGATCCGCGTCGTCCGTGTTGCGCCATGCGGTATCGTTCCACTCCGAACCTTCGACATAGGCCGACGCAAACATCCAATCGACCGTCGGGCGACCACCCCAGTAGCACGCACACCATCCCTTCTTGTTCCAGACGTTGGACCAGTAGCCATCGCGCGGCTCACGCACGACTTCGATCTCGATGCCGGCCTGTGCCGCGGAGGCTTGGATCAACTGTGCGGCATCCACGGCACCCGCGAATGCGGCATCGGACGCGGAGAGCTGGATTGGCCCGGAATGACCGGACTTCTTGTAGTGGCTCGCTGCCATCTCAGGGTCGAACTCACGCTGCGGGAGCTCGGCCGCGTGGAATGGCACAATCGGCGAGATCGGGTGATCGTTGCCGACGGTGCCGTAACCGAGCAGGATCTTGTCGACGAGCTCCTGCTTGTTGACCGCCAGCTTCAGCGCCATGCGCAGATCGAAATTGTCAAAGGGCTGAGCGTCGAGCCGCATCGGGAAGGTGTAATGCAGGAAACCAACCAGATCGAGAATGTCGACATTGGGGGCCCGGCTGAAGAGGTTCACCGTCTTGGGGTCGATCCGGTCGATGAAATGCGCGTCACCGTTGAGGAGCGCATTCTGCCGCGCGGTCACGTCGATGATCGAGATCAGCTCGATATCGTCGAACCAAGCGTTGCCTTCCTTGAAGTAGTTCGGGTTGCGCGTGGCCTGCAGGCGCACGCCCGGCTCGTAGTTCTCGATCGCGTAGGAGCCCGTGCCGATGCCCGAAGTGGGGTCGATCTGACCATCCTCGGAGGGCAGGATGAGCAGGTGATAATCCGAGATCAGGAACGGGAAATCCGCGTTCGGCGTATCGAGATCGAAGATGACCACGTCATCGCCATCCTTGCGGATATCCGTCACGCCGGCGATCACACCCTTTGCCGCCGAGGTGCTGTCGTCACCGCGGTGGTAGTTGATCGATGCGATCACGTCTTCGGGCGTCATCGTCTTGCCGTTGTGGAACTCAACCCCGCGCCGAAGGCGAAAGGCCCAGGACGCGCCGTTGTTGAGCGCCTCATAGCTTTCTGCAAGCTCCGGACGGAGCGCATTGTCCGGGCCGACCTCTGTCAGGCAGTTGCCGTAGGTGAAGCCGGTCGCCGTCATGAAGCCGTTTTCGTAAGTCGCCGGATCGAGGCTGTCGGTGGTGGAGCCGTGAGCGGTGGCCAGCTTGAAGCTGCCCCCGCGCGACGGTGTCGCAGCTTCCACGCGAGACGCCATCGAGAGCGCCGCCGGCACTGCAACGCCCGCAGCCACGAGCGACTGCACGAACGCGCGGCGGCTCAGCTGCTTGCCGGCATAGGCGGCTTTGCGCCCTTCGATGTAACGTGACTTGAGGTCTTTCATAATCTGTCCTTCCTGCTGACCCCTGCGAGATCATCGCAGGGCGGTGTCGTTTTTTGACTTGGCGCGCGTGCGCAGATTGTGCGTCGACCATGCCAATCTGAGACCAAGCTGGCAACGGTTTCTCCCTCAGGGAGCGACGAAATGGCCTGATTGGGGGTCACAAGGCCGTTTACAATCCTGGTCTTCGCATCTTACGCTTCGTGCTAACAATCGTGGCGTGGCCAAAAAACGACATCACGCCCACCCCTTGGGAGAGCACTATCCGTGCATCCAGTACTGACAATCGTGCTCCAGCGGCTCGCATTGGGCCTGATGACACTCTTCTTCGTGTCGCTGATCATCTTCATGTCGATCGAGCTCTTGCCGGGCGACTTCACCCAGGCCGTGCTGGGCCAGGCCGCGACGGAAGAGACCGTTGCCGCCTTTCGACGGGAGCTTGGCCTCGATCAACCCGCCTATGTCCGGTATCTGGATTGGATCGGTGGGGTCCTGCGCGGTGACTTCGGCACATCCTTTTCGGGCCGCGCTGCCTCGGGCGTAGACCGTTCGCGAGAAGTCGTAGAGCTGATCGGCCCGCGGCTCTGGAACACCCTTTTCCTGGCAGGGATGACGGCGCTCATCGCCGTGCCCCTCGCGCTGTTCTTGGGGATCACAGCGGCGTTGTGGCGCAACTCCGTCTACGACAAGACGGTCAGCGCCACGACCCTGACGACCATCTCGATGCCGGAATTCTTCGTCGCCTACATCCTGATTCTGGTTCTGGGCTCGCTCTACCCGATCTTTCCCACCCTCGCGAACATCTCGCCCGACACCCCGTTTTGGGAGCGCGTTTATCGCTGCGCTCTCCCGGCGATGACCCTGACACTCGTCATTGTCGCGCATATGATGCGGATGACGCGCGCCGCGATCATAAACCTGCTTGCCTCGCCCTATATCGAAATGGCTCGGCTCAAGGGCGTCTCGGGTGCAAAGATCATCCTCTACCACGCCTTGCCCAACGCCTGGGCGCCCATCGTCAACGTCATCGCGTTCAACCTGGCGTACCTGATTGTGGGTGTGGTCGTCGTCGAGGTCGTGTTCGTCTATCCGGGCATCGGGCAGCTCATGGTCGACGCCGTGACAACGCGCGACATCCCCGTGGTGCAGGCCTGCGCTCTGATCTTTGCGGGCACCTACATCCTTTTGAACCTCTTGGCTGACATCATCTCGATCGTCACCAACCCGCGGCTGCTGCACCCGCGATGAGACCTGTCCGAGAGTTCCGCCACATGAAGTCTGCCTGATGAATCCTGCCCATGAGTGACGAACAGGGATATTCCGCCGCGGCCGAGGTAGGCGCCGTCCGCACGCGCCGGACGTGGAGCCAACGGGCCTGGATCGAGCTCAAAAAGGCGCCGCTCACCGCCTGGTTCGGGCTCATCATCATCGCGCTCTACGTCCTTGTGGCGATCTTCGCGCCCGCTCTGGCGCCCTACGGAGAGGCCGATTCGAGCTTCGCCGCCTATGCGCCCTGGTCGCCCGAGCATGTGTTTGGCACCGACCAGATCGGCCGCGACATCCTCTCGCGGCTCATCTACGGCGCGCGCAATACCATCGGGATCGCGCTCGCGACAACGCTTCTTGCCTTCTTCATCGGATGCAGCTTTGCCCTAATGGCCGCTATCTCGCGCGGCTGGGTCGACCAGCTCTTGAGCCGTACGGTGGACGTCATCATCTCGATCCCATCGCTGATCTTCGCGCTGATGCTGCTGTCGATCTATGGCTCGAACGCGATCTCGCTGATCATCATCATCGCAATTCTCGACTCCACACGGGTTTTCCGCCTTACCCGAGCCGTCGCCATGAACGTCGTGGTGATGGAATACGTGGAGGCCGCCCGCCTGAGGGGCGAAGGCCTCGGCTGGATCATGCGGCGCGAGATCCTGCCCAACATCCTGCCGCCGCTCGTGGCAGAGTTTGGCCTGCGCTTCTGTTTCGTGTTCCTCACCATCGCGGCGCTCTCGTTTCTTGGGGTCGGTATCCAGCCCCCGACAGCGGACTGGGGTTCCATGGTGCGCGAAAACGCCTCCCTGATCCAATTTGCCCAGTTCGATTGGAAGGCCGGGATCACACCGCTCTTGCCGGCCGGCGCCATTGCACTGCTGACGATTGCGGTCAACTTCGTCGTCGACTGGTTCCTGATGAAAACAAGCGGGCTGCGCGATGAGCACTGATGGAGACGTCCTTCTCACGATGCGGGACATGCGCATCGACGGGTTTTCCGACGAGCGGTGGCACGAGATCATCAAGGGGGTCGACCTGACGCTGCACCGGGGCGAAGTGCTCGGCCTGATCGGCGAAAGTGGTGCGGGCAAGTCAACCATGGGCCTTGCTGCCATGGGCTTCGCGCGGCCGGGTTGCCGTCTCACCTCCGGCACTATCGACTTTGACGGGCTCGACCTGATGACGGCCCCTGAGCGCGTCAAGCAAGGGCTGCGCGGGGCGCGGATCGCCTACGTCGCCCAATCTGCAGCTGCGGCCTTTAACCCTGCGCACACGCTTCTCGATCAGACGATCGAAGCCAGCCTGCGCCATGGTTTGCGCGGTCGCGCCGAGGCCGAGGATGACGCCCGCGCCCTATACGCCGCGATGGACCTGCCCGATCCCAACACGATCGGGGATCGCTTTCCCCACCAGGTGTCCGGCGGTCAGCTTCAGCGCGCGATGACGGCGATGGCCATGGCATCCCGTCCAGACCTGATCATTTTCGACGAACCGACCACGGCGCTCGACGTAACCACCCAAGTCAACGTGCTCGCCGCGATGCGCAAGGCGGTTAAGGAGTTCAACACCGCAGCCATCTACATTACGCACGATCTCGCGGTTGTGGCGCAGATGGCGGACCGCATCAAGGTGCTACGCTATGGCGAGGAGGTGGAGGAGGCCTCCACAGCGGAGATGCTCTCGGCCCCCAAGCACCCCTACACGCGGTCCCTTTGGGCCGTGCGTTCGATCGAGAAACCGGGCGAGACATCGAACGACCATGTGCTCGAGATCGACGCCGTCACAGCGGCCTATGGTACCATAGACGTGCTCAAGAGCGTCACGATCAACCTGCCGCGGGGCAAGACGGTTGCGCTGGTGGGTGAGTCCGGGTCTGGCAAGTCGACAACGGCGCGCGTTGTAACGGGCCTCCTGCCCCCCCGACGCGGCGAGGTCCGGTTCAACGGAGTAGCCTTGCCAGCAGAGCTGAAAGGGCGCTCCCGCGATCATCTTCAGCGCATCCAGATGATCTATCAGATGGCCGATACCGCGATGAACCCGCGTCAAACCGTGCGAGAGATCATCGGTCGCCCGATTGAGTTTTATCACGGGCTGCGCGGGCGCGAGGTGGAGACGCGCGTGAACGCTCTGCTCCGCCAGATTGAGCTCGACGAAAGCTTCGCGGACAGGTTGCCCGGTGAGCTTTCCGGAGGGCAGAAGCAGCGGATCTGCATTGCGCGGGCTTTGGCGGCTGAACCAGAGGTTGTGATCTGCGATGAGGTGACCAGCGCCCTGGATCAGATTGTGCAGGAGGGGATCCTAAAGCTGCTCATGCGCCTTCAGCGCGAGCTCGGTCTCAGCTATATCTTCATCACGCATGACATCGCGACGGTCGAGGCTATCGCGGACGAGGTCGTGGTGATGTATCAGGGAAGCGTTGTGGAGCAGGGTGTCAAAGAGGAGATCTTCGCGCCACCATACCCAGACTACACGGATCTCTTGCTCTCCTCCGTCCCACAGATGGAACCCGGCTGGCTTGAACGCGTTATCTCGGAGCGGAGAAGCCCGCACGGCTGAGCGAAGCAACCGCCGGAAGCGGAATGCACTGCTGCAACATCTATGTGCGAAGCAGTCTTCATTCGTTTGACCGACTTTCTCGGCTTGGTCGGCGCGCTTTGGTCCCATCGTGCGGTGTGCATCTTGTCCGCGTCAGCATCGTCCACGTCAGCATCGTCCATGTCAGCATCGTCCATGTCAGCAACCCTCGAAATCGCGGCCGCGATGTTCATGTAACCAGTCGAGCGTGCGCAACCAGCGCTCAAGATAACGATGTTTCTACCGACGCAATAAACAGGGCCTGAGAAGAACGAATTTCCGCCCCGCTGCCCCTGCCGCTTCGCTCCTGACCTTCGCACGTCTGTATCTGAAGCCTGCTGATATTGACTGGAGATCCTGGCGCGAGATTGGAGCAGAGTAGATGCAGCCCTCCCACTCCATACGCGCACCTTGCATCACTACTCGAAGGAAGGGCTCTGCCCTGCGCAGCGTGCGGAGGTCCCACTGAGATCGTCAGCGCACGATAAACTCTGCATGAAGTGCGCCCGCCGCCTTCACGGACTTGAGAATATCGATCATGTCGCGTGGCCCAACCCCCAAGGCATTTAGACCCGCGACCACATCCGACAGCGACGTGGTCGTCGGCACCTCTGCAAGCCCGATGCCCGGCTCTTCGACGATATCAGCCTCCGTCCGAGGCACGACAATAGTTTCCCCATCCGCGAAAGGGTTGGGCTGAACCGCAAGGGGTCGCTCCTCAATGCGAAGAGTGAGGTTGCCTTGGCTGACGGCGACGCGCGAAATGCGCACGTCTTCTCCCATCACGATCGTTCCAGATCGCTGGTCGACGACAACACGGGCCCGACGCTGGGGCTCTACTAGCACATTCTCAATCTGGCCAATCGCGTGCGCAGGAGATCTTGCGCCGGTTGCAAGAATGTCGAGTTCGATCGTCCCTGCGTCGAGCATGACCGCAACTTCGCCAGCAAAAACCGCATTGACCGCCGCCTCGATCCGACCTGCTGTCGTAAAATCCGGATCTCTCAAGGCGAGCCGAAGACTGGAGAGTGTTCCAAAATCAAACTCGATCTCGCGCTCAACTCGTGCTCCTGCTGGGATCACACCCGATGTGGGGACGCCCTGGACAACTTCAGCGCCGTCTCCTTCAACCGCCGCACCTCCCGCAATGACCGTACCCTGGCTTACTGCATAGATCTGCCCATCCGCTGCTGTCAGCGGCGTCATGATCAGCGTGCCCCCAAGAAGACTTGAAGCGTCTCCGATCGCTGAGACCGTTACATCAATCTGGGATCCTGCGCGAGAAAAAGGGGGGAGCGTCGCCGTGACAAACACAGCCGCGACATTGCTTGGGCGAAACTGCTCACCCGTCACATTGACCCCGAGGCGCTCAAGGATGTTAGACATGATCTCTTCGGTGTAGGGGGAGTTACGGAGGCCATCGCCCGTACCGTTCAACCCGACCACCAATCCGTAGCCAACAAGATCATTGGCTCGAACGCCGTCGAATTCGACGAGATCTTTTAGTCTGATCGGCGAGGCGACCATGGTCTGGGCACTGCTCGCAAGGATGATCGCGCAACCTATCAAAACTCTGAGCATGCCAGCTATGCCCCATCCATTCGCCTGTCCTGCCAAGAGAGGTCCAGTCCTTGTTTTGTGGGTACATGCTGTGGTGACGTGCGCGCCCCGTCGATGGTCAAACCCGATCATTGCAGGAACCGGACGAGGGAGAATTGAGCACTTCGCGCCGTGATGGTATAAAGTAGCTCGATCTGTGACTGGACAGCTTCCAGACGAGACGCCGTCTCGAAGATATCAACATCAATGAGCTCAGATCGACTCATCTCCAAGGCAGCGCGTTCAGCGGCGTTGCGGCTTTCCGTTCGGATGAGTTCCTGTTCCTGGGCGCCAATCCGCCCTTGAAGTTGCGCAAGGCCGTTTTGTGCATCTAGCAACTGCTCCGCCGAGGATACCATCAGCCGCTCCTGTTCTCCAAGGTTGCCGGATAAGGGCACCCTGTCCGAAAGCGCGGCCAAGGCTAAGCCAACAAACGTCTCGCGGATCGCGGGATCCGCGGCGGTCACGTCAAACGCGATTTGTCGTGTAGCGGAGATAGAAAGCCCCGCGATTGTATCCGTTTCGCCGGTGTAGCCGAGCGTATCGAAGTCTCCCCCGACTGCGAACCAATCCCGCACGGCGACTTCCACCTCATCGGCAGTTGTGAAGGGTGCGACCGCCGCTTCCAACGCCGATAGAATATCTGAGGCAGGCGCCAAGGCTGCCCTGTCAGTGCCCGTTCCGGAAAACACAGTTGCGCCTGCGTAGCTTACATTAAGGCGCGCGGCGAAGTCTTCAAAGCGCCCCCTGGCCCCTTCCGCAACAACACGGATCGTCTCTTGGTTGGCAGGAGGGGTGACCGTGATAACTTGAGAGGCCGTCTCCGAGGCGAGGTCGCGCCCTGAAGACAAGGCCCCTTGCATCACGTCTGCTTTTCCTAGAAGCGAGGTAACCGCTGTGTCATAGCTATCGATGCGTTTCAGATCTGCTTCAAGGCCCGCCAGTAACGTGAAATCTCCGCGAAGACTGCCCGCGAGGTTGGACTTTCGACCGGTCCCCGCTTCGTCGATCAGTCTCGCCATATCCGCTCGGGCATCCGCGTTCTGGCGTCGCGACACCATGAGTTGCGCTAGGTCGCCAATTGTTCGCACATCCATCACGTGATACTCAGCAATTGTTCGAGGAGAGTGTCGAGCGTTTGCAGAACGCGCGCATTCGCCCCGTAGTTCTGTTCAATCAGAAGGAGTTTTTGCATCTCGTCGTCTGTATCGACGCCGCCAATCGCCTCTTCTGTCCTTGTACCTTCCAAGCGCGCAGCACCAAATGCCAAGTCGCTTTCACGCCATTGACGCTCGCTAGAAATACCGGTCAGAAAAGCTGTGGCTTGCGCTTCGAAGGACCGGCTTTGTCCGGCGGACGGACCAGTCGCCGGGACCCGCGCCTCGCCAAGCCGATCCGTCAGGGCGACAAGCAGGGCATTGTTACCAGGTGGACCTTCTGCGATAGCGCCAATGCCATCTCGCAAACGCCATAGCTGCCCCCCATTGGAGGGATCGACTGCGCTATTGAGTTCCATTCTAAGCGATAGTCCCTCCTCATTCAGCGGATCGAACGCCGCCCCACCGTCCGTGAAGAGCCCTGCGTCTCCCACGGCGAGAGACGGATCGAGAGACGGATCCTGGAAGCGCTCGATCAGGTCGCGCGCCAGAGCGTCCAGGGACGCTTGGGCTTCGGGCGCGACACGGTCCCGCATGTCGAATGATGCTTGAAGCGCGCCGCCACCGATCAGTGATCGTGTCGCGGTTGTGTCAATCTCAGTGTCCCCAATCGTGAGGCCCGACAGCGCCCCACCTGCGAGCGACATCCATGGCTCAACAAAGCCCTTCGGACTAAATCCAATTTCGCGCGCCTTTCCCTCCAGAAGCACAGCACCGCCATCCGTAAACAATGCGATCTGGCCGTCCTGTCGCGGGACCTCGCGGATCGGAACAATTTCTGTGATCTGATCAATGACCTGCTGTCGCTGTTCGATCAGACCGGTAGCAACCACACCTTTCTGGCCAACACGCAGGATTTCGATGTTGAGGTCTTCCACGCGCTTCAAGGATTCGTTCAGCCGCTCCACCATGGTGCCAATGTTGGTATCGGCCAGGGCGCGCTGCTCCTGGATCTCTCGTGAAATTCCGGCTATGCCAGCCGTCAGATCTGCAGCGGCGTTGCGCACCTCCGCCAGGCGACTTTCCAGGTCCGGTCGCGTCGCCGCATCGGCAAGGCTGGTCTCCAGGCGGGCGACACGGGACAGCAACGACCCTTCTTCGGTTGGATCGCCTATGACCCCTTCGATAGCCCCCAGCCCATCTGCCAGAACGCGGGTGCTGCCGTACGCCGCCTCCGACAAACGTCGGTCTGCAATGAGGAAAGGATCGGTCGCCCGAGAGAACCCATCGATGCTCACGCCGCCTAAAGGGTTGGCGGACAATAAGACATCGCGCCGGGCGTAGCCGGGCGTCGAAGCGTTCGCGATATTTCCGGCAACGAGCTCTGCGGCACGCGATACGGCGCGCAGCCCACTCGTTGCGCTGTTTATGGCAGTGGAAAGCGACACGTCTGGTGCCCTCCTTCGTTCGTTGTTTCAAGCGGTTGGGATTACCGTTTGATATTGGTGGTTTCCTGCAGCATCTCATCGACCGTCTGGATGACTTTGGCGTTAGACGAGTAGGCACGCTGAGTTTGGATGAGCGCGGTCAGCTCACCTGCAACGTCCGTCGCGGATTCTTCGACGGCAAAGCTAATAATGTCACCGGTTGCCCCTTCGCCCGCTTCCCACAGGAAGAAGCTGCCCGACTCTGTCGATGGGATGTACGTCTGCCCATCCTGGGTCACCAAACCATTCGGATTGGGCAAATCGACCAGTGGAATCTGGAACACTGTTCGCGTCAGACCATTGTCAAAATTCGCGCGCACGAAGCCGTTTTGGTCGACATTCACCGCTTGGAGACTGCCCACTGGCGACCCATCTTTGTTGATAGATGTCGGGGAGAAACTGTCGGAGAACTGGGTCAGACCACCAGAGCCCGCCGGAATCCCTATTCCGACGTCAATCTGCCCGCCCGCCACGCCGACCGTGAGCTCACCCGTCAAAGGATCCCAATCGGGAGCAATGGCTGGAACAGGGGGAGTGGCCGGAGGATTGGGCCCTCCGCCCACAACTGCGACGGAGTCTAGTGTGCCCCCCTCATCCCGGCTGTCATCAAAGACGATGGTAAACTCTCCGATCGAGCCAGGCGTCGGCGGCACCGCAGCATCCGGTAGCGCGCTGTCCGTGATGACGAGAGTCCATGTATTCGTTGGCGGATCGCCGGCGGCTGTTGGCGCCACAGGCGTGAAGGTCATTGTGAGAGTTTGCGATCGGCCAAGATTGTCAAAGTACTCCACCGGCAGAGTGAGCGGTCCGCCCGCTGCATCGAATTCTGTTTCCGTTGCTGGCAGGTTCAGACCAACGTCGATCTCCGTTGTTGGCTCACCGGTCGCCTGGTTCACGTTAATCTGCACCGGCTGAAGGCCATCCGCCGTATCGCGAGCGAAATCCGGGATGGATCCGTCCGGGTTGGCCGGCCAGCCCATCAAAACAAAGCCCGTATCGTTGACGAGAAAGCCATCCTCGTCGGTTCGAAAAGAGCCCGTCGTCGCCAGATTGAGCGGATAGTCTGCAAGCTGACCCGCCAGGGCAGACACCGGGGTCACGGGAATAAAGCCGCGTCCGCGCACCGCGAGATCCGTCGAGTTAGCGGTCGTCCGCAAGGCACCCGGTTGATCGATCAGGCGGGAGGTGGCCACGCTGACACCACCCGCAGTGTAGGACCCGGTGCCTGACGTCGTCACCAAAGCGCGAAACGAAGTTTCCGCGCGCTTGTAGCCAATGGTGCTCGAGTTCGCGATATTGTCCGAAATCGTGGCAAGCCGGCTTGCATTGCTCGAAAGCCCGTTCACGCCGGCATTGAGCGACGAAGAAATAGTCATCTGGAAGCGCCTTTCTATGCGGTGTCTTCGTTGACCCACATTTGGCGCAGCGCCCCTTAAGACCGGACTAACAGATAAACTTTGCCAGAGTTTCGACGGCAAGACACCTCATGGGTCGATGTCGTTCCGCAAAAGGATGAGCTCAATCCGGTCGTTGCGCAGCGCCATCGGATTGGGCACCGCGGGCGAGCGGTCGCCATGGCCGGTGACACGGTGCACGCGCTCAGGATCCATTGCGGCTTCCATAGCCTGTTTTCCAACCTCCGCACGCGCAAGGGACCTCGGCCACGCCACATCGTCGCGCAAGACGACGGCATGCTCGCGAGAATACCCGGCCACAGCGATGGAATTGCTCGCAAGGGCAAAGACCTGACCGACGGCATCCAGGATCTGTTCCAGCAGCTCAGTGGGCGCGTCCGAAACCGGCTCGAAGAGCGGCGCATCCTCTAAGGAGAAGATTTCAACCACGAAACCCTCATCCGTAATCCTGGATACGATGTGGCGTAGCTCACTGTCCTCCAGAAGCGCCTCCCCTCCCGTCCCCATCAGCATGGTCTCCATGTCAAGAAACTCCGCCTCATCCTCGCCCGACGCACGATTCGATGCGGCTTGCGACGGTGACGTTGCCCTTGGATCGTTACTCGACGCTCCGATCCCGGATTGCGACAGGGTCTCGTCGGCCATGATGCTGTCGCCCCCGAGGGCGCCGTCACCACCGCCGGAGGACCGATTGATTGGAATAGTCGGGCTGAAGTGGTCGGCCAAGCCCTTGCGCTGCTTCTCCGTTGTGGCATTGAGCAGCCACATCAGCAGGAAGAACGCCATCATAGCGGTCACGAAGTCTGCATAGGCGACCTTCCAGGCGCCGCCGTGATGACCTCCGCCGCTGACCACCTTCTTGCGCTTGATGATCGTCGGCGCATTTTCAGCCGCAGCCATAACACCACCTCACCGTTCCACCCATCGGATGACATATCTGCCAGAGGTGAATGGAGAGTTAGCGAGCGCCGGGACCGCGCGGATCAGTAATTGTACTTGTAGCTCGAGTAGGACTCGCTGGCGAACTGGCACTTGTTCAGGACAACCCCAAGCACGTTGGTCTGCTCAGAGATCTCCTTCTCGCAGGTATCGATTTGCGCGAGTGTCGAGCCGCCCGCCTCTGCAATGATCAAGCACGCATCGACGTTATGCAGAAAGGCGGTGGTGTCATCGTTGACGAGCATCGGCGGCATGTCGAACAGCATGATATCCGGGCGATATTCGCTCTCGATCCTGTCCACGATCTCATCGGTCGACTTGCGCAAAAAGAGATCGGACGGGTCTCGCGCCCCCGTGAAGTTCATGGAAACTGCGAGGTTGTCGCCGACGCGCCGGGCCTGGCGCCCGAAGCTTTCCGCTCCCTCCAGCACGGCGCGTGTGCTGCGTCCTGTCTTGCAACCGAGCGCCTTGGCAATCGAGGGTCGGCGCATGTCCATGTCGATTACGATCACGCGCTTGTCCACAAGCCGCGCAAGGGAAAAGGCAAGGTTGAGCGTCGTGGTCGTCTTGCCGGAGCCGGGCAAGGGGGAGGTGACAGCGATCCTGTTCCAGCCGTTGGCCTTGGCCAGTTGTAGCGTCTTGGTGCGGAGCTGATCGTAAGGCGCCGCGTCAACGCCGCCCTGCTGCGCCACGATGCGCCGCCGTACCAAACGCCGCTTCTCGAGGTGAAACGGGTCAAGCTCCGCCCAGGACGCTTCGACCAAGGCCCGCTCCCGCGCCGCCGAAGCGTCGGTGCTGCGACGCGTCCGCATCCCAGGCACGCGGGCAGCCCGCACACCGCGGGCCCGATCAAGTGCTTCCTTCAGACGTTCCATCGCATCGCACCTTCAATCTTCGGGCAGACATTGGGCCTGGAGCCCTAGCAGGCAACCGGCACTACGGCTCCGGCACATCCGTCGCCACCAACCCTACATGGTGAACCGGGCGACAAGCCGATCCCAGAGCAGATCCAGCGGACGGATCTCGTAATGCACGTAGTAGAGGCCGGCCGGGATGGCGGTCGCCACAAAGAGAATGACCAGCGTCCAGAGCAGTCGTTTGCGCAGGCGCTGTCCCGGCGTGACAATATAGCTGACTGTTGTGAGCGGCGTGATGCCGAGACCATTGGTCAGATCGACTGGCCGACGGATCGTCTTGTTGAGCAGCTCCAGCAGCAGTACCAGACCGATGGCAGCACCGGCGGCCCCCATGGTCCCGACAGCGGCGATCATGGGCCGGTTGGGGTCAGACGGCTCATCCGGCGCGCGGGCCTGTTCGATCACGCTGATCCGCTCGCCTTTGCTCATCACCTCGATCCGTTCGCCGGTCGATGCGGTGTAGAGCCGGTCAAGCGCCTGATTATACTGGCGCTCCATGTTCTCATACCCGCGACGGAGCGCTTGCAATTCAATGGAATTTGCAGGGGTCCGCTCGATGGTCTGTTCCAGTTCAGCGAGCTCAGCGTCGATCGTGGCGGTCTGCTCGTCCAGGAAGCGGATCTGCGTGCCGACTTGCTCGATCTGGATCTGCACCGGCGTCATGGGTGTGCCGTCCAATGTCGGATCGGCAGAGAGCGGCTCCAACGTGTCGGAGGCGCCTTCCGCCTCGGCGAGTGCCCGCTCGATCTCTTCCTGCTGCAGAACCTCAAGTGCCTCGATCCGCGCTGCCAGCACGGTGACGCGCGGGCTATCGGGCGCATAAATCGCACGGGCATTTGTCAGCTGGTTGCGCAATTGCGCCAGTTGCTGGTCCAGCGCGGTCGCCGGGCGGTCTTCGTCGTCCTCGGGCAGTCCGGCAAACCCTTGGGCCTGCAACTCCTCCAACCGTGCGAGCTGCGTTGCCAACACGGAGCGATCACGGTCGATCTGCGACATGCGTTGGGTCAGAAGCTCTTGGCGGCTCAGGCGGTAGTTCAGCGTGTCCGGCAGCGCTTCGGCATTCTGATTCTGGAACTCGAGGATAACATCGTTCTGCGCGTCGAGCTGACGCTCGAGACGCCGCACCTGCTCTTCGAAGAAGTCTAGCGTCCCCTCGGCGCGCTGCTGCCGGTTCGTCGCATTCTCCGCGAGGATCCGGGTGATGTAGTCGTTCGAGACCTCAGCCGCGACCCGGCCGCTGCGCGCGCGGAACTGAACCTCCATCACTGTCGCGGCAGACCCGCGCCCCGACCCCGCAATACGCGTGTCCTCTCTCATGCTCTGGACAATTTCGTCTGGCGACATTTCGCGGATGTCTTCGTAGACGTCGAATTCACGTGCGATCTCTAGCAGGTTCGACCGCGTCATCAGGCGCCGCTGGATCACAGCAAGCTGTTCGCGGGAACTCACCTGCACAGTCGAGGCTGCAAGGTTCGTTGGAATCTGGGGCGCTTCGACGAGCAACAACCCACGCGCTGTATAAACCGTCGGCAATGAAAGAGCATAAAAGAGTGCAGCGCCCGTGATCGTCAGAAAGACGAGCAGAAACAAGGGCAAGCGGCGAAAGAAGATCGACAGATAATATCGCAGTTCACTATTCACTCGGCGGCCCTTCCGGCTGGCGCAAATCCACTGACGAACACACCGTCAGCCATAACCTGGAGCACGGTTTGCTCCGAAATGGGTTTTTCCTCGTTGATGGCACCATAAACAAGGCAAAATTCGCACAATTTGTTAACGAGGCGGGGTACGCCGCCCGTATGCCGATGCAATTCCGCGATGGCCTCATCCGAGAAAACCGGCTCCAGACCGCCCGCATGGTCGATCCGATGCTCGACATAGGCTTTCGTCGCCTCCAGGCCGAGCGGCATCAGATGGTAGGCAGCAACGACGCGCTGCGCGAACTGCTGCAGATCCGGGCGCATGATGCGGTCGCGCAGCTCGGGCTGGCCGACCAGAATGAGCTGGAGCAGCTCGTCCCGGCCCGAGTTGATGTTGGTGTACATCCGCAGCTCTTCGAGCGCCTCGACAGAGAGGTTCTGCGCCTCGTCGATCACGAGGGTCACGGTCCGCCCCTCGGCGTACTCATCAATCAGAAAGTCCTGGAACACCTGGTAGAGCGCAACATAGTCGCCGTCTTTCGGAACAGTCAGGCCCAGCGCGCTGGCCACCCAGCGCAGCAGTTCGCCCCGGCCACCTTGTGCGTTCGAGATCAATCCGATGGTCGTCGAATCGTCGAGCGTATCGAGGAGATGCTGAAGCAAGGTTGTCTTGCCGACGCCGATCTCCCCCGTGAGCACCGTAATCGGTGCTCGCGTCACAATGCCATACTCCAGCACTGTGATCGCCGCGCGGTGCCCGTCGGCCCAATAAAGATAGTCAGGATCCGGCGTCAGGCTGAAGGGGCGATCCTCCAGCCCGTAGAAGCCCAGATACATATCACCGACAAGCAAGAGACCCTCACCCACTCATTGTGCTGCATGATCCGCAACGTCCGGTGCGCGATCCACGCGCCTGCGACCGAGACCCACCTATGCCCAAAATGGCGACAAACGCGTTACCAACCACACCCCGCGACACGCGCTTTTAGTCCGCACGCCGCCCCAAAAGCAACGTTTCTTGCAATTTCTATTCATCCAATGCCGGGTTGCCGTGGCACGCTTGCGCCAATCTAAAGGCGAGCCGCGGGCATGTGCCCTTTGGCGCTCCGGGGTCGAGGCCGCGAGAGCCGCGCCTGCGGCACCCGGCCGCGAGACAGATCTTCCCACGAAACCGCTCCGCGAAACGGCCATACAAAGAGCACAGATTGCCCCAGTTCCGCCTTTGAAAAGACGAGTGGATATTAAGTATAATTTGCATCAACGGCTTTACGACTTTATGTCTCTTGGTATGAGTGACGGTGTGTAGGGCGCAGACGTACGACGTCTCTGCGGAGTGATGTATGGTGGATGTGATTGATTTGGGGGACCGCGCCGTAGACCGAAGGCCAGCGGTTGCCACAGGGCCGATCGAGGCAGGCGACTATTACAGCGCCTATCAAACAGGCTTTTACAGGGCACGTGGCAAGCGGTGGATGGACGTATCGCTGGTGCTGTTGACCTCCGTCGTAACCCTGCCACTCCTCGCTTTGATGTTACTCCTCGTCGCGCTGAATGGCGGCTCTCCGGTGTATACACAGAAGCGGATTGGCCTGCGGGGCCGCGAGTTCAACCTCTACAAACTGCGCACGATGGTCCCCGACGCAGATGGGGCGCTCCAGCAGATCCTGAAATCTGACAGCGATCGTGCGCGCGAATGGGAGATGACCCAAAAGCTCCGTGACGATCCGCGCGTGACACGGCTCGGCCGGTTCCTGCGCGCCTCGTCGCTCGACGAGTTGCCGCAGTTTTGGAACGTGCTGCGCGGAGACATGTCACTGGTCGGACCCCGACCGATGATGCCAGATCAAAAGTCGCTCTACAGCGGTCGCGTGTACTGCGACCTTCGGCCGGGCGTCACGGGCCTCTGGCAAGTGTCGGCGCGGAATGCGGAATCGTTCAGCCGACGCGTCGACTACGACAAGGATTACGAGGCACAGCTGAGCCTGTGGTTCGATGTGCGTCTTCTCTTTCGGACAGTGCTCGTTGTCCTGAGGGGCACAGGCTGCTGAGAACGTCGAACCGGGCTTTTCCGTTTCGCCCGTGATGCCTATCTAACAAACGTCCGCGCAGGTCACGCACACCAAGCGTGATACACCCATGTGCGGGTGCGTGGTGGGGCATGAACACTGATTATGGAGATGGCACCGATGCGACTCCCACCCTTCCGAGCAGCCCCAATGGCCTGCGCGCTGTTTCTCGCCCTTGCGGCCTGCGATACCGCCGAGGAGCGGGCAGAGGGTCATTTCGAGAGCGCTCTCGACCTGATTGAAGCAGGGGACGTGGCGCGCGCCAAGGTCGAGCTGCGGACGGTGTTCAGCCTCGTGCCGGACCACAAAGCGGCGCGCGAGACCTTTGCCAAACTTCTTTACGACGAGGGCGACTTTGCCGCCGCCTTCGGCCAGTACAACCGCCTGGTCGAGGAAGATCCCGACGCACTTCTGGCCCGGTATGTCGTGGCGGAGCTGCTGGTGCTGGACAACGAGTTCGACGCGGCGCAGGAGCATCTCGACGCGGTGCAACGCCTTGCCCCGAGCGAGGCGCGTGCGCAGATCCTGGCCAATGTGACCGCGTACCGAGATGCCGTACTCGGAGAGGATATCGAAGCACGCCGGGCCGCAGGGGCGCGCGCGCTCGAGTTGGCGGAGAATCTTCCCGAGAGCCGGGTGAACAACACCGTGATCGCCGACGCGCTCATCCTCGATGAGCGCTATGACCAGCTCTACGACCAGCTTGACCGTATCATTGCACTTTACCCTGAGGAACGTCGCTTCCACGTCTTCCGCCTGACCGCCTACGGTCGCCAGGAGGACAACGCCGGTATCGAGCGCACAATGCGCGACATGATCGAGGCCTTTCCCGACGACGAGACACTGCCCCAGTCCATGATGCGGTTCTACTCCAGCCAGGGCGACCTGGATGGCGCGGAGGAGTTTTTGCGCTCCCGCATTGTTCCCGGGCAGGCGGACGACGGCTTTGTCGCGATGCATCGCACTTCTTTACGCTCTGCGCAAATGTGCCATCCTCAGGAACGAAACACGGCCGGCAACGTCTTCGGCGGGGTCCTCCTCCGCAGAGCCCTCGAACACGCCTTCGCCACGGCCTTCCGCTTCGCCGGCGCCGAGCCCCTGTTGGCGGAAATCCAACGAGTCGACTTCCTCAAGCCCGTCCACGTCGGCTCCTTACTCGCCC
>JBCCYI010000023.1:0-28184 GCA_039189975.1 Pseudomonadota bacterium
GCTGGGGCAGGTCAAAGCAATGGAGAAGTCGCGCGGACCGCCGGCCGGTGTCAGAGGCGGCTCGTCGGCGGCGTCGCTGCGACGGGGTTGCGGTACGACATCCGGCGGACAGACCCCGTTTTGGAGCGCATCAGGATCGTTTCCGCCGTCAGATAGCCCACTTCGCGCTTGATGCCGGGCAGGATCGACCCGTCCGTAACACCCGTCGCCGCAAAGATCACGTTGTCCGTCACCATATCGTCGCGGGCATAGATCCGCCCGAGATCGGTGATGCCGGCCTTTTCCGCCCGTCCGCGCTCGTCGTCGTTGCGAAACAGGAGCTTGCCCCACATCTGCCCGCCCATGCACTTGAGCGCCGCCGCCGCGAGCACGCCTTCGGGCGCCCCACCGGAGCCCATGTACATGTCGATGCCCGTGTTGGGCTCGGCACAATGCATCACGCCGGCAACATCGCCATCGGTGATCAGCCGGATCGCGGCTCCGGTCTCGCGCACCTCTTGAATGAGGTCCTCATGCCGTGGGCGCTCCAGAATACAAACCGTAATGTCGGCAGTCGCACAGTGCTTGGCCGCCGCCAGCAGGCGCACCCGCTCTCCGGGAGATTGCGTGAGCGACACGATCCCCTCCGGATAGCCCGGACCGATGGCGAGTTTCTCCATATAGACGTCGGGCGCGTGCAGCATCGAACCGCGCGGGCCCATCGCGATCACTGTGAGCGCGTTGGGCATGTCCTTGGCTGTCAACGTCGTGCCCTCCAACGGGTCGAGCGCGATGTCCACGGCCGGACCCTGCCCGGAGCCGACCTCCTCACCGATGTAGAGCATCGGCGCCTCGTCGCGCTCGCCCTCGCCGATCACGACGACGCCCTTGATGTCGAGCTTGTTGAGCTGCTCGCGCATCGCGTTGACCGCTGCCTGGTCCGCGGCCTTCTCGTCGCCGTGGCCGATCAGCCGCGCAGAGGCGAGCGCCGCGGCCTCGGAGACGCGCGCCAGCCCGAGCGAGAGCATGCGGTCATTGAAATCCTTGGGGGCGGTCATCGTAAGGTCTCCTTCGGCGGTTCGCGGCTGGCCTAGACCCCTCGCGTCAGAGGGACAAGCCCGTTTGCGCAAAACCCGGGCGTCGGCGTAGAGCCCAACTGGGCGGCAAACGGTGCGGGAAACGGCCGGTGCCGGGCGCTGCGACCGGCCCGGCCTTTTCACCGCCCGGCCACGCGCGTAGCGTTGCGGGAAGTGCAGACCACCCGAGGAGTTCCATGCACCAGCCGCTCGCCGCTCTCCTGGCCATCGGGCTCGCCGCTGCGAGCGCGGGCTGCACGACGTTTCCCGAGCTCGACCAGGCGATCTCGGAGGACGCGGCGTCCGCCCCGGCACCCGAGCTTGCGCCGCTGGATCCACTGCTGGCCCCGGCCGCCGCCTCTCGCGGCGACGTCGAGACCTTGCGCGACACGGAAGCTGCTCTGCGCGGCCGCGCCGCAGACAGCCGCGGCCGCGCCGACGCCCTGACCGCGGAGAGCTCTGCCGACGCTGCCGCGCGCGCGGCCTTGCTGGAACGTCGCGCCGCGTTGTCTGCCCAGCGCGCGGCAGAGGGTCAGGCTCAAAACTAGGCGCCTCGGCATGGGAAGCGGCAAGACGCGCGCCTCCAAGGACATCATCGTCGGGCTGTCGGACAGAGGATGCCGCCCTCGCGCCACTGCGTTGCACAGGTCGGGCCGACAGGGTAAGCCCAGCCCCCAGACGGAGCCGGCGGCACGCTGGCTCGAACGCAGACGAGCCCCAAGGAACGCGCCGTATGACACACCCTCTCCGCCTCGGGATCGCTGGCCTGGGCACCGTTGGTGCCGGGGTCGTGAAGATCCTGCGCCGCTCCGCCCCGATGCTGACCGCACGGGCTGGCCGGCCCATCCTGCTGTCGGCGATCTCGGCGCGTAGCCGCGACAAGGACCGGGGCGTGCCGCTGACCGACTACGCGTGGGAGGACGATCCCATTGCACTCGCCACGCGGGACGATGTTGACGTCTATGTCGAGCTGATGGGCGGAGAAACCGGCCCCGCGCTGGAGAGCGTCGAAGCCGCGTTGCGCGCCGGTAAGGACGTCGTGACCGCCAATAAGGCGCTCCTCGCCCACCACGGCCAGAGACTTGCCGAACTGGCCGAGACCGAGGGTGTCACGATCCGCTTCGAGGCCGCAGTCGCCGGGGGCATCCCGGTGATGAAAGCCCTCACGGAGGGGCTCGCGGGCAACGAGATCACCCGCGTCCTTGGCGTGATGAACGGCACGTGCAACTACATCCTGACCAGGATGGAAAGCGAGGGCCTGGCCTATGAGACCGTCTTTGAGGAAGCCCGCGCCCTGGGCTACCTGGAGGCCGACCCGACGCTTGATGTCGGTGGGATCGACGCCGGTCACAAGCTGGCCCTCCTGGCCACAGTGGCCTTTGGAACGCAGGTCGATTTTGATGGGGTTGCGCTCGAAGGGATCGACAGGATTTCGATCGACGATATCCGCCAGGCGGCCGATCTTGGGTTTCGCATCAAGCTGCTCGGTGTCTCGCGGATGACCGGCCGGGGGCTCGAGAGCTCCATGGCGCCTTGCTTGGTGCCCCGGGGCAGCCCCTTGGGCCAGTTGGAGGGCCCGACGAACATGGTCGTGCTCGAGGGAGAGCAGGTCGGCCAGATCGTGTTGCGCGGCGCGGGGGCCGGCGAGGGCCCCACCGCGAGCGCCGTGATGGGCGATGTCATGGACCTGTCGCGCGGGCTGCGCGTCCTGCCGTTCGGCCAGCCCGCGGCGCGGCTGAAGGCCGCCGCACGCGCCACGGCCGCTCTGCCCGCGCCCTATTACGTGCGCCTGTCGCTCACGGACAAGCCCGGCGCACTCGCCAAGGTGGCGAGCCTTCTGGGTGACGCGGGCGTCAGCATCGACCGCATGCGCCAGTCGCGCCACGACACCGCCGAAGCGCCCGTGCTGATCGTCACGCATCCCACGACGCGCGCCGCGCTCGACACGGCGCTCTCCGGGATGGAGGGCACTGGCGTCGTGCCGTCCGCGCCGGTCGTGCTGCGCATCGAAACAGTGTGACCGCGGGCCCGGATCTCTCGACGCCGGACGGAACGGGCGACGATCCGGTGCTCGCCCGGCTTACCCCGTCGCCCGGACGGCGCAGCATCGGCACGGGCATGCTTGCCGTGCTCGGCGCGCTGGTGCTCTGGGTGGCGCTCGCGCATCCGCCGCAGCAGCTAGGGTGGCTGGCCTTCCTGCTTGCCGCTGCGGCACTCGCATTCTGGAGCGCGCGGGCGATGTGGCGCGCCACGTCCCATAGCATCGTGCTCACGCGCAGCAGCCTGAGCGAAGAGCATGGCCGCGTGATCGCGCGCGTGGATGCCATCGCATCGGTCGACCGCGGGCTCTTTGCGTTCAAACCCTCGAACGGCTTTTTGCTGCGGCTCAAGGCACCGGCGCCCCGGTCCTGGTCGCTCGGGATGTGGTGGCGCCTGGGCCGGCGGGTCGGCGTGGGCGGCGTCACACCGGGCGGACAGGGGCGCGCGATGGCCGACATCCTTCTGGCGTTGCTGCCTGACCGCGACCAGGACCGCTGAGACGCGCGCATTTTCGGGAGGGCTCGCGCGCCGCGGTTTCGGGGGCTTTGCCCCCGGACCCCCACGGTACTTCAGGCAAGAAGAAAACAAAGAAATGCGCCCTCGGCGCTGCGCGTCTGAGAGGCGTAGGCCTGTTTGGGGATGGGGCCGACCCTATTATCGCTCTATGATGGGTTGCCGCGTGGCGTTCTCGGCGTGCGCTCGTGTCTCGATATGATGCCAGCGATCGACGTTTGCTCGGAAGCCCAGGGGTGGCGCCCGTGTGGGTCGGGGATGCCCGCATCTGCACAGGGTTGGAGGCATTCTGCGCCGCATCGTGTGGCGGTGGCTCGGTTCGATAACGGTTGGGCGCGGGAGGCACGAGCTGCCCGATTGGCAGGCCAGACCATCGTGCCCGCGGCCAAGCACTTGACGGTCGCAGACATGAGGCCGAGCGGATGCGGGTGCCGGAGCGCCCTACGCGCGGGTGCGCCGGTTAGAGCCCCTCGTCGTCCTCGCCTCCGCCGGACGTGCCGCCATCGCCGTAGCACCGCTGATCCCCCAGAGCGACCTGAGCAGCAAACCGTGGACGCGTCACGATGGTGTTGCGGATTTCCAGATCTTCAAGCCACCAGTCGAAGAGCCACGTGTATTCGACAGACCCTTCGGTCACGACAACCGTGTCGCCGAGGACCATCAGCGGTATCGCCTTTTCGAACTTGCCGAATGTCGTGGCGGTGTGCTCCGCAAGGCCGGGCGAGGCCCAGGACCAGCAGAGCTCCAGCTCTCGCTTGGCGTCGTCGTCGCAATCCTTGGTGCACTTGACGGTCGTGACGCGCAGTGTCGTTTCATCGTTCGAGCGGATCATGTAATCGAAGACCCCATGCAGGCCCGCGAAGTATTGTTCCGGCAGCTCCTGTTGCTCCCGGCTGATCATGTCGGAGACACTGTAGGTGGCCTTGAGCACCTCGTTCTTCACGCGGAAGGCATCGAACCACATGAAGGTGAAGCCGAAGAATGCCAGGATCAGCGGGGCCATAACCGCCGCTTCGACGGTCACAGAGCCCGACTGCGCGCGCGCGAATGCGCCAGAGCGCCGCGCGAATGCCAGATAGAAACGTTGGGGCATTGTCATGGGCTCACCCTCCCTCCGGCTCGATCACGAAGGCCGCTTTCGTGACGAGCGCGTATTTTCCGTTCGACGTCGGCATCTTCATCGCCAGCCGCGTTGTCACGAAGAACGGCTCGACAAGGGCACAGACGCGGATCACCATCAGATCGTTGGGCACACCCACATCGAAGATCGGTTCGATGACGGGGTTTGCGTCTTCTTCGCGGTCGACACAGTTCGCGCCATCCCGCAGCGTCGTCCAAGTCGTCGTTGGGATCTTGGTCATCTCGATCAGCAACCGGTTCGAGCAATTGTCGATCACCGCGGCGCGATTGCAGATGTTGGTGCGCAGCAGCTCCTGCATTTGCAGCTGCCCGTCAGACCCCTCGGGGGGCTCGAACTGCCCAAGGCGCAACGCCCGCACTGTGAGATCTGTCGCGCGGTCGAGCATCACCTGGCGCGTCATGTAGAGGCCGATCTCAAAGGTCGACAGGAACACCGCCATGAACACAGGGAAGATGATCACAAATTCGACCGTGGCGTTCCCGCCGTCCCGGTCGCCGCGCCAGACGCCGCGACGCCAGAATGCCAGCCGTCGTAGGACGCTCGGTCTGTCACTCTTCTCTCGGCTCATTTTACACCTCACACAACGCGCGCTACAGGCTGGGCGTAGTTTGTTGCTATGGCGGATTTAAGGCGCCGGAGCGAATTTGAGGGACGACTGTCAAAGGTGCCGCAATGATGCTGTCCGAAGGGGCGGATTGTCCCCGGGCCCGGTTGGGCCGCCCCTCCTGACCGGACCGTCTGCATGCAACGCGCGCGCCTCACTGAGTCAGGCGCAGCTGGTTGATCTGTTGCGCGATGGCCGAGAAGGCTTCGTCGATCTGCACGGCGGACACATCGAAGAAGTTCACGGTCGTCCCGGCGCAGTCGGCCAGGGTGGCATCGCCCTGACCGTAGGTGTCCATCCCGATGGTGTAGACGATGATCCCGGCATTCCGCGCGGCTGCGCAGATCGCGGACGTCCGGTTGTTCTTCTGCCAGGCCGGGACGCGGGTGTACATCTCGTCGTAGTAGGACCGCCAGCCGCCGCCCATCGCCTCGGATTTGATGTCGAGCGCATAGCGCGCCACCGACATGTCGTTGAGCAGGTCGACCCAATCAACCTGGACAGCGTCGCTGCCGCCGTCGGGCGAGGACCGCCACGTCGAGTCGGTCAGGGAGTAGTACGGGTTATTGGAGCGGTCCTCATCGAAATATGACTGCTCGCCCGTCGTCGGATCCTCGAAGACGGGGGATTTGCCCGAACGGTAGGCGTCTCTAAGGCGGAACTCGTCGGTGTTCTGGCCGTCGGACATCACAACCAGGACCTTCAGCGTGTTCTCCCGCTCATAGGCGAAGGGCTGCGAGCCGAGGGGGTCGATGATGCCGCTGTCGGTCTGATCGGACAGCGAGTTGAAGACGGGCGCCATGGCCGGGTCGAGCAGGGACGCGCCCCATTTTGTGGCAACGTCCATCGACGTGTTGCCGCCCGCCCACATCGCGTCGATCTGGGCCTTCAGCACGTCCGCTTCGCGCGCCCATGGCGTAATGTGGCGGCTGCTGTCGAAGGGACAGACGACGCCAAAAGTGTCGACGGGCTCATCCCAGGTGAAGATGTCGAAATGGCCGGCGCGCTCCAGGCTGGTGCTCCCGGAAATCGCGGTAGAGCCGTAGTCCCCTTCCTCGAACCGGGCGCAATGGCTGTAAGTATGCTGGTCGCTGAAGCTCAGCTCGTCTGCCAGCAGGGGCCCTGCGTTCACCTGGGTGGAAAACGGCACGATCGAAACGGTGACCGAGCCGTTCTGGATCCCGTCAATCGGACGTGTGACGGTGTCCACAAAGGTCTTGGCGGCGGGCTTGAGCAGGTTAAGCCGATAATTATTGGACCATCCCATCGAACCGGAATTGTCGAGCACGAGCGCAATCTCGACATCGGTGATCGATTCGATCGCTCGGCTCTCCGCGTCGACGTCCCAGCGGTCGATCCCGGGAGTGAAGATTGTGTTCATCGTCACCGCCGCTTCAGCGCTCGATGTGCGGAAGTTGATCCCGTTCTCGACGCTCGCATCCGTCAGCGCCCCTTCAAGGCCGGCCCGCTTGACGTAGTCGGCGATCACGTCCTCTGCGTCGATGGTCTGGTCGAGGTCGGTCGCGGCGAGCACGGCCCGATCGAGCGTGTTCTGCAGATTTGCGCGGTTGATCTCGTAGAACTGAAGGGTGATGCCAAGACCGGTTGCCATGAGCATCCCGACGATCGTGAACATCGACCACCAGATGACCCCACCGTCCTCGTCGCGCGCGTGCTGCCGCAGCGCGGTTGAGGAGAACAGGCGCCGCTTGGTGCCATCTTCGGCAGGGTCGGCGGGCAAACGGGACGACGTGAAGAAGGGCAGTGCCATGTCAGTGCTCCAGCGGTTGGAGGAAAGCGGGTCCTGACGGGAGGGACACGTGCCCTGCCACGCAGGCCGCGAGGGCGGCGTGCGATGCGGGGGGACAACTTTGAGAGCAAAGCGCAGGGTGCACGGGTCTGATATCCACACAGGGAAACGATTACGGGCAGGGTTGCTGCGTAACCGTGGCCAAGCGGTGCACAAAAAATGGCAAAGATGCGGCCAGCCCCTCGAACAGGGCTGATCCGCCGAAACGAACTGTTTCAGTTTTGGGGCCAGCGGGCGCCGGCCCGAGGCGGCATTCAGGCCGCCTCAGGCCGCGCGCGCGCCTATTGCGTCAGGCGCAACTTGTTGATCTGGCTCGCAATTGCGGAGAAGGCCTCGTCCACTTCCTCGGCATCGACGTCGAAGAAGTTGAGCGGGGTGCCCGCGCAATTCTCCAATGTGGCGTCACCTTGGCCGTACGTGTCCATGCCGACGGTGTAGATGATGGCCCGCTCGTGCTGGCTGCGGAACGCGGCACAGATCGCCTCCGTCTGGGTGTTCTTGTCCGTCGGGTCCGTCGCGGTATGGGCTGCATCGTAATGCGTACTCCATCCGCCGCCGACAGCAGGGTCCTTGATGTAGCGCGCCCAGGTGGCCACGGACCACATGTCCCACACCTCCGGCCAGTCGAGATTAACCGCCGCGTCACCGCCCTCCGGCTCGCTCTCCCACGTGCCGCCCGGCGAGGTCTCGACATCGGCGGTGTTGTAGACGAAGTACTCCCCGCGCTCCGCATCGAAGTAAGAGACAATCTTGCTCGTGGGATCCTGCCAGACGGCCGACTTGCCCGAGCGGAATTCCTCGGCGAGCTGATACTCCTGCGTATTCTGCCCATCGGACATCACAACAAGCACTTTCATCGAATTGGGCCGCCCGAAATCATAGGGCCGCCCCAGCACGCCCGATCCGATCTTGCCCTGCGCCACGAGGCTGTTCACGACAGGGCGGAATGCGGGATCGAGAAGGGCCGCCCCCCACTTGGCCGCAATGTCGATCGAGGTATTGCCCCCGGCCCACATCGCGTCGATCTGCGCCTTCAGGGCGTCGGCGTTCTGCGAGAAGGGCGTGATGTGGCGGTTGCTGTCAAACGGGCAGACGACACCGGAGGACACCACCGGCGCGTTCCAGGTGAAAACGTCGAAGTGACCGCCGCGGCGCAGCTCCGTCGCCGGATTGACGGCGGTCGCGCCAAACTCACCGGGCTGGAACTCGACGCAATGGCTGTAGTTGTGCTCGGACGACAGCGCCAGCTCTCCGCCCAGCAGCGGACCCGCGTTGACCTGCGTGGAGAACGGGACGATCGACACGGAGACCGGCGAGGGCGCGCCGTCGGGGCCCGGCTTCATGACCGTGTCGATGAACTCTTTGGCCGCGGGCTTGAGCAGGTTGAGCCGGCGGTTGCCGTCCCATCCCATCGAGCCCGAGTTGTCGAGCACCAGCGCAATCTCCACATCGTTCACGGATTCGCGCGCCTCGCCGCGGGCGATGGCCGGAAAGCTCTTGGTGCCGATCAGATCGATCAGCACGCCGTCGACCTCGGCGTTCATCTTGGCGCTCACCGTCTTGTCGCCCGACTTGACGGTCGACTTGATGTTGGCGGCGTTGCTCGGCAGACCAGCGCGCTCGAAGTAATCGGCGGCCACGTCGTCCGGCGACCGGTCCTGCTCAAGGTCTGCGGCGGCAAGCACCGCACGGTCGAGCGTGTTCTGCATGTGGGTGCGCAGGGTTTCGGTCCGCATCGCGTCGATCCCGACCGCGACCATCATGAGCATCGCGATGATCGTCAGGATCGACCAGGCCGTGATACCGCCGGCCTCATCCGCGCGGAACTGCGCCGAGGGCAAAGGCTGTGCCACCGCGCCTGCGGGGGCGGGTGGGGTCATCGGGGTCGCGTCGCTCCGTCTCGTCATTTGATCTCACCTTCACAAAAACCGGCACTCGGGCGTTCGGTGCGCCGCAGTTCGACCGTGCCCCACACACAGTCGCGTCGCTGAACCGCCCGCAAATTGCCTCAAATTGCGCGGAACGCCATATTGGCGCCGCAATTGGTTCTTGCTTGGAACAGAAGCTGCGCGGCTGAGGGGCAATGTTGCGAAATGAGGCGGAAATCGCGCACCTCTGGGGCCGAGGCGCGGCCACGATGCGGCGGGGCAATGGACGCCCCGGCCGAATCGCACCGCACGGTGGCCGCCCCCGCCTCTCCCCCGCGCGACGACACGTCTTTCTAATGTGCATGATTTTTTAGCGGACCTTGCGTAGGCTCGACGTGCGGCGGCCTGGCCGAGGCCGCCTGACAGCGCACCAGGGAGAGCCACATGAACGAAACATTCCGCGAGCCGAGCTTTCGCGAATCCGTCGAACTTATGTTCAACCGCGCCGTGGCGCTGATGGACTTGTCCCCGGGCCTCGAAGAAAAGATCCGCGTCTGCAACGCGACCTACACCGTCCGGTTCGGGGTGCGCCTGCGTGGCCGGATCCAGACGTTCACCGGTTATCGCTCCGTTCATTCGGAGCATATGGAGCCCGTGAAGGGCGGTATCCGCTTCTCCCTCGCCGTCAGCCAGAACGAGGTGGAAGCGCTCGCTGCCCTCATGACCTTCAAATGTGCGCTGGTGGAGACGCCCTTCGGCGGCTCCAAGGGCGGGCTCTGCATCGATCCGCGCGCCTATGAAGAGCATGAGCTGGAGCTTGTGACACGCCGCTTCGCCTATGAGTTGGCCAAGCGCGACCTGATCCACCCCGCCCAGAACGTGCCGGCGCCTGACATGGGTACCGGCGAGCGCGAGATGGCCTGGATCGCGGATCAGTATCATCGGATGAATACGACAGACATCAACGCCAACGCCTGTGTCACCGGCAAGCCGCCGCACGCTGGCGGTATCCAGGGCCGGGTCGAGGCCACGGGGCGCGGCGTGCAATACGCGCTGCAGGAGTTCTTCCGCCACCCCGACGCCACGGCAACGGCGGGCCTGCAGGGCACCCTCGCCGGCAAGCGCATCATCGTGCAGGGCCTCGGCAATGTGGGCTATCACGCCGCGAAATTTCTCCGCGAGGAGGACGACGCGAAGATCACCGCAATCATCGAACACGACGGGGCGCTGATCAACGAAGCCGGGCTCGATGTGGAGGCGGTGCGCAGCTGGATCGTTCAGCACGGCGGCGTCAAGGGCTACGCCGATGCGACCTATGTCGAGGACGGTCTGAAGGTCCTGGAAAACGAGTGCGACATTCTCGTTCCCGCCGCGCTTGAGGGCGTGATCACGCGCGACAATGCCCCCCGCATTCAGACCAAGCTGATCATCGAGGCCGCCAACGGCCCGATCACCGCCAGCGCGGATGATATCCTGCGCGAACGCGGCCTTGTCATCATTCCCGACATGTATGCCAATGCTGGCGGTGTGACGGTCTCGTATTTCGAGTGGGTCAAGAACCTCTCCCACATCCGGTTTGGCCGGATGCAGCGCCGGCAGGAAGAGGCTCGTCACCTCCTGATTGTGCGCGAGCTGGAGCGTCTGGACACGCATCTCGGCGGCGCCTGGAGCCTGACACCCGAGTTCAAGGAGCGGTATCTGCGCGGCGCGGGGGAGCTGGAGCTTGTGCGCTCGGGTCTCGACGACACGATGCGCGGCGCCTACCAGTCGATGCACGAGGTGTGGCGCACACGGGACGACGTGACGGATCTGCGGACCGCAGCGTATCTGGTCGCCATCGGGCGTGTCGCCAAAAGCTACCGCGAGAAAGGTCTCTGAGCTCCTGAGGAGCGCCGGAACGGGCCCCGCCCCTGCGCGGCTCCGGGCCCGTCCGGCCACCCTTGTCGTAAAACCGCCGCCATCTCCGCCAATCGGCGGCCAGACCATCTCCGCCGCGATGACCGGCGAGTGGGTGCCCCGGCGTCTGGTCGGCCGCCCGTTCTGCGGCGGAGCGTTCCGCGGGCCGGACGACGGCCAGCCTCGCTGCTGCAACGAACCGCCGGGCGCGCCGCATCGCGCACATGCCCAAGGGGCCAAGACGCGCGAGCACTCCGCCGATTGCGCCCGCATGCAGCCTCCGCACCCCGGCTCTTCATTAGGAAAAAGCAATCGAAGTGCCCGACTTTTGCCTATGGAACCTAAGTGTCGCACCCCTACATACCAAACAGGCGAGGTAAGTCGCGCGGCATGCGCTCACCCGGGATGTAACATTGGGACGACACAACCATGGGCGCTGCTTCAGGGCATGATGCGAAGAGCGGGCCGGGGCTCTTGGCCTATCTGCCTGCGCTTGGGGCCGCTGCCCTCTTTCTTGCGCTGATCCCAGCAGTCACGCCGGTGGCGTCCGGCGAGGTGCTGCGCTGGGGGGTCGACTGGGTGCCCTCCCTCGGCGTGCGCTTCTCCGCGGTGCTCGACGGTCTCAGCCTCACCTTCGGCCTCCTGATCACCGGGATCGGCGCGCTCGTGATGCTCTTCGCGGCCAAATATCTGGCCGGGCACATCCACGCACACCGCTTCGGCCTCTACCTCTTCAGCTTCATGCTGGCGATGCTGGGCCTCGTCGTGTCGGACAACCTGTTGAGCCTCTTCGTGTTCTGGGAACTGACCTCGATCACCTCCTACCTGCTCATCGGCTTCGGCCACGCGGATGCCAAATCCCGCCGCTCCGCGCTGCAGGCGCTGCTGGTGACGGGCATGGGCGGCCTCGCGCTGCTCGCCGGCTTCATCCTGATCTACACCGTCGTCGGCTCCTTCGATCTGGAGGTCGTGCTGGCCTCGGGCGCTCTGCTGAAAGAGAGCCCGCTCTACATCCCGATCCTTGTGCTGGTGCTCGCAGGCGCCTTCACCAAATCGGCGCAGTTCCCGCTGCACTTCTGGCTGCCCAACGCGATGGCCGCGCCCACGCCCGTCTCGGCCTACCTGCACTCAGCCACCATGGTGAAGGCCGGCGTATTCCTGCTCGCGCGCCTGCACCCCGCCCTCGCGGGGACGGACGCTTGGCTCTGGACGCTGACGCTCTTTGGCGGTGTCACCGCTGTCTTCGCCTCGGTCATGGCCCTCAAGCAGACGGACCTGAAGCAGGCCCTCGCCTACACCACGCTCATGGCGCTCGGCACGCTTGTGCTCTTTCTTGCGGACGGCTCGTCCTCCTACGCCATCACCGGGTTCATGGCGTTTCTCGTGACGCACTCGTTGTACAAGGCTGCCCTGTTTCTCGTGGTCGGCACGGTGGACCACGGCACCGGCTCGCGGGACGCGCGCGTCCTCGGAGGGCTTGCCAAGGCGATGCCTGTCACGGCCATTGCCGCCGCCCTCGCCGGGCTCTCCATGGCCGGGCTGCCGCCGTTTGTCGGCTTCATCTCCAAGGAGGTGCTCTACAAAGGCGCCGCAGAGCTGCCGCTGGAAACCATCGTGACAGCCTTCGCCCTGGCCGCCAATGCCCTGATGTTTGCCGTCGCCGGGATCGTGGCGTTCAAGCCCTTCTGGGGCAAGCCGCGCGGCGAAACCCCGGTGTCACCGCATGAAGGGCCGTGGCAGATGCTGCTCGGGCCCGTCATCCTCGCCACGCTCGGCCTTGCGTTCGGCCTGCTGCCCTGGATCAAGCAATCAATCCTCGTCTCTCCCGGCGTCGACGCGGTGCTCGGCCGGCCGGGCGAGGCCGAGGCGCTGCGCCTCTGGGCCGGGGTCAACCTGGCGCTGATCCTGTCGCTGATCACCTTTGCCCTCGGCTTTGCGCTCTACATCGCGCATACGCGCCTGCGGGAGGCGTTGATTCTCTGGGGCGATGCCGCCCCATCCTTCGATGCCGGATGGGACAGGTTCCTTGATGGGCTGAAGGCGCTGGCGGCCTGGCAGACGCGGCTCCTGCAATCGGGGCGGCTCGTCAACTATATGGCGGCGACCTTCGCAACCCTGCTCGTCACCCTCGTGCTGGCTTTGGCGCTGCGCGGGCCCGCCCTAGGGATCGACTTCGATACCCTGGGTCAGCTGATGGTCAAGGAATGGGCCATCGCGGCCCTGATCCTTGCCGGTGTTCTCGTCGTCACGGTGACCGACTCGCGGATCACCGCCATTGCCGGGCTCGGCGTCGTCGGGGCGGGGGTGGCGCTCCTCTTCATCACGTATGGCGCACCGGATGTGGCGATCACGCAGCTTCTGGTGGAGGTGCTCGTTGTGGTGCTGGTGGCGCTGGCGCTCCTGCGCCTGCCGCACCTCAAGCCCGAGCCGGAGCCGCGCCGCAAGCTTGATGCCGTGCTCGCCCTCGCCATCGGCGGCGTCGTCACGCTCATCACGCTGATGGTCGTCTCCACACCCGTCGACAGGCGTCTCTCAACCTGGTTCGAGGTCACAGCCTGGCCCGAAGCGTACGGCCGCAACATCGTCAACGTCATCCTCGTGGACTTCCGCGCCCTCGACACGTTCGGTGAGATCGCCGTGGTCGCCATTGCCGCCCTCGCCGCTCTGAGCTTGCTCCGCGCCCGCCGCACCGGGGCCCAGAAAGAGGAGGCCGGCCAATGAAGTCCGTTATCGTTGAAGCGGGCGCGCGAATGCTTGTGGCGTTGCTGCTCGTCTTCTCGATCTACATGCTGCTGCGTGGCCACAACGAGCCTGGCGGCGGCTTCATCGGCGGGCTCACGGGCGCGCTCGGCTTTGTCATCAACGCCATCGCCTGCGGCACCGCAACCGCTCGCCGCGCCCTCCGGTTCGACCCTTCGAACATCGCCTTTGCTGGCCTCGGTATCGCCCTTCTGCCCGGTCTCTTTGCGGCGCTCTTCGGCGATCCGCTCTTCACCGGGCAATGGCTCTTCATCGGCGCGACGGAGGACAGCAAGGGCCTGCCGCTCTCCACCGTGCTGGTGTTCGACATCGGCGTCTACCTCGTGGTCATGGGCTCCGTGCTCACGCTGGTCTTCGCCCTGGAGGAGGAGGTCTAGATGGAACAGATCGTTGCCCTCCTCGTCGGCGCCATGGTCGCGGCCGCCGTCTATCTGATGCTGTCGCGCTCCATCGTGCGCTTCCTCTTCGGGCTCGTGCTGATCTCGAACGCCGCCAACCTCGTGATTTTCGCCGCCGGCGGGCTGACCCTCGGCGCGCCGCCGCTCGTCCCCGAAGGCGCCGACGCGCCACCCGCCTTCGTTGCAAACGCGCTGCCGCAGGCGCTGGTGCTGACAGCGATCGTCATCGGGTTCGGGCTTTTTGCCTTCGCGCTCGCGCTCGTGTACCGCAGCTACCTCGCCCTCGGCACGATCGACACTGACGAGATGCGCCTTGCCGAACCGGTCGAAGGCGCGAAACCGCAGGCTCCGCCAGCCAACGACATGCCGATTGAAGCCCCTTTGAAGGCCGCAGAATGAGCTGGCTCCTCGCAACCCCCATCGCGATCCCGTTTCTCACGGCGGTCCTCGCCTATCTGATGCGCGACAAGCCATCCGCAGGGTGGATCTCGGTCGCCGGAGCAGCGCTGCTGCTGGGCGCCTCCATCGCGCTGATGGTCGCCGTGCTCGACCAGGGCGTTGTCGCCGGGCAGATGGGCGCCTGGCCCGCCCCCTTTGGCATCACGCTGGTGGCGGACCTGCTCTCGGCAGTGATGGTCGTCATCACGGCAATCACCGCGCTCGCGGTCGCCGTTTACGCCCTGGGTGACGTCACCAAGTTGCAGGAGCAATTCGGCTATCACGCGCTCTTTCAGGTCCTCATCGCGGGGGTCACCGGCGCGTTCCTGACGGGCGATCTCTTCAACCTCTATGTCTGGTTCGAAGTGATGCTGATCTCGTCCTTTGGCCTGCTGGTCCTCGGCGGCTCCAAGGAACAGCTCGACGGCGGCATCAAATACGTCGCGCTCAACCTCGTCTCGACGATCCTCTTCCTCACCGGCATCGGCCTGCTCTATGGCATGACCGGGACGCTCAACATGGCCGACCTCGCCGTGACCGTGCCTCAGCTCGAAAACCAGGGTCTGGTGACCGTCGTCGCCATGCTCTTCATGATCGCCTTCGGCATGAAGGCCGCGGTCTTCCCGCTCTTCTTCTGGCTGCCTGCCTCTTATCATACGCCTGCCTTCAGCGTCTCCGCCGTCTTTGCGGGGCTCCTGACCAAGGTTGGCGTTTACGCGCTCATCCGCATGTTCACCCTCGTCTTCACGGCGGACACCGGCTTTACCCATACGATCCTCCTCTGGGTCGCAGGGTTCACGATGGTGACCGGCGTTCTTGGCGCGGCCGCCCAGCAGGATTTTCGCAAGATCCTGTCGTTCCACATCGTCAGTCAGATCGGCTACATGATCCTGGGGCTCGCCCTCTTCACGCCGCTCGCGATCGTGGGCGCGGTGTTCTACCTCGTCCACCACATCATCGTGAAGGCGAACCTGTTCCTGGTGTCGGGCGTCGCCAGCCGCCTCACAGGCTCGACGGAGCTCGGCCGGATCGGCGGGCTCTACGCCTCCGCACCCGTGTTGGCCGTGCTCTTCCTGATCCCGGCCTTTTCGCTGGCCGGCTTCCCGCCGCTGTCCGGGTTCTGGGCGAAATACGTGGTCGTCAAAGCCTCGCTCGATGCTGAGGCCTGGATCCTCGCCGCTGCCGCCCTCGTCGTCGGCGCGCTCACGATCTACTCGATGACGAAGATCTGGGCCGAAGCCTTCTGGAAGCCGCACCCCGACGGCGTCGCGCCCAAGCTGGCAAGCATCCCCTTGCGCGAGCGGACGTTGCTCGTAGCCCCGATCGCCGCGCTGGCGGGGCTGACCTGCGTCATCGGCCTCGCGCCGGAGCCCTTTGTGCAATTTGCCGAGCGTTCCGCCGCGCAGCTTCTCGACCCGACCGCCTATGTCACAACCGTGCTTGGCCCCGAGGCGGCGGACGCCATCGCGGTCGCCAGCCTGGAGGCGCGCCCATGACGTTCTTGCTCATGAACCTGCTGCTGGCCATCACCTGGGCCGCCATCACGGCGAACTTCACGTTCGTCGGCCTCGCAATCGGCTTCGTGCTCGGCTACGTCGCGCTGTGGTTCACCCAGCCGATCTTCGGCCAGGGGCCGAACCCGTACTTCACCCGCGTCGTCGCGGGGATCCGCCTGCTCATTTACTTCCATTACGAGCTGATCAAGTCCTCCATCGACGTGGCGTGGGACGTGATCACGCCGCGCGCCCATGCGCGCCCGAGCCTGATCGAGGTCCCGCTCGACGCCAAGTCGGACCTCGAGATCCTGTTGGTGACCAACCTGATCTCGCTGACGCCGGGCACACTCTCGGTCGACGTGACGGAGGATCGCTCCACACTCCTCGTCCACGCGATGTTCGCGGAAGACCCGCAGGCGCTGGTGGACGACCTCAAGAACGGGATGGAACGCATGGTACGTGAGGCAGTCGGATGACAGGGTCCGAGTTTCTTTCCTTCGCCGTCGAAGCCTCCTTCTGGATGGTCATGCTGGCCCTCGTGCTCGCCTTCGTGCGGCTCGCGAAGGGGCCAACGCTGCCGGACCGGGTCGTCGCGCTCGACATGATGACGATCCTCATCGTGGCGTTCTGCGGCCTGTTCGCCATCTTCGCCGGTGTGCCTGCCTTTCTCGACGTTGCCATCATCGTCGCCCTCGTCGGCTTTCTCGCAACCGTGGCCCTCGCGCGGTTCGCCGAGCGCCGCTCGGACGACGATTCCGCAAGACGCACCGCGGCCTCCCCGGGCGAGGTGCGCTGATGGCCTGGGTGATCGGCGCTCTGTGCCTGCTCGGCGGCGTCTTCGCCGTCATTGCGGGGCTTGGCATCCTGCGGCTGCAGGACGTTCTCATCCGCATGCATGCCTCGACCAAGGCGGGCACCCTCGCCTCCGGCCTCATTCTTGCAGCCGTCGCCCTGCACTTCGCCGATGCGGAAGTGACAGCAAAATCCGTGCTGGCGGTCGTCTTCATCCTTCTGACGGCGCCGATCGCCGCGCACATGATCGGCCGCGCGGCGCTGCGCCTCGATGTGCCGCTCTGGCGGACCAGCCGTGTGACCCTGCCGCCCGGGCGCGACGCCGCCCCGACCGACACGACCGAGTCCAATACGCCGGCGCCTTAGGCGCAGCCGCGGTCCTCCCCAAGCTTATCCACAGACGGACACGGTGCGACGGCCCGTTCACAGGACCGCGATGTAAGTGTTACCAGAGTGTTAAACTGTGTCGCAGGCAGATTTTCTCCCATTGTTTCAGCGCGCTAAGGGCCTTGCCTCGCGACCGTCACGCCCAGGCGATCACGCGTCTTGGAACACGTCCATCGCATGTCGCTCCCACGTCGCGCGCGATGCGGCGCCGTCCGGCACCACGCCCTGGAAACTATCCACATCGCGCAAGCGCGTGCAGGCCGCGTCGTAAAGCCCGTGACATTCCCCTGCGACTCGCGCTAAGGCGACCGCACGACGGGGGTGTCCGGAGCGTCAAACGCCACGGGCTGAGAGTGACCCTTTGAACCTGAACCGGATCATGCCGGCGGAGGGAGTCGTAGGGTTGCGCCACCGCGCCGAGGCCCTGCGTCTGCCCCGCACAGCGCGGAGGACGACATGAGCACCACAACACCCAACGACACCATCGCGGCGCACCCGGATGTGGCCGCATCCCTGGAGAAGATGCGCGCGGCCGCACCGCTGGTGCACTGCATCACCAATTACGTCGCGATGAACACCGCGGCCAACGTCACACTCGCCGCGGGCGCCTCCCCGGCGATGGTCCATGCAAACGAGGAGGTTGCCGCCTTCGTGCCGATGGTCGGCGCGCTCACGGTCAACATCGGAACGCTCTCGCCCACGTGGCTCGCGGCAATGCTGGCCGCTGCCGAAGCCGCCCAGGCCGCCGCGACGCCCTGGGTCTTCGATCCGGTTGCACATTTCATCACGCCCTACCGCCGGGAGGCCGCCGCCCAGCTCATGGCGCAGAACCCCACGATCGTTCGGGGCAACGCCTCCGAGATCATCGCTCTCGCCGGGGCCGAGGCCGTGGGCAAAGGTGCGGACTCCGGCGACGCCGTCGATTCTGCCGAGGCGCCTGCCCGCGCGCTCGCCAGCAGCACCGGAGCGGTCGTCGTCGTCACCGGCGAGACGGATTTCGTGACCGACGGACCGCGCGCCGCCCGCATCTCCGGCGGCCACGCGTACATGCCCAAGGTCACCGCGCTGGGCTGTTCGCTCACCGCGCTGACCGGCGCCTATGCGGCGACCGAAGCCGATCCGTTTGCCGCCGCCGTCGCCGCCTGTGCCCATTTCGGCGCTGCCGGAGCGCAGGCCGGCGCGACCGCGGGCGGGCCCGGCAGCTTCGCCGTCGCCTTCCTTGACGCCCTCGCCAACGTCGGCCCGGAAGACCTTGCCCCGCTGGTCAGCGCCGCATGATGCCTGACCTTACGTGCTACCTTGTCCTCGATGAGGCGCTGTGCGGCCCGATCGGCATGGTCGAAACGGCACGCCGCGCCGTCGACGGGGGCGCGGGCGTGGTGCAACTGCGCATGAAGGACGCCACGACCGCCGAGCGCATCGCCGCCGGTCGCGCGATCCAGGCCGCCATCGGCACCCGCGCCGCATTCGTTGTGAACGACGATGTCGACGCCGCCGAAGCGCTCCACGCGGATGGCGTTCATGTCGGTCAGGGCGACACCCCTCCCCAGGCCGTGCGCGCGCGCATCGGGGCGGACAGGCTCCTCGGGCTCTCCGTCGAGACCGAGGCGCACGCACGCGCCGTCGACGCCGGCTTGGTGGATTATGTCGGCGTCGGCCCCGTCCGCGCCACGGCCACCAAGCCCGGCCATGCTGCCCCCACCGGGTGGGACGGCCTTGCCCGGATCATCGCCGCGGCGCCCGTTCCGGCCGTCGCCATCGGCGGCGTCACAGCAGAGGACAGCGCGCGGGCCGTCGCGGCCGGGGCGACGGGCCTCGCCGTTGTTTCCGCGATTTGTGGCCAACCGGACCCGGAAGCCGCCGCCCGCGCCATCTTCGCGCGCGTGTCCACTGCCACGGAGGCCCACGCATGATCGCCACCGCGCTCTCCATCGCCGGATCGGACCCCTCCGGCGGCGCCGGCATTCAGGCGGATCTCAAGGCGTTTTCGGCCCGCGGCGTCTACGGGATGGCGGCCCTCACCGCACTGACGGCGCAAAACACCACGGGTGTCGCGGGCGTCCATACCGTTCCGGCGGAGTTCGTGGCCTCCCAGATCGCCGAAGTGCTCGTCGATGTGCGAATGAACGCGGTGAAAGTGGGCATGATCGCCAATGCCGAGATTGCCCGTGCCGTCGGTGGCGCCCTCGCGGCGGTGACGTGCCCGATCGTCGTTGACCCGGTGATGGTCGCCAAGGGCGGCGCGCCGCTCCTGGAGCCCAGCGCCGTTGACGCCGTGCGCGAGGCGCTGCTGCCCCGCGCCACGCTCCTCACCCCAAACCTGCCCGAAGCGGCCCACCTGCTGGGGGCCCCGGTCGCCGAAAACAGGGACCAGATCGCCGTTCAGGCCGCCGCTCTTCTCGCGCTTGGCCCCCGGGCGGTGCTCGTCAAGGGCGGCCACCTCACCGGCGACGACAGCCCGGACCTGTTGATGACGCGGAGCGGCGCCAATTGGATCGACGCTCCCCGCATCGAGACGGCCAACACCCACGGCACCGGCTGTTCGCTCTCCTCCGGCATCGCCGCTGAGCTCGCCAAGGGCGCAGAGCTGACAGACGCCGTGCGCACCGCCAAGGCCTGGCTTTCGGGCGCGATCGTCGCGGCCGACACCCTCGACATCGGACAGGGCCATGGGCCCGTCCACCATTTCCACGCGCTGTGGCCTGTCGCCGCCGCCTCCATCCCCAAAAGGACCGACGCATGATCCGTGCACTCGCTCTCACAGCGGCCATCGTTACCGCCGCCCCCGCCCTCGCGCAGGACAAGATGACCCTGCTGCTCGACTGGTACATCAACCCCAACCACGCGCCGATCCTCGTCGCCGAGGAGCGCGGGTACTTCGCCGATCAGGGCCTTGAGGTGGAGGTGATCGCGCCCGCAGACCCATCCGCCCCGCCGAAAACGGTCGCTGCCGGTCAGGCGGATCTGGCGATCTCCTACCAGCCGCAACTGCACCTGCAGGTGGCCGAGGGGCTGCCGCTCGTCCGCGTCGGCACGCTGATCGCCACCCCGCTCAACTGCGTCGCCGTGCTCGCCGACGGGCCGGTCCAGACGGTCGCGGATCTGGCCGGTAAGAAGGTCGGCTTTTCGGTCGCGGGCGTCGAAGAAGCGCTGTTGCGCCAGCTCCTGGCGCCCGAGGGCCTCACGCTCGACGATATCGAGCTCATCAACGTCAACTTCTCGATCAGCCCGGCGCTGATGTCAGGCCAGGTCGACGCCGTGATCGGCGCCTACCGCAATTTCGAGCTGACACAGATGGACATCGAGGGCGTGCCGGGCCGCTGCCTCTACCTTGAAGAGCTGGGCATTCCAGCCTTCGACGAGCTGATCTACATCGCCAATTCCGAGCAGCTCGATGCCGACAAGGTCGCCCGCTTCCTGCGCGCCACCGAGCTTGCGATCCAGTACATCGTCAACAATCCCGAAAGCGCCTGGGAGATCTTCTCCGGCACCGCGCGCGAGTTGCAGGATGAGCTCAACGAGCGCGCCTTTGCCGACACGCTGCCGCGGTTTGCCCTCACCCCCGCAGCCTACGACCATGGCCGCTACGCGCGGTTCGAGACCTTCCTCGTGGAGGCCGGCCTGCTGGAGACGACCCGCCCCGTCAGCGCGCTGTCTGTCGACGTTGGCGCTCTTCTGGCCGGGGACTGAGCATGGCCGCCTATGGCACAGCCTTTGCGGCCTGGCGCGCCGCCGCGGGCGCAGAGTGGGAGCGCTACGTGCGCCACCCCTTCGTGGCCGGGCTCGGCGACGGGACGCTCCCGCGAGAGGCGTTCCTGCGCTATCTCGTGCAGGATTACGTGTTCCTGCTGCATTTCTCGCGCGCTTGGGCGCTTGCCGTCGTGAAATCCGAGACACTAGAGGAGATGAAGCTGGCTTCGGGCGTCGTCGATGGCCTCGTGAACCACGAGATGCACCTGCACGTGCGTACCTGTGCTGAAGCGGGCATCCCGGAGACCGAGCTCGAACGGGCCGTCGAGCACCCGGCCAACATGGCCTATACGCGCTATGTGCTCGCAGCGGGCCAGGCGGGAGATCTGGCGGATCTTCTGGCTGCGTTGGCGCCCTGTGTTTTGGGCTATGGCGAGATCGGGGCCCGCCTGGGCGTGGACGCGCCGCCGGACGGGCCCTACGCCGAGTGGATCGCGACCTATTCCGGGGAGGAGTATCAGGGCCTCTGCCGGGATACCGGTGCCCTGATCGACGCCGCGCTGGCCCGCATGATCGGGCCCTATCTGACGGCCAGCCCGCGGTGGGCGCGCCTGACCGCGCAGTTTGTCGACGCGACCCGGCTCGAACAGGGCTTCTGGCAGATGGGTCTGACACCGTGACGGAAGTCGGTGTGGTGCTGGAGGGCTCGGCCCGTCTGGATGCCACACCCCTCTTTTCCGACGTGCGCCTGGAGCTGGCGCCGGGCGGCTGGACCTGCCTTTTGGGACCCTCCGGCTGCGGTAAGTCGACGATCTTGCGCCTCATCGCCGGGCTCGACACCGGCGCGCGGTTCGACGGCACTCTCTGCGCCTCAGATGCGTCCCCGCTTGAGGGGCGCGTGGCCTATATGGCGCAGGAGGACCTGCTGCTGCCGTGGCTCGACGTGGCGGGCAACGTCGCCGTCGGCGCGCGCCTGCGGGGGGAGCCCATTCCGCCTGAACGGGTGAACCATGTGATCGGCGAAGTCGGGCTTGGTCCCCATGCGCGTAAGCGGCCGGGTCAGCTCTCGGGCGGGCAGCGCCAGCGGGTCGCTCTGGCGCGCACGCTGATGGAGGATCGGCCGGTCGTGCTGCTCGACGAGCCGTTTTCAGCGCTGGACGCGCGCACCCGGGCAGAGATGCAGGAGGTGGCCGCGCGGACGCTTGCGGGGCGCACGGCGCTTCTTGTCACGCACGATCCCGCAGAGGCCGCGCGCATGGGGGATCGTGTCTATCTCATGGGCGCTGGCGGGGTGGAGGAGATTGCCGTCCCTCCGACCCGGGCCATTCGAACGCTGGGCGCCGCTGAGACCTTGACCTTTGGGGCCGAGCTGATGGCGCGGCTGCGCGCGGCATGAGCGGCGCGCGCCAGACCGACGCGCGGCAAGAGCGCCCGGAGGGGGCATCGAGCCCCCCCGCGGGCGCGCGCGGCCCGGTGACGTCCGGCGTGATCCGACGTATGGGCAAGGCCGCGCTCGTGACGGCAGGCATCCTGGCAATGTGGGAGGGCTTGGTCCGGGCGTTCGATCTGCCACCGTTCATTCTGCCTGGGCCCGTCAGGGTCGGCGCGACGCTCATCGAGAATGCAGGCCTGATCGCCTATCACACGGGCATAACGGCGGTGGAGGTCGGATTGGGGCTGCTGATCGGCGCGCTCCTCGGTGCCGGGACCGCGATCGGGCTGGCGTTGTCGCCCGTGGCGCGGGCAGCCATCCAACCCGCGCTGATCGTCACGCAGGCGCTGCCGGTCTTTGCCCTGGCTCCGATCCTAACGCTCTGGCTCGGCTACGGAATGGCCTCCAAGGTGCTGATGGCCGTGTTGATCATCTACTTCCCCGTCGCTTCGGCGTTCTTCGACGGATTGATGCGCACACCGAAGGGTTGGCTCGATCTGGCCCAAAGCATGGGCGCCACGCCGCGCCAGCTGATGTGGCGCGTGCGGATCCCGGCTGCGGTGCCGGCGCTGGCATCCGGGCTGCGGCTCGCAGCTGTCTACGCACCGATCGGCGCGGTGATCGGCGAATGGGTCGGCGCGGCGGGTGGGCTCGGCTACCTCATGCTCCTGGCCAACGGGCGGGCGAAGACGGATCTGATGTTTGCTGCCCTGATCGTGCTCGCGGCAATGGCGGTCCTGCTCTATAAGGCTGTAGGGGAGGTCTGCGACCGCATCACGGCGCGCATGGAGTAGCGCGCCGCTGTGGTTGAACAGGTTTAAGCCACAGCATCGCGGGGGGAGCCGAGGCCTTGGCGTATGCCAGAGAGAGCCCGCCCGGAACCTGAGGCCAGACAAGGCTATTCAGGGCCATTCAGGATCATCGCGCAGGCGCGCCCGCTTGAGGCACGCGTGATCGCGCCGGGGCCTGGCGCGGCAGCCTAGGAGCGCAGTGTTAGCCAGGCCGACGCCACCGCATGCGCGGCATTTGCCAGCGTCAGGCGCTGCTCGGCCCGCAGCAAGTGCGTTGCCTCAAGGGCCCGTTCCGCTGCGGCATCGAGAAAGTGGATATGACGGTCGATCTGCATCGGCGTCGTCTGCCGCTCCAGCAGAAACTGCGAGCCCAGAAAGAAGCGCGCCTGGCCATTGCGATCGACAAGCGTATTCAGAAAGAGCATGTTATCGAATACCGTCCCATCCTTGCGCCGGTTGCGCAGCACAACCTCCCGCTGGGCGTGGTGCTGCATCGAGTCCCGGATCGCGGCCCGCTGCGTTTCATTGTCGAGATCGCTTTGCAGAAACCGACAGTTGCGCCCGATCACTTCCGATCTGGAATAGCCGGTCAGGTCCAGAAACGCGCGGTTGGCGACGATCAGCGGCGCATCGTCCTGAAGGGCATCGGCGAGGGTAAGCGCGACGGGCGATCTATCGAACATTTCGCGCAAACGTTCGATCTCGGACTCGGGGAGAGGTGTGACTTCAGTTCCAGACATGGTGCTTGCGTCTTTGCCACATTCCTTGGATCAGTGTGTTCTCTAATGTCGCAACTATAAGCACTTGGACAAGGCTCCGAAAGATGCCGCAGCAGCTCCCGACGGACACAGTCGAAGCGGACAGCTTCGACGGCAGCGCGCCTGCCCCGCTGATCATCGGCGTTGGTGCGTCTGCGGGCGGGCTGGAGGCGTTTCAGACGCTGCTGTCGCACTTGCCCGAACGGCATGAACTGGCGCTGGTGCTTGTCCAGCACCTCGACCCGGACCACGAGAGCCTGCTGCCGGAGCTGCTCTCAAAGCGCACCCGGACGCCGGTCCATTCGATCGTGGACGGGATGCAGGTCGAACCGGGCAATATCTACCTCATCCCGCCAGGGGTGTCGCTGCGGCTGGAAGGGCTCACGCTGCGTCTTGACGCATTCGAAAGCCCCCGCGGTTTGCGGCGCCCGATCGACCGGTTCTTGCAGTCGCTCGCAGCCTCCTGCGGGCCCAACGCGACAGGGATCATCCTGTCGGGCACCGGCTCGGACGGGTCGGTCGGGGTGAAGGCGATCAAGGAAGCCGGCGGGCTCGTGTTCGTTCAGGACCCCAAGCAGGCCAAATACGACGGCATGCCGCGCTCGGCGCTGGCCACCGGTGCGGTCGATCTGGTGCTGCCCTCGTCGGAGATGGTCGATGTCGTCAACGACTACTACGACCGCCGCTCCGGCATCGAGCCCTCGATCCGCAACGACGCCGAGTTCATCGAGCGGGTGGCCAAACACGTGCGCTACCGCACCGGCCACGACTTCGCGCACTACAAGGAGGGCACGTTCCTGCGCCGGCTCGCGGTGCGCATGTCGGTTCTCGGCATCGAGAGCCCGTCGGAATACCTCAAGGAACTGATCGACAATAAGGGCGAAGCGGGCCGATTGTTTCGCGATCTGCTGATCAACGTCACCGCGTTCTTCCGCGACCCCGAGCATTTCGAATCCCTGCGCCAGGAGGCCTTGCCAAAGATTATCGCCTCGCGCGCCTCCGACGAGGAGATCCGCGTCTGGGTGCCGGGCTGTTCGACGGGCCAGGAAGCCTATTCCATCGCGATCCTCTTGGCCGAGGAGGTCAGCCGCGTCGATGCCGCCCCCCGCATCGCCGTTTTTGGCACCGATATCGACGACGACGCGCTCCGCGTGGCCCGCCGCGGCATCTACTCGAACTCGATCGCCGAGGAGGTCCCGGCCGAGTACCTGGAGCGCTACTTTCGCCCGACCCCCGGCGGCTACGAGATCGCGCCGTCACTGCGTGACATCGTCCGCTTCTCGAACCAGTCGATCATCAAAGACCCGCCGTTCTCCAAGCTCGACCTCGTGTCCTGCCGCAACGTGACGATCTACTTCGACCAGGTCCTCCAGGAGCTGGCGATCCGCATCTTCCACTATGCGCTGCGCGAGGGCGGCTTTCTCTTCATCGGCCCGTCTGAAAACCCGCCGATCCTGCAGCGCTATTTTGCCGATTGCGTAAGCACGGCCCGGATTTTCCGGCGCCGGGCGGGGGCGGCCCGTCCGCTCAATCTGCCCAGCGGTGCAGCGACCCTGTCGCCGAGTTCCGTCGTCGATGCGACCGGAGAGGAGTTCCACCTTCAGACCTATGAACAGGCGCTGCTGGCGACGCATGTCCCGCCCTACTTCGTGCTGAACCTCTCCAACGAGGTCGTCTTCGCCTCCGAAGGGGCAGCGCGCTATCTTCAGGTCAAGCCCGGCGCCACGAAGACCGGGATCCTGCACCTCATACTCCCCGAGCTCGAAGGGGTGATGCGCCGCCTGGTGAACCTGCACCCCGAACGCGGAGAGCGCTCCGAGCGCGAATTCCAGGGCGAAATCCAAGGGAAACTGGCGCGCATCGTCATCTCGATGGAGCGATTGCACGACGACACCGTCCTTTTGGTGCTGCGCGACTACCTCGATATACGCGATGACCGCCCCGGCCACGGCAACACCGACGATGCGGGGATCTCGGAGTATGTGCGCGACCTCGAAGAGCAGCTCGACGGTGCCCGCCAGACGATCCGCACAACGGTCGAAGAGCTCGAAACCTCGAACGAGGAGCTGAAATCCTCGAACGAGGAAATGATGTCGATGAACGAGGAGCTCCAGTCGGCCAACGAAGAGCTTTCCACGATCAACGAAGAGCTGCAAAACAAGGTCGCCGAGCTCAACGAGGTCAATTCCGACCTGTCGAATTTCATCCGCTCGACCCGAATTCCGACCGTGTTCCTCGATGCGGAGCTCTGCTTGCGATCCTTCACCCCGGAGGCCCAGAGCTATTTCCGCTTTGTCGAGCTCGACCGGGGCCGCCGGATAGACGACATCGGTTCGAACATCTCGATGGCGCGGCTCGTCGAACTGTCGCAGGAGGTGCTCGAAACGGGCCACCCCCAGGAGGCGGAGCTGCAGACGAACGACGCCAGTGCTGAGCTTGTCCTGCGTGTCCTGCCGTATCGCACCGATGGCGCGCCCGTTTCAGGCGTGATCTTCACCCTGACGGACGTGACAGAGCTACGCTCCTACGCCCGCGAGATTGAAAAACAGCGCAGCCTGGCGCAGAAGAACCTTGTCGAGATCGAAGAGCTCTACCGTGTCTCGCCCCAGGCCATGGCGCTTGTCGACGACGAGCTGCGCTTCCTGCGCGTCAACGCGCGGATGAGCGAGATCGACGGGACCAGCATCGAAGACCACTATGGCCACACCATCGGCGACGTCATGCCGTGGCTACAGGACCAGATGAGTGGCCCCGCGCAAAAGGTGCTGGAGACCCGCGAGCCTATCCTCGACATGCGCATCTCGGGCAGCGTCGAGGGGCGCAAGGATGCCGAGCGTGTCTGGGAGGTCGATTGGTATCCGATCTTCGAGATCGGCGGCGGCGCTCAGGTGCGCGCGGTGGGGGTCAACGTGCGCGACGTGACCCAGCAGGCGGAGATGAGCCACGAGCTGCAGCGCGTCATGAAAGAGCTGCAGCATCGGGTCAAGAACATGCTGTCCAACGTGCTTGCGCTCGTCAATCGCGCACGCCGAGAAGCCGCCGAGGACAGCGCCGTATTCGACACCCTGGCCAAGCGGATCGAGGCGCTGGCCAGCACGCACAAGCTTCTGACGACGGCAAACTGGGGCTCGGCACATATCCGGGACATTCTGGAGCCCGAGCTGACCCATGTGTATGGCGGCGACCGCGTGCATCTGCGCGGCCCAGACCTTTTGATGAACGCGCGTGCCACGCTGGCGGTCGGTATGGCGATCCATGAGCTTTGTACCAACGCCGCGAAATATGGGGCGTTCTCCAGGCCAACGGGGTCTGTCTCGCTGTCCTGGAGCCGTGTCGATGAGGGCGACGGCGAGCTGGTGCGGATGATCTGGGTCGAGACCGGGGGGCCGACCGTCTCCGACCGCGGAGAGTCGGGCTTTGGCAGCCAGCTCATTGTGTCCACGATCGAGGGCGGCCTCGAAGGCGAAGTCCGCATGGACTGGCGCCCCGAAGGTCTCCATTGCGTGATGGAATTCGACTATGCGCTTGCGCGCGAAACCCTACGAGACGTCAGTGCTGCACCTTACGAATAACGCGTCGATCCTCTACCTTGAGGACGAGATTATCATCGCCTTGGACACAGCGCAGACCCTGGAGGAGATGGGGTTCGGCAAGGTGCATGTGGTACACAATCTCCGCCGCGCCACCACCCTCGCCGAGAGCGAGGCCGACCGGCTGAGCTTTGCGTTGCTGGACGTCAACATCTTCGGCGAAGGGCTCTCGCTCGATTTTGGCCGGGCGTTGATGGACCGGGGTGTGTCTGTCGTGTTTGCTTCGGGCTACAACCGGCACGAGATGGAGAAGGAGCACGAGGGGCTGACCTTTGTGGAAAAGCCGCTCTACGCGGCGACCATCGCGGAGGCCTTCGCGCGGGCGCAGTCGGTGTCCTGAGCGACGCCCGCGGGCCCAGCGCCCGAGGCGGGGCAGCGGCGCCGGCGCCACGCTCGGGCGGCCGTGTCGCCCGCCCAGGGCCGCCCGATGGCAGCAAGACCACCCGACGCGGCCAGTACGGGAGAGTGACCCGGCCCGCGGTCAGGGGGTCGCCTCAGCCGGCGACGACGGCCTTGATCGGCGTGTGTCCGGGATCGAGATGTGGACCGGCGGCGGCGTGCCGCGAAGGCCGCTAACGGAGCCTTGGCGGTGTATCGGGGTCGCTGCCGGGCGGTGGCGGGGCCTCCGGCATCGCTGGTGTCGGCAGATCAAACCGCAGGGCCACCCGCGCCAGCCGCGCCGACAGCACATGGGCTGCCGGCAAAAACAGGATGTCGAGCGTGCC